>JBHPJW010000017.1:0-47110 GCA_042567505.1 Fibrobacterota bacterium
AAGGTTGATTGTCCATGGGAAACATGAAGACGAATTGGCTTGCCGGCGACCTTCCTTTACTCCACTTTCTTTGAGGCGAGCAAAGAAAGTGGAAAGAAAAAGCTATGTTTAGTACAAGTACATGGGTTACCTAAAGAAAGAAAATGCTGATTGGTAACCTCTAAAAAAAGATGAAATTGAAAAAAGGAGAAATCTTGAACAATTCAAGTTTGACCGAATCCAAAGCATGGCAGGACTTAAAATCCCATTTCCAGGCCGCCGCATCATTAAAAATGACCAATCTGTTCGCGGGAGACCCTCAGAGAGCTGAAAAGTTCAGCCTTGAGGCGTGTGGAATCTATCTGGACTACAGCAAGAATATCATCACCGAAGAAACCATGAAGCTGTTACTGGCCTTGGCGGGGCAGACTGAAGTTGAGAAGATGCGGGAGGCCATGTTTACCGGGGAAAAGATAAACTTTACCGAAAACCGGGCTGTTCTGCACACCGCCCTGAGGAACGTTGCCAACTCACCGGTCCTGGTGGACGGCAGCGACGTGATGCCGGAAGTGAACCAGGTGCTCGCAAACATTAAATCATTCACGGAACGGGTGCGCTCCGGTGACTGGAAAGGCTACAATGGCAAGCCCGTGAAATACTTAGTTAATATAGGCATTGGGGGCTCGGATCTCGGGCCGGTCATGGTCACGGAAGCTTTAAAACCCTATGCCGACGGGCCGCAGGCCTTTTTTGTGTCAAACATAGACGGCACCCACCTGGTCGAAACTCTCAAGCGCGTTGAACTCGACCGGACCCTGTTTATCGTGGCCTCCAAAACATTCACCACCCAGGAAACCCTGACCAACGCCAATTCCGCCAAGGAGATACTGCTTGCATACTATGAAGGAGACCACAAGGCCATTGCCAGGCATTTTGTGGCCCTGTCCACCAACCGGGAGGCGGTGACGGCTTTTGGAATCGACCCTGACAACATGTTCGGATTCTGGGACTGGGTGGGGGGACGGTATTCGCTCTGGTCGGCCATCGGTCTTTCCATTGCCCTGAACCTGGGCCATGATGTTTTCCTGGAACTGCTCAAGGGCGCCCATGAGATGGACCGGCATTTCCGCTCGGCGCCTCTGGAAAGGAACCTCCCCGTGGTCCTGGCCCTGCTGGGCGTGTGGTACAACAATTTTTTCGGGTATGAGACCCATGCCATCCTGCCCTATGATCAGTACCTGCACAGGTTCGCCGCTTATTTCCAGCAGGGGGACATGGAGTCCAACGGCAAGTACATCGACAGGCAGGGCAGGCAAGTTGAGTACCAGACCGGGCCGGTGATCTGGGGAGAGCCGGGCACCAACGGACAGCACGCTTTCTATCAGCTTATTCACCAGGGCACGAAAAAAATCCCCTGTGATTTTATTGGAGCGGTAAACTCCCACCATAATATAGGCAGCCACCATAGAATCCTGATGTCCAACTTTTTTGCCCAGACCGAGGCTTTGTTAAACGGAAAGACAGATGAGGAGGCACGGGAAGAACTTGAAAAACAGTTCAGCGGTTCCGGAATCAAGGGAGAAAAACGAAAAGAAGCGCTCAATTTCCTTATGCCCCATAAGGTTTTTGAGGGCAACAGGCCCACCAACTCGCTTATGATCAAGAAACTGACCCCGAAGGTGCTCGGATCCCTGATTGCCATGTATGAGCACAAGATCTTTGTGCAGGGGGTTATCTGGAACATAAACAGTTTTGACCAGATGGGCGTGGAACTGGGAAAGCAGCTGGCCAAAAAAGTGCTGGCCGAGCTGGAACGGGGTGAGCAGGAACCGGACCTTGACCTTGGCCATGACAGTTCCACCAATGCCCTGATGAGGTATTATTTAAGGAACAGGGAGTAGGTAAGAGAGGCAGGAGGTTTCTTTTGGCATGAGGCCTTTTAGTCCTCGCGCGAATGCCAAAATGCAAACGGGCACTTTATGAACAAAGACCTCCCATCCCCGGTTCCGCACCCCGTTTCCCGCAATGGGCAAACAATCATTTGGCCAAAGTTATCCGATGAAGATATATTTCCATTCAGAGGCTGAATGCGGTTATCCAGAGATAAAAAAGAAAATGGTTTACAATGGAAGCTCTTCTTCTTTCTCCCGGTTGTTTTTTGCCTGGTGCTGGTGGATATCGTCATCTCCAAGAAAAAGCAGGCCCAGCCGGTCATGGCGGTGGACGCTTATTTTTTCGAGTCCGGGAAGGAGGAGATAGACGGTTATTCAGAAGCCTCCATCAAGTCCCAGGTTGCTATCATCCGCTCCGACAACGCGGAATTGTCTTCGCCAAAAAGCGACACCGCTGAACTCACTACTTCGGAAATCAGGGAAATGGTGTACCTTGCCATCACGAAAAACGTGCGTCATGAAACCGAGATCCCGGAACTCCAGTACCAGATCGATGACGCCAGTAACGATCAATCCGCATGGGTCTGCCTTCTTCCCAACCTGGTTTTTTATCCCGGAATAAAGTATACAGTCGGCGATCAGACCGACCCGAGGGTGATATGGGCCGTGCTCGATTATGTGGCGGACAGCACCAGCGCCCGGCGAATCAGCCTGCTGGCAGGCGGCAGTTACAGCAGGCTCACGGAAAACCAGATTTTTACCGACACCGTATTCAGCGGATCCAAATGGAATGATTATTTCACGGACCTTCCCGACACCTTTTCCCTTCAGTCCATGGTGGATTCTGCACAGGCCCGGCACCCGGATAAAACCATAGAGTGCATCAATCTTAATTTTAACGAGATAATGGACGGCGGTCTTCCTTATAATGAATTGCCCGACAGCGTCAGGGACAGCCTGCAGCCTGAGTATTATCCGGTGCCTGCGGACAATCCCAACGGCATAGGAGGGCTTCCGACCTCGAACATGCTAAACGAAGGGGCCTATAATCCCACCAACTCCGTCTTGAACTGCGACATTCTGGTGAACATTCCGGTGCTGAAGACTTCAGGCGGTGTCGACATAAATTGTGTCTTTAAAAATTACATCGGTTCTGTGTCCCGGGGGGCCTATGCCAGTGACGCGAGTCTGGCTTATCCGGGAAACCGCACGCAGCCGCTCTACCTGCTGGATCATGACAAACTGGTGAACACGGTCATGAACCTTTTCAGCTATCATCCCAGTGATTATGTGTTAATTGATGCCACCGTCTCTCTCGAGGGCGAAGGATCTCATCCCCTCAGCGCGAGGACCGGGCTGGTAAGGAGAAATTTCGTCATAGCAGGAGGCGACCCCGTAGCGGCCGAAGCCGTGGCCGCGGCCTCCATGAATCTTAATCCCCACGATATAGAGATGCTCCGCTGGGGCCAGGCCAAGGGTTATGGTTATTTTAATCTTACCAATATCTTCATTCGCGGGGACTCCCTTGCCAGTGTTCAGTCAGATGTGCTGGCCCCTATAGGCCGGTCTAGTATTTACGCCGGTTTCAAGGCAAATCATTACTACGGCCGGGGCTGCCGGCGCTGGCTCCTCAACGGCATATATTCGGCGCCTGATATATCCACAGAGCACATAGATGAGGTCAATGCCGATCCCTACGAGGGCGATCAGGACAACGGGAACATCTGGACCGCTTATTACTCCCCGGAGGATTATGTTGACCTGTCCAGTTCTGCAGGAGCTACCACCACGGATGATGTCATCTATGCCTTTACCAGGATATGGTCCTATCAGACCCAGGGCGGCCTGCTGTATGTCGGAGGAGTGCGGGACATCAAGGTTTGGGTAAACGGCGAAGTAGCGCTTGACACTTCCGGGATACTGACTTATCACCGGGTTGATTTTTATGAACATATCGCTTTGGATCCGGGTGACAATAGAATTCTGGTTAAAGTACGGAGGTCCGGCGCCAATTACGGATTCAGCCTGGCTGTGGTAAATAACGGCGGAGTTTCCTCCAGGGATATTTATTATCCACATGGCCACAGCCGGTATGATCCCCTGACCGGACAGCCCGATACGCTCTCCCTGTGGATGAAAGTTTCCTATTTCGGCGGGCGCACGCTTCCCGGGACCTTCTACCATCTCGGCCCTAATGATCCGGATGCTGAGCCATATGAGGTGAAAAAACCAGTCAATGTTCCGGGGGAAATCGTCCTGGCTCAGAACCGGCCGAATCCATTCAGCGCCCGGACCGGCATCAGCTTCAGTCTGCCCGCGGGAACCTCAGACGCGGAACTGGCTGTCCAGGATATATCAGGCAGGACCATATGCTCTCTTTTCAGGGGGCAGAGGCCCGGTGGGGATCGAACCGTCTTCTGGGACGGGACTGACAACCGGGGCCGGAAGGTGCCCGGCGGTGTGTATTTTTACACTCTGAGAGCCGGAGCTTTCGTTAAATCCAAACGTATGCTGTATTCCCCGTAGGATCAGGAGTCGGAGGACAGGCATAAAATGGGAACTGGGTGGCAGATGGCGGACAAACTTCCTATTTCCCGCATCCAACTGAAAACTCCTGACTGCTGACGCCTTACACTTTAAAATGCTCACATCCTTGAACCAAATCCCTTAGCTATTCAATAGTACATGGACCTGTTAACCTGGCTGTATTCCTATTTTCTGTGGGCTTTTGAAAACACCTATACAAAAGAAATAGCCCAGACCTTTTATGATTTTCTACTGCAGCTGACCCCCTTTGTTTTGGCCGGCATTATTCTGGCAACTGCCTTGACCCTGTATTTTCCGGTGCAGAAAATCGCAGAGAGCATCGACGGCCGCGGTTTACCCGCCGTTATAACCGCGGCTTTTCTGGGCTCCCTGTCTCCGGTGGGCACCTACGTACTCATACCCTTAATAGGGAGCCTGTTGCGCACAGACAAATTTCCTCTTCCGCCCTTAATGGCCTTTATGATTGCCTCACCCCTTATAAATCCCTTATTGTTTTTGCTTACCCTTGGCGCGTTTGGCCCAGGGATGGCCATGATGAGGTTTATGGCGGCCTTGGTACTGGGGATCATCGGAGGCCTTATTGCTGTGAAGCTCTGGAAACCCGGACATGAGATGGCGGAAGGCGGGCAGTCTGAGAAAGCAGCAGGGGCAGCCCTAAAAAAAGTGAGTATTCAAATGTTCAGGCATGAATTTTTCAAGCAGGCCGGATTCATCCTGAAGATATTCCTGTTTTCCGTGTTTATCGCTTCTGTGATATCTGAACTCGTGCCGCCCAACCTGGTGGCGACCGTGGTAGGCGGCAATGCCTATTTTTCCGTGCTGATGTCTGTGGCCGCCGGCGTGCCGCTGTATTCATGCGGAGGCGGCAACATACCGGTCATGGAGGCCCTACATGAATTAGGGATGAATAAGGGGGCCATTCTGGCTTTTTTTATTTCCGGACCGGCAACCAAGGTATCAACTCTGGCCGCCCTGCTGGCCTGCATGAAAAGGCCGGTCTTTGTGCTCTACTTATCGACAACCATTGGAGGGGCGTTTGTGTTTGGTGTGTTGTATGATTTGTTGTGACGTGCGCTATGCCACAGGAATAGTGCAAATGGGCACATAATGACAAATGATACCTCATACGTATAAAACCCAATGCTCCACTAATCCAAAGCATGAATCCTCATTGAATTATTGAGAAACCGGTGCTTATCGATAGTAGGGGGGGGGGGCGTCAAACCAGCACGTTCACGGCGCTGCCCAGGGATCCGGTATATGACTGGCCGTAGTTTTCCACCAGCGATTTTGTCCCTTCAGGACCGGCCTGTTCTTCGCCGTCTTCCTGGGTTTTTTCCGCCCGGGCCTTTGTTTCCATCTGGCCGGCTTTAGACGCCACGGCGCGGTCGGAGCTGGAAGGATCGGCAGGGGCCAGGGCTGCCCGTTTTACCACCCGGGCTTTTTGTACGGTCGCCTGCGGGTCATCCGCCACCGGGGAGCTGTCTATGTTTACATGGCCTCCCACCGCGTACTGTTTGCCGTCCGGGCCCTGCTGGAATTCATAGGTCGGGCCCCCATTCACATACTGTCCGCCGGCGGATACGTGGGCCTGCTCGTGTGCCTTCACGTCACGATCTGTTTTCTTCAGTTCCTCGACGTCTCTTTTCTCTTCTTCTGAAAGCTCGTTCTGAGAGCCCTTTCCCTTTGTGTTTTGATTCTTGTTCTCTTCGGGATTTCCAGGCTCTTTTTCCAGGGCCAGCAATTTTTTGACTTCAGGGGAGAACTCTACTATCGCTGATTCCTGGTTGATTTGGGTAGAAACAGGGTTTTTATCCTGGGGTTGGGCATTAACCGGGCGGTAGCGCTGCACCGGCAGCACTCCCTGGGAGGAAAAGACGCTTGCAATTACCTGGCTTAACATATAGACGTACCTATTATAGGAATCGGCTATTTTCCGAAAATCTTTAATAAAAAAACCAAAAAAATATGGATTTGACTGGAAATGGGGCAAAAATGCCCTTTCAAACAGAGGAGAAGCAAAGCAGAGCAAAACATCCCACAACCGTGCCAAAGAGTCTATATTTCTGGCCCCATGGATTTGAAAGACAGATCAGACCTGGAGAAAAACTCTGTTTTGCTTCTCATAGGAGATTATCTGGATGAGAAGAATTATCCGGCTATTCTGGAATTGATAAAAGAATCTCATCCCGCTGACGTCGCATTTGTGCTCAATTTACTGGAGGACGAGGATTCCTGCCAGATTCTCAAATTGTTGGATGATGAGATTCAGGCGGAAATAATCCCGGAATTGAATGATGGTAAGCGCCAGTACATGGCTGAGCATCTGCAGCACACCGAACTTTCCCAGATTGTGGAGGAGATGGAGTCCGATGACGCCGCGGATCTGGTGGGGCTGCTCGATGAGACCATTCAGGAGCAGGTGCTGGAAAGTGTGGAAGAGGAAGATGCCCGTGAAGTAAGGGAACTGCTGCAGCATGAGGAAGATACGGCGGGCGGACTTATGTCCAAGGAAGTGGTGGCCATCGAGCACAATGCCACGGTGGAGCGCGCGATCTCAGAAATCCGCAAGGCAGTGGAAGAGACGGAGCAGATTTATAATGTGTTTGTAGTGGAAGGGCAAACCGGGGAACTGCTTGGCACTCTCTCTCTGGATACTCTGGTACTGGCAAAACCAAACACCCGGGTTTCTGAATTGATGGAGGAAATTCGCAGTGTCACCACGGCCATGGATCAGGAAGAAGTTGCCAACCTCGCCAAGAAATATGATCTGGTTGAAGTCCCTGTCGTGGATGAAGGAAACCGGCTGGTGGGCCGAATTACCCATGACGATATCCTGGATGTTCTGGAGGAGGAAATCGAGGAAGATATTGGAAAAATGGCCGGGACCGGGGACGAAGATGTGCACGGTCATTCCGCCCTGGAGGTATCCAGAAAACGGCTCACGTGGCTGGTGGTCGGTTTGTTCGGGGGAATAGTTGCCGCTTTTATCATGAGCAGGTTTGAGCTGGCCCTTGGAAAAATCCTGTTGCTGGCCTTTTTCGTTCCGGTGATAATGGCCATGGGAGGAATTGTAGGACTTCAATCTTCAACCATCACGGTGCGGGGGCTTGCAACTGGAGAGATCATTCAGGGCCAGATAGCCAAAAGGGTGATGAGAGAATTGAGCATTTCCATGATAACCGGAACGCTGTGCAGTCTTTTGCTGGCAGTATTGATAATCCTCTGGCAGGGAGAAGTTTCCCTGGGAATGGTGGTGGGAATGTCAATGTTTTGCGTCATGCTCATGTCCACGTTTTCCGGAACTTTTATTCCTGTTGTCTTGAGCAGGTTAGACATTGATCCCGCCATAGCCACGGGACCGTTTGTCACCACCTTGAATGATATTCTCGGACTCGGCGTCTACTTTCTGCTGACCACTCTGCTGCTGGATATCTGAAGATGTCCCCGGGCACGGACGCCTGGATTAAATTTGCTTCCGTCCTGATTTTAAAAAGTGTATTTTAGATGCTTATTAATAATAGGTGATGAAAGAAGAAGCTTGTTAGGTAATGGTAAGGGCAGGAGTGACGATGCCCTGATCGTCAAACGGTGACGGGAATATCAAAAAACACGTAACCGGGATACCTAATCCAAACGGGCCTCATCACCGCAACCGGCAGACGTCACCTCATCATAACGGGGACAATACCTATGCATGAAATCCAGGAATTGATAAAGGTGGATTACAGTTTTAATATCCTGCTTATCGCATTTGAAAAAATCCAGAGTATCGAGTTTGATCCGGTAGTTGTGGATGACATTTTCCGGGACCTCCGGACCGGCGACCAGTCAGCCAGGCGGTATACGCTCTACAGTTCACCGGGCCTGATAGTTACAGGCCGTGTGGATGCTAAACTTTCCGACACTATCTGGATAAAGGCCGCAGGACTGTTCCTGGATTTTGACAGGGTCAATAAGCTGTTCAAAGAATACCGGGTTTCCTTTGGGGCCGAAGTTCCCGTGAAGGCTCGGGAAACCCATGAACATGTCTTTAAGAAGAGGACCAACAGGATAATAGACTGGAGTGTGTGATCCTTACTGCAGGTTCACTATTTTCTGGATGAATTTCTGCCCGTTCCCATAGAAAACCGAAATAAAAAATATTCCCCGGTTCGAGTCTGATGTTCGCGGCCGCATCAGGGGTTCTCTGCTGGAGGCGATTCGGGTGCCCAGCATGCTGTAAATAGTATACTCTTTGATACGGCCCTCGGGGACCGAGATGCTGAGGCTTCCCAGGCTTGGGAGAGTAAGGGTCTGAAAGCCTTCAGGGGCCGCTTTCCGGCTTGTCATGTTCTCGCTTTCTATGCCTGTCTCTGGCCTGGAATCCGCTTCCCCGATACCATGGTCGGCACCATTGACAATGCCGCCGGCTTGATTGGGGCGCGGCTTTCCTCTGGAGAAAACGAGCATGTTTTTCCAGTTACCAAGAACATCGCTGAAGAGCTTGTCAGTGGAGGGCTTAGTTGACGCGAAATTTCCCTGGTAGCCGGCAAAGAACAGTATCAGCAACCCCAGACATGCGGCCAGACTCGTTTTTACCGTTGTTGATACTTTCCCCATTATGATTTATCACATTCAGGGTGATAGTGAAACCGGCAGCCCTTTAGCGCACTTCAGGAGCGTCATAAAAGGCGGAACTGCGCTGCTACCTATTTAATATATGGCGGACAGGTCAAAAGTCAACGCGATTAAGGAAAAATAAGCCGGATATATGGTATTTTTGGTCGATTTTCAACAATGATAAGGGAGCATAGGCGCGATATTGGACTCGGTGATGTTCGGCGGTTGCGGCGGCAAAACCAGTTAGATCCGGCGGTGATGCTATCTGAACGGCCTTGGGTTGTGCACCTATGGCGGCGGAATGGGTGAAAACATTATAGAGATCACCGGCCAAAGCGGCCGGCGCGGGCATCCTCACCCTCAACGTTACCGATTACGTATATGGGCGCGGATACCACTGTCCGTATTCAGTTTCCGGACCAGGGCGGTGAGCGCCTGCCGTGACGCGCTCCTGTATCGGTTCAAAAAAAAATCAACCTTTTCCGCCGGCAGGGGGCGGGGCTCAATCCTCAGGAGGTCTCGGGGATTCTCGATGACAGCGGCGAAGCCCTGTTTTTCCAATTCAGCGGCCGTTTCAGCTTGATCGTCATGATGCGGACCCATATAGATGCCGGCGCCCGAGGCCAACGGTTCCCACAGGTTATGTCCTCCATGCGGTATCAGGCTCCCGCCTACCAGGCAGGCGCGGCAGCGTTTTGTCAGCTGGATCACTTTTCCATAGGCATCAATGAGCAGGGCCCGGGCTTCGGGATGATTTGAATATATTTCAAACCCCAGGGGGGCCAGCAGGCGGTTGAATGCCCTGGTCTGGCTCAGGTACCTGGGGAAAATTATAATTGGAAATTTATGCAATAGATCGGGGAGCACCGGCAGGCACATGTGCAGTTCCTTGAGATGCAGGGAAATAAAAGCGAAAGCGTCGCGCTTTTCGGGCGGGTCTGGCTCCTGGCCGGCGCCGCGCAGCAGCGGCAACAGCTTGAAGTCCATGCCGGTTTCCGCCCGGACGCCGGCATAACCCGAAAGGAAGTCAGCTTCTCCGGGATTCTGGGCCTGTATCCAGTTCAGCCTTCTTGTCATGTCCTTAAAGACCTCAGGAAACAGGCTGAAAAGCCGCCGCGTTCTTTTTCCTATCCTGGCGCTGACAAGCAGGACCGGTATCTTCTTCCGGAAACAAGAGTTCAGGCAATTCGGCCACAGCTCCGCCTCGTAGAGACAGAGCGCTTTCACCCGGTAGGAGCGCAGGAAGGCCTCCAAGGTCCTCCGGTGATCAAGCGGCGCCGCCCGCACGGCATATCCGGGCACCGGGACCTGTTTCGAGAGCTCACGGGTCAGGTAGGCAACGGCCTGTCCGGTGGCTGCAGTGACCACCAGGAAGTGGGTGGAAAAGGAAAGTGAAGACAGGAGCCCGGCCAGTCCCTTGGCCTCCCCCAGGGATGAGCAGTGGAACCAGACTGACGGTCCCTTCCGGGCGCGGGGCATGCTCACGCGCTCGGGCAGATGCCAGCGGCGGGGAATATCCCAGATCGACAGAAAGCGGGCCGCAAGGTAAAGCATGGTCCAGATGGTGTTATATACAGGATAAAAGATCATAAAACTATAATTTGGAAAAAACTCCACTACTCCATAGGAAGCTTCCCCTTAGAAAATACTTAAGAACCATAAACAAAGCACGGCCGCTGCCGACAGCAGCAGGTTGGGAAACTGGATTCTCAGAACCTCGGAAAAGGGCGTCGCCGGCGTCCAGGCATGTTTCTTAAAAAATGATGTGGCGTTAAACCAGCGGGGAACGGTCTTGAGGTACTGGTCGTATTCCCGCCCGAAGGTTTTTTCAAGATAACGCTCTTCTCCCCGGACCAGCTCTCGGTAGTAGAAAAACACCAGGGCAATAAGCGTGAGATGGAATGGCCAGGCCAGACAATTGGCAAATATCAGGAATCCTTCAGATGCCAGCAGGTTTCCCAGATACAGGGGATTGCGTGTCAAACCATATACCCCTGTCCTGGCCAGCGAGGGGCCTGAAAAGTTTTTTTCGTTAGTATGGTCCGCGATATAAAATCCAGCGGTCAGCCGTATGCCCCAGCCCCCCAGAATGAGCCAAAGCCCTGCGTGGTTAATGGGTTTGTCACCGATTAACCTGAAGACGGCTGCTATGGCATAACACCCAAACAGGAACCAGCCGCGGTAGGCAAACAGAAAGTGAGTCATTATCTCTTACTGGGATCTTTTTTACCGTGGAGTACTCCAATACTCCATCCGTTTCCTACTCCTGTAGTACTAACTCGCCGGGATTGGTGAATTCAATGAGAGTTTCGCTGAGCCGGAGCAAATCCGGTTCGTGGCTGGCAATGAGGACGCCCCTGCGGTTGCCTGCCTTCTGGCCCTTGAGCCAGAATTCAAGCAGGGATTCCATTATTCCGGCCCGATCTTGGGCCGGCAGCCAGGTGGTCGGCTCGTCCAGAAGCAGATAATGAACTGGAGACAGCATGACCTGAGCCAGGCATATTCTCTGATGCTCTCCTCCAGACAGGCCTTCCGGGTCCGGATTGTGAGCGGTGGAGGAGGAACGTTGCAGGGTAACGGAGGGTGCATGCCCCTCCATTTTGTTTAACAGCCTTTCCAGGCCGAGTATGGCGTCCAGTTCCATCCATTGATCGGGAAATTTTTTCTGGAATACTGTCATCCTTTCCCGGATGTATGGATCTATTTGGCAGCGCTGGGGAAGGTAAGCCAGGGAAAGACCGCTGCCGGTTATCCATTTTCGGGGATAGAAGATTTTTCCCGACCGGGGATGTTCCAGGCGGGCTATGAGCTTGAGAAGAGTTGACTTGCCGGCGCCGTTCGCCCCCTGCACAAGAGAAATGCGGTCGGGATCTACATGCAGGTTCAGACGGGAAAAGATGGCGGTGGAAGCATCATCTTCCCTGGGCTTCCGTTCACCTTCCTTGAAGCTGTGATGAGAAATCCGCTCATCGTCCCTGTCGTCATAGGTAAAACTCACATCGGATAATTCCAATACCTGGTCAGAGCGGCTCATCACTGCAGGACGGGGCCGGTAATCTTTGATTCGGATAAAAAAAGAGGAAAAGGCCTCCCATGCTTTTATCCCCAACACGAACAAGGGGAAAGTCCTCGACCATTCCCTGACCGGTTTATACATCAAAAGCAGCAGGACCATGAACGGGAACAGCTGCCATACCTGCAGGGACAAACGGAATTGCCGTTCCATGATGATAAGCATAATTCCGGCAATCATCAGGAAAAAGAACGTTTCCATTACGGCGGGGAATATGGCCCTGATAAACTCCCAGGTTTCCTGGTGTTTTTCCCGGGATTTCACTTCCCGCAGCAGTCTTTTCGACGCCGGGTGAAAGGTTCCATTGCCGGAGTGGAATTCTATCAGTTGGGCAAACTGCCGCACCAGTTTCTTGATGGAACCGGAAGCTCCGACCCAGCGCTGTCCAAAGCGGTTTAAGGCTGCAATCCTGATGCGGGATATGAGAAGTACCGGAATGAGCAGAAGAAGAACCAGCAGCCCCAACTGCCAGGGAAAAAGCAGCAGCAGGGGAAGGAACAGCAGCATCTGGATGAAGGCCGCCAGGGAAAAAAGCCATGCCAGCAGTCCCTGTTTAACCAGCTCAAGGTCTTCGGATACGGCCTGGTTCAGAAGGGAGACATTACCTTCCCGGTACAGGGGAAAACTGGACCGGCCGAGCTGTTCAAACAACGCGCTTCTCCGGTCATCTGCCCACTCTTCCACCCGGATCACCATCATTTTAAACAGCCTCATCTGGCATAAAGTCCTGGTGAGCACCGCCAGCATTAAACCGCTGATAATAAGGTAAGTGGATGTCCGGTGCGCAGAAAATGGTTCATGCACAGCATGGAACTGTGAGTATGTTTTAACCAGGATTCTGAGCAGTAATATAAAGGCGGCTTCTAAAAGAGCGGTGAACGTAATCAGACTCAGTATTTTAAAAAAGTCGCTTTTTTTTCGGGATAAAAATGAACGTATAAGCATAAGTAAGTCCGGTTTCCATTACATTCGAGGTTTCAGGGGATTGCACATTACCCTTGAATTTTTCCGGGACAAATCATTTTTTTTGTGGAATCAAGCAAATTGCCAAGAAAAACTTTCCGGTAACTCATTAATACTTAATTTTGGATTAATAAGGCAATTCAACCAGGACCTGTTCCTCTTTCTGGTTCTCATAATTAAACTTTATCCATTCAGAAGAACGGGCTATGTTAGATATCCTTACCTCATCTATTAATTCTACGTGTTTTGGCTTGCAGTGCTTGGCATATTCCTTTTCTCCATTCTTATAATAACTCAGCTTTCCGCCCTCCAGGACATACGCATAATAATTCCGTCCGGAATGATGAGAGAATGACCACCATGAAAAAGTAAAGGCCGGGCATATTTTACATTTATGTCCATGATGTTTGCCATTTTTATGTGAGCACTTAGGAGCGTGGCCGTTTAAAGGCAAGAGCTTGTTAAATAAAGCTGGCGAAACTTTGCTATTTCTCCCGAGATTTTCAATAAATTTTATCACATGCTCATGCTTTTTAGGCTTAAATTTATGCCAGTTATTCTCCCATGGCTTATGATGAAAATGAAATCTTCCCTTAACTTTATGCTCCTGGTGTAGGACTAAAATAAATCCATTCGCTTTGTTAAATACAAGATCATGATTTGATTTGTCTTCAGCATCAGGATTGCCCCAGTACATTGTTATTAAATCCGTATTGCTGTTTCCATCGACTTGAGGAACCAGTATCCTTCTAGCAAAATTTTATGTGGGTTGTAAGAATCGTCTTCATCATTGCAAATTTTAAAATTATCAATATCTTCACTTGGTATGCATCCATCATCAGCACCAGGTTTAAAATTTATCGGGCTGCCTGTTTTAAAATTTATTTCATTATGGCACCAGAGAATGTCAGCGCAAGAAACACTGTCAAACTGTTGTACAGCTGCGTATCCGGCTTTTTCTTCAGCTCAACCAGCTTACCGTCCCCGAAAGCCGCGTTTACCATTTCAAGGGGATTTTGGATTTCCATAGCGCCTACAGGCATTACCTGTTCCTCTCCTGTCATGGGATTCGTGACTAATAACCGGCTGCCGTTTTTAATGGTTCTTTGGGTTTTTCCACCCGGCAAGATGGTTTCCATCCAGAGTTTTTCAGGCCCTTTGGTGAAAATGTGGGATGAACTGGTTGCGGAGAGTCCTGCTCCGTTTACATTTATTTCCACCCTGGATTCAAGGGTGTCAAGTTTGTAATTTTGGGCTAATTTTGCCTTTATTTCTTCAAAACTGAGGCAATAAGGCAGAGAAATGGTTGTTAACAAAGTAATGACAATTTTTTGGAAGATGACATGCTTCATAAGTTTGTTTCTCGGGTAATAGTGGCTGGATGAATAATTAATTTAGCTCAATAATCTCAAGAAAAGCAGGCTTATTTACTGGTTTCAGCTTTTTTTGGGATAAAATTTACCCCCATTGTGTGGTGATCCTCTGTTTAAATAAAATTTAAACTTGATGATTTTTTTTGTTTGTATTAATTTGATCCCTTGGTTTTTTTAGCACTCTGGCAGGTAGACTGCTAAACCGGTAATATTTTTTCAGTAGAACCGACAGAAAGACATATTTTAAAACCACCAAAAAAGGAGAACGACAAATGACTGTAAAGATTAAACCATTAGCCGACAGAGTATTAGTGGAGCCTCTTGAAGCTGAGGAGAAGACATCAGGTGGTCTTTATATACCTGATAACGCCAAGGAAAAACCTCAAAAGGGAAAAATTATAGCCGCAGGGCCCGGCAAGGCTTCGGAAAACAGCGGTGAGATAATAAAGCTGGAAGTTAAGAATGGTGATACGGTCCTCTACGGCAAGTACAGCGGAACCGAAGTCACTGTTGATGGCAAGGAATATCTGATAATGCGCGAAAGCGATATACTGGCAATTATTTAAAAGTTTAACAATAAGAAAAAAGGAGAAATACAATGGCAAAACAACTCACATTTGATGTGGAAGCCAGAGCTGCCATAAAAAGGGGCGTTGAACGCCTGGCCAGCGCGGTGAAAGTCACACTGGGGCCAAAGGGCAGGAATGTGGTGATGGCAAAGAGTTTTGGTTCCCCGGCAGTATCCAAGGACGGGGTGTCCGTGGCAAAGGAAATCGAACTTGATGATCCTTTTGAAAACATGGGCGCTCAGATGGTTAAGGAAGTCGCCTCCAAGACATCCGATATTGCCGGTGACGGCACTACCACCGCCACGGTTTTGGCCCAGGCCATATATGCCGAAGGCCTGAAAAACGTCACTGCCGGAGCAAGTCCCATTGAATTGAAAAGGGGAATCGATGCCGGAGCCAAGGTCGTGGTCGAGGAACTCAATAAAATGGCAAAACCCGTAAAAGACAAGGGAGAGTGGGTTAAAGTCGCGGCCATCTCCGCCAATAATGAAATGGAAATAGGCGAATTGATAGCCAACGCTATGGAAAAAGTGGGCAAGGACGGCGTCATTACTGTGGAAGAAGCCAAGAGCATGGAAACTTCGCTGGAAGTAGTGGAAGGCATGCAGTTTGACCGGGGCTATCTGTCACCGTACTTCATCACCAATCCCGATGATATGGAAGTGGAACTGGAAAATCCCTACATCCTTCTGCACGAAAAGAAAATAAGCACCATGAAAGACCTGCTTCCCATACTGGAGAAGACCGCCCAGTCCGGCCGGGCTCTGTTCATCATCGCTGAGGATGTGGACGGCGAAGCGCTGGCAACATTGGTGGTAAATAAATTGCGCGGAACATTGAAGATATGTGCGGTGAAGGCCCCCGGTTTCGGCGATCGGAGGAAACTCATGCTTGAAGACATTGCCATCCTCACCGGTGGACAGGTCATCACAGAAGACGCCGGCCTGAAACTGGAAAACACTACTATTGAAGATCTGGGTTCAGCCAAGTCCATCCGCGTAGATAAAGAAAACACCACCATAGTGGAAGGTGCGGGAAAGACTGATGAAATTAAGGGACGCTGCGCTCAAATCAAAAGGCAAATTGAGGAAACCACCTCGGACTACGACCGGGAAAAGGCCCAGGAGCGCCTGGCCAAACTGTCCGGCGGTGTGGCCCTGATAAGCGTTGGAGCTGCCACCGAAACGGAGATGAAGGAAAAGAAAGACAGGGTAGAAGACGCTCTTTCCGCCACGCGGGCAGCCGTTGAGAGCGGTGTCGTCGCCGGTGGAGGTGTGGCCTTGATAAGGGCCCAGGGAGCCCTGGATAAGCTGAAACTCAAGGGTGACCAGGCTATTGGCGTCAACATTTTAAAGAGGGCCATGGAAGAGCCTCTTCGCCAGATCATAGCCAATGCCGGCGGTGAATCATCTGTTGTGGTAAATAAGGTAAAAGAAGGCAAAGATGACTACGGATACAATGCCCAGACGGATAATTATGAAAACCTGATGGCTACCGGAGTTATAGACCCGGCCAAAGTGACTACCACAGCGGTCTGTAATGCGTCTTCAATCGCCGGTTTACTGCTTACCACGGATTGCCTCATCGCTGATAAAAAGGAAGAAAAGGCCGATGTCGGAGGAGCCCCTCCTCCGGGTATGGGCGGCATGGGTGGCATGGGCGGCATGGGCATGTAATGCCGGGCAGGTAGCCATGAACCGTTTAATCCCCTGGTACCTCAGATGTGCCAGGGGATTTTTGCTATGAGCAGGAAAAAAAAACAACCCAAACTGAATGAAAGGCAGGAAAAAGTCCTGACCGCGGTAATACAGAATTTTATTACCAGCGCGCTGCCTGTATCCTCCAGAGTAATAGCAGGACAATCATACATAAGGACCAGCAGCGCCACTGTCAGGAACACCATGGCTCAGCTTGAGAGCCTGGGTTTAATTGAGCACCAGCATACTTCCTCTGGACGGCAGCCCACTGACCTCGGTTATCGTGTCTACCTCAACTCGCTTATTCACATTCAGAAATTAAGGAAAAAGGAGAAGAACATAATATCCAAGCAATTGGCAAAAGTGGGGCAGGAAGACGAAATTCTACGGTTAACATCTGTTATACTGGGAAAGATCACAAATTTACTTGGTATTGCCGCTACCACAATAATCGAAGAGGGGATATTTGAGAGGCTAAACCTTATACAAGTTGCGGAAAAAAAGATTATGCTCATAATAGCCATTTCCAGCGGATTAGCCCGTAGTTTGATGGTGGAGCTGGAAATGGACATATCTTCTTCCCAGTTGGAAGCGATTGAGAGTTTTATTAATGAGAAAATAGCAGGCAGACCTGTTTCATTTTTAAACACTTGCTATTTTAGAGAAATAGATAAATACGTTGAAGGGAAATTTTCAAGCCCTATCCGTATTTTTACCAGTTCTATTTTGAAACTATTACATTCATACAATTTTTATAATGTCCAGACGTCCGGTACTAAAAACATTGTTAATCAGCCGGAATTTGAAAAAATCGAAGATGTTGAGGGAATAATTGAGCTTTTGGATGATAAAAGGACTCTGGTACACTTCTTGCAAGGGAGAACTAAACATAAAGGAGTTTATGTAACAGTTGGAAGAGAACATAAATTGGGAATTTTTAAGACTCATTCTGTAATTACCTCAACTTTCAATTTAGGCGGGGCAAGAGGGACTGTGGGGGTGATTGGACCCATGAGAATGGATTACTCAAAATTAATATCTGTTGTGGATTACACCGCCAAGATCCTAAGCGGGAACAGTGAAAAGGGGTGGTAAAGGAGAGAACATGCCCGACTCAAAAAAAGTAAAAACCGAGAATTCAAAACATAATGAGAAAGGTCCTGAGGAGGATCAGGCTGTGATAGAAGAAGAGCAGATGGAAGAAAATACTACAGAAAAAGAACCCGAACCGGAATACGAGGAAGCAGAAGGGGATTCCACTCCGGAGGAAGAGGAAGCGGAGGAGAACAGAAAGGAAAGTGACGGGGAAGAGAGTGGCTCTGACGAATCAGTGAAAGACAATCCGGAGTACCAGGCCTTGAATGAAAAGTATCTGAGGCTATACGCGGAATTCGATAACTTCCGGAAAAGGACGGCCAGGGAAAACCTGGAACTGATAAAAACCGCGAATTGCCAGCTTCTGGAAAAACTCATCCCGACCCTGGAGCATTTTGAGATAGCGTTTGCCCCGGAGCAGAAAGCCAAAAAACTGGAGGACTTTGAAGAGGGCATTAAGATGATATACAACTGCTTCAAGGACGTGCTGGAAGAAGAAGGGCTTGAGGAGATAAACCCGGAGGGGGAGGAATTTGACCCGGTTTACCATGAGGCCATGCTGGAACAGAACCACGATACCGTGGAGGAAGGGCATGTGATCCAGGTTTATCAGAAAGGATATAAAGTTAAATCAAAAATTTTAAAATACGCAAAAGTCATAACTTCAAAAGGAAATGGAAAGTGAGGCGAAGGCGGGAGCAGAGTATATTTTAATGAAGAAAGGGAAGCAAAATGGGAAAAATAATCGGTATTGATTTGGGAACCACCAATTCGTGCGTAGCCGTGATGGAAGGCGGAAAGCCGGTAGTGATACCCAACGCGGAAGGTTCAAGAACCACGCCTTCAATAGTGGGTTTCGTTAAAGATAATGAACGGCTGGTGGGACAGGTCGCCAAGCGTCAGGCCATTACCAACGCGGAGAAGACAGTGTATTCCATAAAAAGGTTTATGGGCCGGCGGCATAAAGAAGTGGCGGAGGATGAAAAGCGCATGCCCTACCATATCGCGGGTTCGGGAGATGAGATGGTAACTGTTGAAATTGACGGAAAGAAATACACTCCGCCGGAAATTTCGGCCATAATCCTGCAGAACCTGAAAAAAACCGCGGAAGACTATCTGGGGGAAAAGGTGACGCAGGCTGTGATAACGGTCCCTGCCTATTTTAACGACAGCCAGAGGCAGGCCACCAAGGATGCCGGAAAAATCGCAGGTCTGGAGGTGCTGCGGATTGTGAACGAGCCCACGGCAGCCTCGCTGGCCTATGGCCTGGAAAAAAAGAGCAATGAAGTGATAGCCGTCTATGACCTGGGAGGCGGTACCTTTGATATCTCCATTCTGGAAATCGGCGACGGCGTCTTTGAGGTCAAATCCACCAACGGCAATACGCAGCTGGGCGGCGATGATTTCGACCAGACTGTAATGGAATGGGTCTATTCCGAATTCAAGAAATCGGATGGTATTGATCTGTCCCGGGACAAGATGGCGGTTCAGAGAATAAAGGAAGCGGCGGAAAAGGCCAAGATTGAGCTTTCCAGCACCACCAGCACGGACATCAATCTTCCTTTTATTACCGCTGACGCCAGCGGTCCCAAACATTTGAATCTAAATTTGACAAGGGCCAGATTCGAACAGCTTACCGAACACCTGGTGGAAAAGTCAATGGGTCCATGTGAAGCCGCTTTACGTGATGCGGAAACAGATATTTCTGATATTAATGAAGTAGTGCTGGTCGGGGGATCCACCAGGATTCCGGCCATCCAGAAACGGGTGCAGGAATTGTTTAACAGGGAGCCCCACAAGGGTGTCAATCCCGATGAGGTCGTGGCAATCGGTGCGGCCATCCAGGCCGGGGTGCTGGCCGGCGATGAATCGGTAAAAGACGTGTTGCTGTTGGATGTCACCCCTCTCTCTCTGGGAATCGAGACCCTGGGCGGTGTGATGACCAGGTTGATAGACAGGAATTCCACTATTCCCACCAGGAAAAGTCAGATATTTTCCACTGCGGAAGACAACCAGACCGCTGTGAGTATTCATGTGCTGCAAGGGGAAAGGGAAATGGCTCAGAGGAACCGCACTTTGGGCAGGTTCGAGCTTACGGAAATTCCCCCGGCACCCAGGGGAATTCCGCAGATTGAAGTGACCTTTGATATTGACGCCAACGGAATTGTGAACGTCAGCGCCAAAGACAAAGCCACAGGCAAGGAACAGAAGATCAGGATAGAATCATCCTCCGGTCTTTCGGAAGGGGAAATAGACAGGATGGTCAAGGAAGCGGAGGCCAACGCCGAAAGCGATAAAAAGGAAAAGGAAAAGGTAGAAGTAAAAAACCAGTCCGAGCAAATGGTATACGCTACTGAAAAACTCTTAAAAGAGCACGGAGATAAGGTCCCGGAAGGGGAGAAGAAATCGGTTGAAGGAGCCTTGGAGGATTTAAAGAAGGTGCAGGGCTCAGAAGACCTGGAGGAAATCAAATCAGCCATGAAAAAGCTGGAGGAGGCCTCGCATAAGATTTCCGAAGCCATGTACAAGGCGGCCGCGGCGGACGCCCAGCAACAACAGGGCGCACAGCCGGGACCGCAGCCGGGTGCGGGACCGGAGCAGCAGCAGCAGAAGCAGGAGGAAAAGAAGAAGGGCCCTGACGGCGCTGTCGATGCGGACTATGAGGTGGTTGATTAGGGACCGGGTTTCTTAGGATTGAGGATTGAGTTAACAGAGCCAGGTACGGCGACTTGGCACCTATATCGTATTAAATTATCAGAGCAATACTCTCCTTTGCTAAAACACTGTAATACTAAGAAAAGTATCAAAAAGAAAGGTATCAAAAAGTCACTGTGGCGATTGCCAAAACTCAATCCTCAATCCTCAATACTCAATACTCAAATCTAATGCAGGTATAAATGGCCGAAAAAAGAGATTACTACAACGTCCTTGGTGTTTCCCGGGACGCCAGTCCCGCCCAGATGAAGTCGGCTTATAAAAAGCTGGCTATTAAATTTCATCCTGACAAGAACCCCGGTGATAAGACTGCTGAAGAAAAGTTCAAGGAGGCCGCAGAGGCTTATGATGTACTGAGCGATCCCCGGAAAAAAGCCCAGTACGACAGGTTCGGACACGCCGGAGTGCAGGGCATGGCGGGAGGGGGCGCCGGGTTCAGCAATTTTGAAGATATATTCAGCCGTTTCGGCGATATTTTCGGAGACATGTTCGGCGGCGGAGGCGGGGACATTTTCGGAGATATGTTCGGCGGAGGCGGTTTCCGCAGGACCAGGAGAAGAGCCGGCCCCCCGCGCGGGGAAGACCTGCAGATAAAAATCGGCCTTTCTCTGCAGGAGATAAGCAGGGGGGTCACCAAGAAAGTAAAGCTCAGGCGGTATGACCGGTGCAAGGCCTGTTCGGGCAAGGGAGGCGCCGGTCTGAGAAATTGCACGACCTGCGGAGGTGTGGGACAGGTGCGGCAAACCCAGAATTCCCTGTTTGGAACCATGGTAAATGTGACCGCCTGCCCGGAATGTGAAGGTATCGGAACCAGTGTGCGGGACAAGTGCTCTCATTGCCGCGGACTGGGGCGGGAAATGGCCGAAGTAACTATTGCCATAGACATTCCGGCAGGTGTTGCCGAGGGTAATTACATTACTCTCCGGGGTGAAGGGCATAAGGGATTACAGGGCGGGCCGCCCGGAGACCTGATGGCCATTATCACCGAAAAAGAAGACCCTTATTTCGAGAGGAAGGGTCTGGATGTCATATGCCAGGTGGAGGTCCATTTCACCACCGTGGCGCTGGGAGGGGAGATCAGGGTAAAAACCATTGATGGAGAGGTGGATTTGAAAATCCCGGCCGGCACTCAGTCGGAAAAACTCCTCAGGTTAAGAAGCAAGGGCCTGCCTGATCTCAACAGTTCCCGTCGCGGCGATCAGTATGTAAAGATACATGTGTACACGCCTTCTTCTCTGAGTCCCAGGGAAAAGGAATTGCTGCAGGAATTGGATCTCATTCAGAGAGACAAGCCGGCGGACAAGTCCTTTTTCAAGAAGGCTCGGGACATGTTTACGTGAATACCCGGGGGGCGGGGCAGGTATCGCCATGAGTGACAGCATGAAGGTCCTGATCATAGATTCGGATGAACAGTTTAAGGAGAATCTTATTTCCTCCTGGTCGGTTTCAGGGATTGAATTCCTGGAAAGTGAGGGGGGCGGCCGCGCCATCAGGCAGATTAGCAAGGGAAATATCGGGGCCGTATTTCTTTCCACAGATTTTTTAACCATAGACAACCTGGACATTCTCACCCTGATAAGGGAACACAACCCGGGGGTGGAGATTTTCATCCTATCAGAGAGAAAAGACACTTCCAAAGCCGAGGAGGCTGTCCGCAAGGGCGCGCATTCTTTCCTGGTACGCCCCATCAGCCTGCCCCTGGTAGAAACTCTGATCAAGAAGGTGATATCCAGGGCCCTCGCCCGAAAAAACCATCGGATTCTGGAAGATCACCTGATGACGGATCTCCTGGGATCCACGCCGGCCATGGAAAAAATCCTCACCACCATCGCCAAGGTGGCTCCAACCAACAGCAATATCCTGATTGAAGGAGAGACCGGGACCGGCAAGGAATTTATCGCCAACCTTGTTCACCGCATGAGCAGCAGGGCTGATGATCCTTTCGTCACTGTCAATTGCGCCGCCATACCGGAAAACCTGATTGAATCCGAATTGTTCGGTTCCAAGAGGGGCGCGTTCACTGGAGCTGTTTCAGACCGGAAAGGGCTTTTCGAAGAGGCGGACACGGGCACTCTCTTTCTGGATGAAATCGGGGAACTCCCTACTTCTTTGCAGGTGAAGCTGCTGCGTTTTCTGCAGCAGAAAGAGATCCGCAAGGTGGGTGAAAACGAGAGCCGGATTGTGGATGTGCGTGTGATAGCCGCCACCAACTTAAACCTGATTCAGGCCGTCGCGGATGGAAAATTCAGGGAGGACCTGTATTACCGCCTGAACATTTTCCACCTGAGACTCCCGCCGCTCCGGGAAAGGCGGGTGAACCTGCCCCACCTTATCAGGTTCTTTGTGAAAAAATACAGTTCTGATAATAACAAGCTGATAAAGGGAATGGCCCGGGAAGCCGAAGCCAGGCTCCTCAATTATAACTATCCGGGAAATATAAGAGAACTGGAAAATATCATAGAGCACTCGGTGGTCCTGTGTGAGGGCGAATATATCCTGAAGTCTCATCTGCCCGATCACATTGCGGATGACACCGGTTTCTCGGAGCTTCTCTCCCTGCCCGTTTCTGATGATTTGTCATCCAATCCAAACACCATTCAATCACTTTCCCAGGTGGAAAAGAACCATATCGTGAATTCTCTGCGGATATTAAACAACAATCAGACCGAAGTGGCCAGACGCCTGGGAATTTCCAGATCCACTCTGTGGAGGAAGATGAAGGAGCACCGGATCTCGGTGTGAGAGTGCTTGGCCTTTAAGTGGGGAGTTATGAGTGGGGAGAGGGGCGTTTTAGAAACCTGGGCTCCAAATAATTTTAGATTTTAAATTGAAAAAATGAATGCCTTCTCGTCCTCCGTAGCTGGAACAGCGAAAGAGGGCGGCATTTTATTTGAAAAGTGTGCTCTTAATTTAGAATTCAAAATCTAGAATTTAGAATTATTAGAAATCCCCACTCCCTACTCCTTCCTCCACTTACCACTTTGCCAAACCACCATATCTGTGGTATAATATCACTCATTCCTGTTATGGCTCTGCGTCAGTTAAAAATATATGTTAAGGAGGTTGCGATATTAACCTCGGTAGGTAGTGAAACATAATGGGCACAAATCAGGAAAAGAAAACTTCAGGTGGATATAGTGGTTGAATCTACGCTCCAATTTGCTCCCGGCGAGCTTTTCGCAGAAAGGTTCAGTATCAGAAAACCAATGGGCCCGGGCAGCCTTTCTGATGCCTACCTTTGCCGCGACACATCGCAAGATGATAAGGAACTGGTCCTGAAAATCGTTCATGGACGCTACTGCAAGCGGCCGGGATTTGTCAATTCCTTTACCATGTTAACAAGGTCCGTGATGCAAATCCGGCATGATAACATCTGCAGGGTCAGGGACGTGAGGCGTCACGAAGAATTCCTGTATTATACCATGGACTTCATCAGTGAGACTAGTTTCAGGATCTGGTTGATGAAAACACTGACCTTTGAGGAAAGGGTCGTGCCCGGTCTGCAGTATCTGCGGAAACTGGCGGCGGTCATGGATGTATTGCATGAGCACGGACATTATGCCTGCACAAAGCCGGAGAATATTTTCATACGGGGAGATGATCTGGTTCTCAGCGATTTCTGGCCGGTTTCTTTTATATCTCCCTCTGAATTTGAGACGAAACCGGCTGCCAGGCAATACCTGGGCTATATGGCCCCGGAGGTCAGGGACGAGTGGAGCAGTATTTCCCGGGCGGCCGATTTTTACAGTGCCGGGGCCATATTATATGAGATCCTCACAGGCAGGCCGCCTTTTGGGGCGTATACTCTTCCAAGTGAGAATTCCAATTACTACAACGCTGAGACGGATGACATCGTGGAAGCGGCCCTGGCTCCTAGGCCGGAACACAGATACGGGACGGTTCAGGAACTCGTTCAGGGTATCGATGCCTTGATTACCACTTTCTCTCCAAAATCTGAGGAGCTTACCAAATTCGATGCTGAAACCGATCCGGCTGAAGGTTATTCCGCTCAAGGGGAAACCTTGTCCGGTACCGGTACGGAAAGTGGTGAGATGGGAGCGTCCGAACCGGTTGAGACTGTGGAACAACCGGAAGAAACTGATGGGGGAGACTCTTTGCCGGATTCCGGAGAAGGAAGGGAAGAAGAGGAGCAAAGAGCTGAACCGGAAGAGGTTTATAATGAGCCGGAGGCGTATGCGCAGCAGGATCGTTCTCCTGATACGGGGGGAGACCAGGCTGAAGCGGCAGATACGGAGTCCGGTGCGGGAGAAGAAATTGCTGAAGATGAGACCAGGTTGCTGGAAACAATAGGCGGTGAGCCGGCGGACCAGGGTGATTCGGCCATGGAGCAGTCCGCGGAGAAAGTCTCCGAAACCCCTGAACCCGCTGCCATGGAGCCGGAAGGTGGCATGGGGGAGCCGGCGGTTCAGGTTGATGAGATTGGGGAAAAACCGGAAAAGGAGTCCCATGAGAACCCGCCGCGGGAAAACCGGGAAGATGACGGGAAGGAAAGCACTGTTCAGGAGCAGGTTGGTGTTGTCAATGGCCCTGGAAACCGGACTCCGGAAGATGACGATCCGGGTGGCGATGAAACTTTGGACTTTTCTGAAGAAGAGACCCTTGGAACCGGGCCTTCCGACAATTCGGAAGCGGATTCAGGAGGGATGGCACCCGATCTCTCTCTTGACGATCTGGAGGATTTTTCCCTTGATTCGGAGGCTGATCTCCAACAAGGGCCGATCCCTGCCATGAACGATGCCGGAGGATTGGAATCCAAAGACGGAGATAAAGGTACCGGGACCATACCCGAAGTCGTTCATGAAACCGGGGAAAAAAAACCGGAGTTTTCCATGGATGATGATGTGGAGGATGTGGTCCCTGATCCCAATTTGGATTCCATGGAAAATCAGGAAAAGGCTAAAAAACGCTCGGTAAACCTACGGCAGCAGCACACAGAATTTATTCCCATTATTGAACCGGACGATTCGGATGACCGGGAGGAAGCTTCTCCCATGCCCGTTTGGCTTAAGATCTCCCTGGCGGCGGCGGGTTTGTTTATCGCCGGCGGCGCTGTGTATTTCGGCCTGGTTTCCACAGGGCTTTTTTAAATATGCCGGGAATAAAGCCTCGGAGCAATGGGGTAGTTAAGTATTGGGTGATGGTGAAAGAATCCCACATCCCGGGACCCCAACCAAGTCAATGAAGCTGCCTCCAATACTCCATTTAGACCATACTCACGGACTAAGTGCTATTGATCAAATAACCTGATTATATCCTCTGGCGGTCGTATAGGCTTTCCATCCGGATTCATAAAGGCGTGCCGGGTAGTCCCTGTGGCGATTAAGTTTTCCCGGCAGAATACCTTGTAGGTAAACTGGACCCGGGTATTGCCTATTCTCTGCTTGCTGGTGTGGATGGTTAACACGTCTCCGAAAAAGGATGGCCGTTTGAATTCAGCGCTGGCGGAAAGTACCGGGATTAATATGCGGTTTTCTTCCATTTTGTGGTAGGGATATCCCAAATCTTCCAGCGCCGCTATGCGCGCAACCTCAAAATACGTGAAGTAATTTCCATAATACACAAACCTCATAGCGTCGGTTTCAGCATATCTGACCTTTATTTCCACTTTATGACTGCCGTTTTCCATATCGGGATCCCGCACTGAATGGCGCGCAATCAAATACGGATAGGAAATATAATCAAACACAGTCCTTGTTTAGCGCTCGTTGAGATTTCCTTATCTGGCCTCGATTTGGTATCTGCTATCTCTCTGCCAATCAGGATTGGCGGCAGGAATGACTGGAAAAAATTCACCATCCAGTCCAGAAATTAATTGGTTTTGCCGGGAAGACTCAAATTTCTCAATAGAAAAGTTAAAGGAAACCGGCATTTTTCCCGATATTTATTAAAAAGGACTCCATGACGGAGCAGATCACGTCAGGAAGATACATGGGGTTCCAGGGAAGGAGAAATCTCTAGGGAAAGAGGGTTCCCCGTGTCGTGATAATCATCGATTTCCTACTGCTTTTCTCCGGATAAATTCCGCGGTTTTTTTCTCTTCATTCCATCTAAATCCGAATAATAGACTAATTAATACTGAATTAATTTGTTGCTTTTTTAATAAAAATGTACATTACCCCTATTCATTTAAAAAAAGCTAATCAATAAAGATCTGGAGGAAAATATGAACATCATTAAATCAGTAAAATTCTGGTTAATCGCCATCATGTTCAGTATGGGAATGGTACTGACAGGATGCGATCTTCTTGGCGGCGATGATGAAGACGAAAACGCGGCGCCAACCATTGAAAACGCTGCAGTAGCTACCAGTCCCGTGGTAGTTGGCGTAACCTACAGTCTTACCGGAGTGGTAAAAGACGACGCCGGTATTGCCAGCATAACCATTACCGTTACCGATGCCGCCGGCACGGCCTCCACCATTACTCCTATTGCCGGATTCGCCGCCCAGACAACATGGGATCTGGGAGCGAACAGCCAGACGTTTGTTGTTCCGGTAACGGCGCAAGCCGGCGCTGCTACTCTGGATATTGTTGCTACAGACGATGCGGGATTGACGGTTACAGCTTCTGTCCCCTTGACGGTAAGTACCGGAGTACCGCTGGTTCCCGCGACTCTTACCGCCGGATCAAGCGGCCACGCTACTCTTGGAAGCTCGATTGACCTCGATGCGGATGCCGTGCTTCTGGCTGCAGATGCCGCCGCGGCCATTTCTGAAGTTGACCTTGTCTATCTTACCGAAGGCGGTGTTGACGGCTTTTATTCGCCTTCACATGCGGCCACGGTTGTCACCTGGTCAAGCTGGTCCAGCCTTACCCCGCCTACCATCAGTTTTATCAAGACGGACCTGGATGCGGCCGGGTTTAACGCGGTTGTGAATGAAGAGCAGATAGCGGAACTTTGGGCTGCCGGCACTCCGACAACAACAACTTTATCTGTCGCCCAGGGAGATGTGTTTGTAGTTCAGACCACGGAAAGCTTGTTGGCCCTGGTGCTTATCAATACCCAGGTGCCTGGTGCGTCAGGAACCATTTCGATCAAAACAGCGATGTAGTCAGTTAGCTAAAAACCCTCCTCAACGGAGGGTTTTTTATTATTTACCTTCAATTTTCCTTTTTTACAGAGAATTTCTCAGTAGCTATCTAAAGTTGAGCCACAATTAAAAAAATGAGGTTAAAATGAAAAAATATTTGATAGTATCAATATTGGCTGCCTTGTTATTGCCGTTTGCATGCAGTAAGAAAGAGGATACTGCCGCTAAACAGGAATTGGACGATCTTAAACAATCGGCCGCGTATAAAGAGGCTAAGGCTAAAGAAGATGAAGGAGCGTTTCTAACCGCAAACAAAGCGAAAGAAGGGGTGATGACTACAGCCAGCGGTCTTCAATACATGGTTCTTCAAATGGGTGAAGGGAACAAACCTACTCCCCGGGACAGCGTTTTAGTTAACCTAACAGGTACGCTGGCTAATGGCGCGGAATTTGAAAAACTTCAAAACGCCTCTCTTTCCATGAATGGAATGGTCCCCGGATTGGCAGAAGCATTGCAATTGATGGGCGCTGGAAGCAAGTATAAAGTTTTTGTGCCGTCCAGCCTGGCATACGGAGAAAAAGGGGATGGGGGAAAAATTAGCCCATACTCCACCCTGGTGTTTGAGATTGAATTGCTCAAAATCATCAAGCCCCCTCCGGTGGTGAAGAAGAAGCCCGGGATGACAACAGAACATAAAATCCAAAAAGCAAAGAAGTTAAAAAAGCTTGAAATGAAGAAAAAAAAGGCAGCAGCACAGGAATAGTGGACAGGAGATGATGCCTATTCCAAAGCAACCGCTTACTTAAATCAATTGCTTTTCATTGCTCAAGCCCTCCGGTTTTCCGGGGGGCTTTTTTCATCGAAACTCCCCTGATTTCTCAATAAATTCTATATTTTCCCCTCTTTAATCAGGGGGTTTTTATGAAGCTCATGAAAAAGTTAGTCATTGGGTTAATTGTTTTACTAGTTGTTCTATGGGTAGGGCTTTATGTAGCGGTAAAGATTGCGCTTCCTCCGGAAAAAGTGCAGGCCCTGGTGCACGAACACGGGTCCAAGGCGGTGGGCCGGGACATACATGTGGGCGGGGCCTCCATAGGCGTGTTTCCCACTATCAAGATAGTCATAAAGGACGTAACGCTTGCTAATGCCGAGGGTTTCTCTGAAGATCCCATGTTTAATCTGAAAAAAATTGTGCTGGCCATAGATTTCATGTCCCTGGTCAGGTTCACTCCCATTATCAAGGAAATCCGCATAGAAGAGCCGGATATCCTGTATGAGGTGGACAAAAAGGGCAGGACCAACCTGGACGGCCTGGGTGGAGAACCCAAAGCGGAAGAGGAGAAAGAAGAACCAGAGGATAAACCGGCCGGTCCCCTGAAGATTCCCGCTGCCCTGTCGCTTAAAAGCTTTGTGATAGAAAACGCCAGGGTCCGCTACCGCGATCTTAAAACCGGCACGGTCCTGACCCTGGGAAGCATCAATCAGCAGGCCTCTGTTTCCGTGGATAAAAACCTGGAGGATGTGAAGACCCGCGGGGAGCTGGTGGTTTCCTCCATAAGCGTCTCGGATAAAAAGTCCGGACTGCGCAAAGGCGGCGTCCGGATTTCTTTCGGCCATGACCTGGAAGTGAATCTTCCCAAGCAGGTGCTGACTATAAACGGAATGAAGCTCGGCCTGCAGGACATTCTGATTGAGGTTATGGGATCAGTCAAGGATTTCATGACACCCTCTCCCGGGGTGGACATTAAAATCGCTTCTAATGAGATCAAGATGGCCTCTATTTTAAAAGAAGTGCCGGCCGGCCTGTCTCCGGACATTCCCAAGTTGACCGCCAAGGGGTTTGCCAAATTAACCGCCTCAGTGATAGGAGTGGTGGATACTGCCTCCTTGCCAAGGGTAAACGCTGAATTGTCATTGAATGGTATGGGATTTGGACATGGTGATTTGCCCGCCGGCATCAACGATATGAACGGTTTTATCCATGTCACGGAAAACAGCGTGGAGATAAAGGACTTCGGCTTCAAGCTGGACCAGCATCCTGTGAACGTGGCCATGCTTGTCACTGACTTGCTGGAAGTTCCCGACCTGAAGAACCTGGCAATAGACAGCAGGCTGGACCTGGGCCCGCTGATGGCCCTGGCGGATAAGTTCGCGGGCCTGCCGGAGGGATTCGCGCTGTCGGGACAGATTGCCTCAAAGATCAAGGCCAGGGGAAAACTGGATCCGCAGAATCCCATGGGCATCAGGGCGCAGGGCAATGTATCCATTAAGAATATTTCACTGGCCGCGGCGGAATTGCCTGAAAAATTGCTGGTAAACGGAGAAGTGAACATAAACAATGATAAAGTGGATGAAACGCTGCAAGTGAAAATCGGCAACTCTGATGTGAGTGTGAAAGTGAACGTGCAGAACTATCTCGCCATGGCATTACCGGAATTGGCTAAAGGAAAGACCACTCAAATAAAGGTGGACGTTGTTTCCAAAATGCTGGATCTGGACCAACTGCTGCCGGAAACATCCGGAGAGAAAGAAGAAGAAGTTGTCGAAGAAACCGAGCCCCTTGAGTCCTTTCCTTCCCTCCCTCCCATTGACTTGACCCTTAATGTTAGGTTGAACCAGACCAAGCTCATGGACCTGGAAATGACCAATTATACCCAGTTGACCACCATTCAAAACAGTATAGTGTCTTCAAACTTGGTTGGGCACATGTACACCGGCAGTTTTTCCAACAAGATCAGTGTGGACCTCCAGGACACGGTGAACGCGAAGATAGCCATGATGTTGAAAGTCAATGGAGTGGAGGCCAATGATTTCATCTCCAGGCTGAATGATAAGCTGCCGGGTGACAATGATATCACAAAATCGCTGGCAGGAACAGATTCCACCATTTACGGGAAGTTCAGCATGGACATGGACGTGCAAACCAACGGACTGCCCCAGAATTTTGCCGACAATCTCACCGGTTTGATATATGTGAAGATCCATGATGGAAAATTGATTGGCGTCAGGATGGCGCAGGGACTAAATGATGCGATTGGATCCATTCAGGAAAAGGTGAAGATGGGAAAAAAGATTGATTTGGGCACCTTTACTTTTTCTAAGCTGGACGCCACGTTTGAGGCAAAGGACGGAAAACTGATAGTCAAGCATTGTGAACTGGATGATTCGCCGGCCGGGTCGCTTAATTTAACCGGAAATGTAGGTTTCGATACCAAGTTAGACCTTTTACTTGAGAACCATCTGGCCCCAATCCTGAGCAAGCCCATACTTTCCGCTCAGAAGAAACTGCAGGGAGCGGCTTCCGGCGTCGCCAGTAAAGTACCCGGGGTGGGCGATGCGGCCAAGGCCGTAGCCGGCAGTGTAGCCTTGATTCCCGAGGACAAGTCCGGCCGGGCCATCGCCTATTATGCCATGACCGGTACGGTAGGAGATCCAAAATACTCAGTTGATTTTAAAAGGATGCAGCAGGAAGCCTCAGGGAGTGCCAAAGAAGAGGCGAAAGAGGCCTTAAAAGCGGCGGCTGACGCAAAGCTGAAAGAGGCAAAAGCCAAGCTGGACGCGGAAAAGAAAAAGCTGATGGATGCCGCCAAGCAGAAAGAAGCTGAAGCCAGGGCCAAAATCGAGGCTGAAAAGCAGAAACTGGAAGCAAAGAAAAAAGAACTGGAAGCGAAAAAAAAGGCCGCTGAGGAAAAAGCCAAGCAGGAAGCAGAGAAGAAAAAAGCCGAAACCAAAGAAAAAGCACAGGATGAGGCCAAAAAGAAGCTGAAAAAATTGGGATTCTGAGGCTTCCTGTCCTTGACCTATAATGCTCTTTTCCCGTATAATTGTAGGAAAAGAAAGTAAGAAATAATTAACTTATTTTAAGAGTAATACTGGGTGGGTATTTAAGCTCTAATTAGTAAAGTATTGTTCAATTGATGTAGATGGTGTAAGTCTGTGAAACACCCGTACCAATTATTTCATTGCGCCGGAAAAGGAGCTGTTTTCGGGTTATTTTTTTTGGTTTTTATCCTGGTATCAGGTTGTGCCTTAAAAACGGCCCCTGATCCAAGCATGTGTTTTTCCGGAGACAAACTGAACGCGGTGGATATCCGATTGGCCGGTCTGATAGCCAGACGTGATTATGAGGCGGCAACAACCTATGCGCACAACGTTATCTTTTCTGATAGACCGGATGACGTGAAGAAAGCCGCCGAGTATTGGAGGGATCTCGCCCTGATGTTAATGGAAGCCGAGCAACAGAGCCGTCAGGGATTGGAAGAGGAAATGGCTTTCGAAATGACCCGGTGGAGCAGTCTTCCTCCTGAGCTCCACTTCAAACTGATTTCCACCCTCATCAATGAATTGAACCACAAACTTGTCCGTCACAAGAAACTAAGTCGAAGCAATAAAAGGCTGTACGCCAATAATTCCGAGCTCCAGAAAGAGAAGAAGAAACTGGAGAGGCTCCTGCAGGAGTTGGAGACGGTTAAGTGAGGGGGCTTGGGGGAATGAAGGAGTGGGGACTCCGAACAACCGGTCATTCGGACAATCGAATGACGAATATCAAAGTGAAGGCCTATTGTCTGGTAAAATGGCCAGGTGACTCACGCCCTCTTACTCACTCCTGAACCCTGTTAGCTGTCCTCAATTTCTTCGCTTTGATTGTTAGAAAGTTTGATTGTTTGATAGTCGTCCTTCCTTCTCTCCACTCTCTACTCCCCACTTCTGCTCCCTCATTACCCACATCCCAATTTAATTCTTTCCCAATTCTAGCTATCTTGCTCTTCATGGAGAAGATACGGGCCGAAGTCTTTAAAAGTCTCAAGAGCATTGTTATTAAAATAGGGACCAAGATCCTGGTTAATGAGAACGGCTCTCTGAACATGACGCGTATTAACAGCCTGATCAAGGATATCTGTGTCCTGAAACGGGAAGGGCATTCCATTGTGATGGTAAGCTCCGGTGCGGTAGGCCTTGGTATGACTGTGATGGGTCTGAAAACCAGGCCTCGGGTACTGGCTTTGAAGCAGGCCTGCGCCGCAGCGGGCCAGGGCCGGCTGATGCACCTGTATGCGGAAAAATTCCAGGCCAGGGGTCAGCAGGTAGCACAGATTCTTCTGTCTGCGGATGACTTTTTAAATCAAGACAGGTATAACAATATCCGACGTACCGTCCAGGCCTTGCTGGATAATGATATCATTCCCATCATCAACGAAAACGACACCATCAGCACGGAAGAAATAAAGGTGGGGGACAACGATAAGTTAAGCTCTGATGTGGCACATTTCCTGGAAGCGGATCTGCTGGTGATCCTTTCAGATGAAAAAGGCCTGTACACAAAAAATCCCAAGAGACACAGCGATGTTCAGTATGTTTCCATAGTCCCAAAGGTCACTGCCAAAATAGAGAGCATGGGTGGCGGCGCCGGCACGGCAGCCGGCGTAGGGGGCATGCGGGCCAAACTGAAAGCTATAAAACAGGCCACGGAAGCCGGTACCCCGGTGGTTCTGACTGACGGCAAAAACAACAGCCTGTGCTCGCTGGTATCAGGCCAAAAAGTAGGAACGCTGTTTCTGCCAAACGCCAAGAGGCTCAAGCGCCGTAAAAGATGGCTGGCTTTTGTTTCCCATGCCAGTGGGAGCATATTGCTGGATCCGGGCGGAGGCAGGGCCGTGCAGTCAGGGAGGTCCAGTGTGCTGGCCGTGGGAATCATCGGAACCAGGGGAAACTATAAAGCAGGAGATTTTGTGGAGATCAGCACAGGAAAGGGACCGGTGATAGGCCGGGGAAGAACCGCCTATTCCGCTGAGGAAGTAGACAGGATTAAGGGCTTAAAGAGCGCGAAAATCCCTGATGTGCTTAAACGCAAAGGCCCGGAGGAAGTTATTCACCGGGACAATCTGGTGGTTTATTGAGGTGTTATGAGTAGAGAGAAAGGAGTAGGGTGTAGGGAGAAGGGAGTTTTGTCCGGCGCGACAAAGTCCTGCTCGACTCTTCCCGCTAAGAACTCCTCACTACTCTAAAACCTTTTTAAAATTTATTCTTTAATCATAACCTAAACAAAAATCATGACAGCCAAACTTCAGACCTACAGCCGGAAGCTCGGACAGAGAGCCCGGCAAATATCCCACGAGGTAAGGAAAAGTTCCCACACCCAACGGGTGGGGTTCCTCAAGAACCTGGCTGGTATGATACATGAATCAAGGGATCAGGTCCTGCGCGCCAATCGGCGGGACCTGGCGGCAGGTAAACGCGGCGGGATGTCCGGGGCAATGCTGGACCGGCTTATGCTTGATGATAAGCGCCTGGACGGCATGGTTAACGGCGTGCTGGATATCGCAAAGCTTCCCGAACCGCTGGGCAGGGAACTCAGTTCCTACCTGCGGAAAGACAAACTGAGCATCAGGCGGTTCTCGGTCCCCATCGGTTCAATTTTTTTCATCTTCGAGTCCCGGCCGAATGTGGCGGTCGACGGCGCGGCCCTTTGTATTAAAAGCGGCAATACCGTGATCTTGCGGGGAGGAAAAGAATCGGCCTGCAGCAACAGGGCCCTGGTTGCCATCATCCGCCGGGCCCTGAGAAAGAGCGGCATATCCGCGGACGCGGCCCAGCTGGTCAATACCGCGGACTACCGGGTAGTGAATTGTTTGCTGGCCGATACCGGTAACATCGACCTGGTCATTCCCCGGGGCGGTGAGCGGTTGATTCAAGCTGTGGTGGAAAAGGCCCGTGTTCCTGTCATCAAGCACTATAAAGGTGTGTGTCATATTTATCTGGATAAATCGGCCGATATGGGAAAGGCCGGAGAGATAATCCTCAACGCCAAAATTCAGAGGCCTGGTGTCTGCAACGCCATGGAGACCCTGTTGATAGACAAAAAAGCGGCTAAAGGAAAGGTGCTTGGTATTTTAAACAGCCTGCGGCAAAGGGGAGTGGACCTCAGAGGCTGTCCCCTGACCAGGAACATCCTGCCGGGTATAAACAAAGCCCGTGCCGGAGACTGGGACGAGGAATACCTCGACCTGCGGCTTTCAGTGAGAATAGTAGATGGCGCCAAAGGGGCGGTGGAGCATGTCAGGAGGCACGGGTCCGGGCATACGGACGCGATACTGGCTCAATCAGCACTGGCGCAGAAGATATTCGTTGATAACGTGGACAGTTCCTCCATCATGATAAACGCCTCCACCCGGTTTTCCGACGGGGGTGAATACGGATTGGGGGCGGAAGTGGGTATCAGTACGGATAAACTGCATGCCCGGGGACCCATGGGCATAGAGAGTTTGACGACGTATCAGTGGAGAGTGGAAGGGAACGGACATATCAGGGGAGGGTGACGAGACCCGATCGGGCATCCTCACCGTAAGACGTATCCGTTAATGAAACAGAGGATATAACATGAATACATGGGAATCAATACTGAAGGAAGTGAAATTCGACGAGAAAGGCCTGGTTGCGGCCGTGGCCCTGGAAGCGGGTTCCGGGGACGTGCTCATGCTCGCGTATATGAACAGGGATTCTCTGGCCATGACTCTGGAAACCGGGATTATGACCTATTGGTCCCGATCGCGCCAGGAACTCTGGGTAAAAGGAAAAACTTCGGGAAACATGCAGAAGGTTGGCTCAGTTAAGATAGACTGCGACGGAGATGCCCTTTTGTTCAGGGTGCAGCCGGAGGGAACGGGCGCGGCCTGCCATAAGGGATATCGCTCCTGCTTCTTCAGGGAACAAAGAGAGGGGCAGTGGGAGATTTGCGATGAAAGAGTGTTCGATCCCGATGATGTATATGGCAAGAGGCATTGAGTGATTTCCTTTGTCGTCCGCCGCATCCTTCCTAACCCAAGTTCGACACTTGCCAGCATAAAATAGCGATTTTTTTATAAAAACGAAAGTTTTGTTGCAAAGTCTTCACTAGGAAAGCCGTTTTGTTAATCTTTCAGGCAGTGATAATGCGAGTTTATGTAGAAGATATTGCCAGACCGCTTTTCCCCTATGGCAAAGAGCGGCAGGTGATCTTCAACGGTGTGCTCTGCACGTGTTCCGCTATGGAACAATAGTGATTTTTTCTGAGGTTCCCTTCGTTGTAAATCTGGTATAATGGTGCGCCTCAAAGTGTACGGTTTCGGAAATAAAGCTGGTGTCGGGTATGATCCAGTATAAGGTGTCCGAAGGATATTGGTGGGTGATTGAAGCCGTTTGCAGATTTTGGAATGTCAACTCATTATCAAGGGAATACCTGAGAGTGGTCCTGAACCATTCCTCTTGGGCCGGATTCTTGTATTCCCATTCAAGAGGCACGGTATCCCCAACTCGGTAAGTAGTGTTGGCGACGGGCCTTATAAAGACGATGTGTTCGGTTGTATCCTCGGGTAAGGTAGTAGTAGATGTAGGTGAATCATCGCACCCGAAAAACAAAGACCCAAACCATATCAGGCCCAGCAAGCAGATTGAATATATCCGGTTCATTGTATCTCCATAATTTCTAATTTCAAATGTCCATTTCTTGCGGTGACATATAATCCCGGGCCGTATTTCTCCCCACTCATAATCCGTTGGCCCTGCAATGTATAGACAGCTCTATCCCCACTTTTAAGGTTGTGGCGGATTGACGATTTCCGGTTTTCCTGCCTCACCGGTGCTGATTCCGGAGCTACCCAGAGATTCGGCCTGATGAGGTCACTGCCAAAATAAACCGCTGATTTATCAGACATTTTGCGAATCCAGGCGTGTCTTTGATAGTCTCTACTGCCCATATGGGCGAGGTATTCGACTTCGTTAGACCAGCGCAATTGTTGAATTCCTTCGTTATCAACCGGTTCGACCATATATGCCAGTTCATCTATCACCTCCCCATCCCAATTAACGATCTTTGCAGGGTCGATATGGTTTTCCTCGGTGAAAATGACAGTTCCGTTTCCCTCGGGACTGGGATTAATATTGCATCCATCACCGTCTCTTGAAACCAGTTCGCGCAGTTCACCTGTGGGCAGGTGAATTACGACGGGCCTGTGGTAGCCTCCTGATGTCATATTTGCCTCAAAATCCAGCATTGATAAATAATCACCCCTGACATAGGTATCTTCCCAGCATACATTATCACGGGTCGGCGCCACAGTATAGAGATCTGTCGTACTGACAACAGAGTTATCAGTCCCAATAGTGGTCCCAACGACTTTTTCGCATACTGAGTATACCACGGTAGCATCATCGTCCAGCCAGCTCACCATCTTGCCTAACAAAGTTTCATCGGTAGAAATAACCGTCCTATTTGATTTGTCCTTGTTTATAACCACAACCTCGGATTCGGTTCCCAGGGCAAGGCGGTCGCCTGAAGGAGACCAGGCGAGATTTATAAACGGCTGCCACTCGTTGCCGCTCCAGGTGATTGTGGTAAGTTCCTCTAAGGTACCGGTGGTCAGGTCGAGCACCATTATCTGATCAGGCGCGACTGCATAAGCAATCTTGGCGTCCCTGTTATCAGACATTGCCGCCCATTCAGAGGCAATATCCGATGGTGACGGATCTTGGGCCAGAATACCTTGAAGACAACAAAACATTATCAACATGATTGCCGTTGTTACCTTGCACATAATAAAACCCTCCAACTTTTAAAATTTAAACCATAAATTTTAGGTCGATCGAGTGTCCCCCGCACGGCCCCTGCCGCCTATTATAAAATTACACCCCCCTTAAAAATATAGTATGTTTCTTGCTGATTACATTAATAAAAAACATCGTATTAATATTCAAGCCTAGGTAAATTAGTAATTTTTTAAGATGCCTGAATCCTTTGAAATTGGCCAGTAGTAACAAATTTTGGTAAAAAGTAGAGACGCAATGAGGATTGCTGCCGGTAGGACAGCACAAGCAAGGCAACGGGGAGCGGGTATTTGAACATTATTTTTATCACGCTGTCAGAAGGGGGAATACGGTTAGATTTTTCAGCTTCTGTTTCTGGTGATTTTCCCCGGTGCGCTTAATTCACCATTTACCATCAGGGGCAGACTGGCGGCCAGTTTGAATTGGATAACAACCTAAAAACAGTGGATAAAACAGCATCTTCCCTTCCGGTTATGAGGGGTTCAGTTTGGTATTCATAGTTTTCGTAACATACCTTTTACTATCCGGATCTTTCTCCTCTTTCAATAATTTCTGCAAAGATTCTCTGGCTTCCGGGCCGGCGATTTCCGCCAATACGTTATTGGTCTGGATTTTGACGTCCTCATCCTTGTGAGAGAGAAAACCTTTAACAGCCGAAAAGCCCTTTTTCTCGCCCATTTTGGCCAGGGCCCCTGCGGCGGCGCAGGCCGCCCCGGCATCCGCGTCTTCCAGAGTTTTTATTCATACCGCTTCGGACGCCTCCCCTTCAGCTTTGGAAATGGCGGCTATTGCCGCTTTCCGGATTTCAATGTTGTCATCATCCTACGACGCACTCCACATATATATTTTTCTTGATGCGAATTACAAAATCCCACCCTAATTCACCAGTGCTAAATTGGAAAAAGTCGGTATTGCAGAATCCACGATCAGCTAATACAGTTGCCTTTACTTTTTTTGGGATTATGGATTTGAGCTTTCTCAATAATTGCTGTTCGTACCTGTTCCGCCTGTTCCGAAGTTTCCTGTCATCGATGGTCTTCCATATCAGCGGAGAAGCCCGCCCATGTTTGGTTACCATATTTCGACTTTTATGTATTGGAATTGGCCTTGGTAATCGAGAGTATAATTTATTTCCGGATTCATAGGAAGTTCATTTCCAAATCGATATCATATGATGGTCCCGGTTGAAAAAACATCACTTGCATGACGGTAAACATCCTCAGTGTTTGAATTCTCACCTTCATTGCAGAGGGATGTGGTATACCGCTATTGGCCGGGAGGCTTGGGGATTTTGCATTTCGAGCACCGGCCCGGGCCGTCACGGTGAGTGACCCAGTTATGGCCCTCCCGGCAGCGATCAATCTCCGGCTTTTTCGGTGTGGAGAATAAGCCCTCCAGACGTTTCCTGACCTCCCTCTGATTTACGGGTTTGCCTTGGGGATTGCTCGCAAAGAGTTTGTCCCGGTCTTCATACATACTTCTGTATCCCATGGGTTATCTCCTGGTAATGATGGTTGTCAGTCTCATGACCAAAACTGCAGTGAAAACAGCCTGTTCCTCTCCGGTTATTGGGAACCCGCTTTATTGTTTAACATTCTGGTGACATACCTGTTCATATCCGGATCTTTTTCTTTTTTCAATAATTTCTTCAGGGATTCTCTGGCTGCCGGGCTGCCTATATCCCCCAATACATCAGCGGCTTGGATTTTAATATTCTGATCCTTGTGATAGAGGAAACCCTGCACAGTCGAAAAGCCCTTTTTCTCGCCCATTTTGGCCAGGGCCCCTGCGGCAGCGCAGGCCACCTTGGCATCCTCATCTTCCATCAATTTCTGAAGCCGCTCTTTTGCATGGTTAGAGTTGCTTTCCGTAAATTCACCCAGCAGCCGGGCCGCTTCCATCCTCACCCGTCCGTCCCGGTCCTCTAAAGAACTTATGATATGATCGGCCAGGCTTTCTTTATTGGAATCGTTGATATAATTATGTAAGGATTTCAAGGCTTCGCCGCGTACCTCCGGCGCCGGATCTTTCAGCGTTTTTATGAATGCAGCTTCGAAGTCCTCCCCCTCAACTTTGGAAATGGCGGCAATAGCCGCTTTCCGGATTTCAATGTTGTCATCATCCAACGAAGCTATTAAAACGGAACAACCATCTTGGTTACCTATATTTCCCAGTGCCCCAAGCGCGATACGCCGTACCTGCAGGCTTTCATCAGTTTCAGCAATTTCTATCAAATCCGGTACAGTCTCACGGGCCTTCAAAGCGCCCAGGCGGGAAACCGCCAGCCGGCGGACAGCCGGATTTTTATTCCTTAATTTCTCCTTGCTTTCCTGGATTGCTTTTTCTATCCAACCAACGCCCCTCCCCGGCCTTTCCCCACTGGGCTGAGCCTTTTTTCCCGGTTCAGCATTATCTCCTCCGCAGCCCAGAATGGCCGTGAAGCTGAGCGCAAAAAGCAGTTTTTTAGCCGCCATATGATAGTCCTTAAAAAAAAAGAAAAAACAGCAAAAACGAACATTTGCACAAAAGTAGTTGTCCAGGGCCATTTGCCGAAAATATTAAAAAAACTCAAAAACGGCTTGCTTTTTGGCTGGTTTGGAACGAATTTAATATGCCTGGTAATCTTGAGGTAAAATCCGAAATATGTACAGCGGGTATCCGGGAAAGCAACTAATCAGGCGCCTGATATTTGAAGGTAAAAAAAGATTGAGATAATGTTCTCAATCAAACGGGGCTGGAATCAGGCACTTCCCGGTAGAATATATATTTAACAAGATACCCCCGGATTTTTCCAGAGAGCAATTAACTTAAAACGGGAAATAAAAATGAAAAATTCAAGAGGCATTCTTTTAGCCGTATCAATGGCGGTTTTTATCGCTTTACCAACACAGGCCGCCACCTATTACGCGGCTCCAAACGGAAATGACAATGATGCCGGCACCGAGGCGGAACCATGGGCCTCGCTGGATAAAATAGGCAGCAGTTTGCGGGCCGGGGATATCTGCTATCTCAAGGCCGGCACGTACTCGGGATTTTTAACCATGGAGAATTCCGGAAATGCCAATGACGGGTATATCACGGTCCAGAATTTTGAAAATGACGAAGTGATTATCGATTGCGAAAGACGCGGGGGATCATGTGTCAGTAATAACCAGGGGGAAAGTTATTTGAAGTTCATAGGCCTTAATGTCCGGAACCACAGCGGGAACGGTATCAGGATCGACGGCCCGGCCAGCCATTTTGAAATAAGAGACTGCTCGGTGATGAACGGTTCGACCAACACCGGCGCCGTTTTTCGCGGCCAGACCCACGCCTTTCTCATTTTTGCCGGGCTGGAGTGGGGAGCCGGTACGGTATCTAATGTTATCATAGAGGGTAATGAAGTGGGGGATAACAGTACCGGGGGCAATGAGTCCCTTACCCTGTGGGGCGATGTAACCGACTTTGAGGTGCTAAATAATGTGGTTCATGATGGAAGCAATATATGCATGGACATGATTGGCTGTGAAGGTCCCAACCAATGGGGGGGGGGCGATGGGAACGCCCACCCGGGGATTGGTAAAGGGAAACATATGTTATAATTCGGGGGCCGGCTCGGGTATTTATTCCGACGGAGGAGGGGATGCTGATGTGCCGGATAATATTATTATCGAAGAGAATATTTGCTACGATAACGCTTATTGCGGCGTTGACATAGGAGAGGAGCACAACGGGTATGTTTCCGGTGGGCACCTGGTTCGGAGGAATCTGTGCTATGGCAATGGTTTCGGGAATCCTCGTGGAGCCGGTTTCTGGATAGGTGGCGGCGGGGCAGATGTAGGGGGTATCCCAACCAATATTAAAGTTTATAATAACGTTTCTTATCAGAATAACCTTGGATCGTTTTTCCTGGGCAACAGCAGTAACCTTGAATTCAAAAACAATATCTCCTATGAATCATCAGGCCCGATTCCCACCTGGCAAAATCCTGATTTCAACTCCATTGAATTTGATTATAACTGCTGGTTCGGCACCCCTGCTCCTTCTCAGGCGGGCCCGAATCATATCGCAGCGGACCCTCTGTTTGTTGATGCCGACAATATGGATTTCCATTTACAGGATGGTTCTCCCTGTATAAACGCGGGAATTGATGTGGGAGACGAATACGTGGGCGCGGCCCCTGATATCGGCGCGTTTGAATTTGGTGATTTAGGCACTGCGATACATGCCAACCGTCCTGTGACGGCAAAAGGGCGCATTGTTAATTATCCCAATCCATTTTATACCAGCACACAAATCAGTTATGCCACTGACCGAAGTGGTAAAATAGATATAGGCATATATGATAGCAGGGGCCATCTGGTACGGACACTTTTTCAGGGAATGAAACATGAAGGTAATCATACAGTACACTGGGACAGCAAAGATAATCAGTTGAATTCCGTTCCCGGCGGTAATTATGTCATACGCCTTTCCCAGGCCGGCCAGCCGGTAACACACAGGAGCATTACCCTGCTTAAATAAGTATTCTCCCTTCGGTTAAGCCTTACCCGGGCCTTAGAAAAAGTTAGGGACTGCTGGAAGTTTATAGAATTTTTAAGAGATAGGGGAAATTCCGCTAGTTTTTTTCCTTTGGTATTCGCTGAATTGAGAAACCAAGCCCAGCGGCAGCTAAGGTCCCATGAAAGTCAAGTGAGCGGATCTCCGCTCCACATGCGTCTATTAAAAGAACATGCCTACTCTATGCCACCTTTATCCATCAGCAATCCTATCCAGGCTATTCCTGGGGTTTTTTCTGAGCGCGGTGCTCATGCTCATGGGATGTTCTTCATCATCCCACAGAAGCCGGGGAAGCCTCAGCGAGGCAGTGAAAAAGTCCTCTGATTCATACAAAGGGGAAAGAAAGGTGAAGAGTTCCAGGGTAAAAGCCAGCCGGAAAAAAATCACCAGGGCCAGGAGGAGCGGGAAAGGATCAAAAATTGTCGTCCGAGCTCCGGCAAGGGTGGAAGCACGCCGGGAACACCGGCATCAACCGGTTCGTGAAAGGCCAATGCACAGGGAGAGCACTACATTTTTCGGATTCAGCTTATTTTCATCAGTTCTGAACATGGGACAGCTTCCCTATGAGGAAGGAGGAACGATTGCGTTTGGCAGCTACAACGGTTTCCGGAACCGTCACTCCTTCGGTCTCGGCTTCGGATTCTTTCCTTTGATGAAGGGAAACAATTTGCACAGTTCTCTGGTTCATCCGGGAGAGGTCCACTTCATCTACCAATACCGCCGGTACACAGGCCTTGGCCTTCCCATGGGGAACCTCTATGCGAAACTGGAGTTGGCCCCGCAGGTGCGTTTTTGGAATTACCGGAATCCTGTCTCTTCCGATATCATCGATGAATACGGAGAGAACCTGGGAACGGAAATAATAACCGGGGACGGTTTGGGGGGCTTCGCCATTGGAACCGGGTTGGGTTATGCACTTATCAAATCCCGGAATGTTGAAATAGGCCTGGACGGCACCCTGGGTTTTAACCTGTTGGCAGACGAAACCAACCAGGGATTTGTCAATGACATGTTCTATCACGAGCTGTTTATGAAAATGTCCGTGGAATTCGCTTTTAAATAAAAAAACAGGTGGTTAGGGATCGCTCTTCAGAAAACTGCGAGTACGAATTTGCCTTTCCCCAGGATCTCTGCGAAGAGGCTGGACATGTAAGATAAGCCGCCCTCCGCTGGAAAATCAAGTGCATTCTCTAGCCAATATCGAAAGTCAGTTTTATATTAGTTTGCGGTTTTTTTTTTAAAAAGAACAGAAACTCTTGCTGGCGGGGACATGGTCTGAATCCGTTTCAGTCAAGAACCCTGACAAGGGAAAACTTCAAGGAGGTAACCAGCAACATGAACCTGAATTTGAAAACCGCGATAAGCCTGGGCGTTCTGATTTGCGCCCTCCCTGGGACTGTTCTTTCTCAACCTGATGATTCTGATAAAACGGTTGTGGATGATGCATCCGCATCTCCTGAATCCAGTCCGGAAGAAACGGAAGGGGCTTCGGCCCTTTCAGAAGGGCCTGTCGAAGGCGGAACAGAAGACGCGGGGCTTTCTTCCGATGCGGGTAAACATACCCTGGCGGTATTACACTTCTACAAGGTAACTGGAGACGACAAATACGCTCCCCTGGAAAAGGCCCTTGCCGATATGGTAATCACCGATCTTTCTCAGGTGGATGCCCTGACCCTTGTTGAACGGGAAAGACTGGGGGCGCTCAGCAAAGAACTCGATTTCAATACCGCAGATGCTCACAGCAAACCCAACCAGACAAAAATGGCCTCCATGGTAAATACAAACAAAATCGTCACGGGCAGGTACGCTGTGGGGTCCGGCGGGGAGATGAGCATTGAAAGCAGCCTTTTAAGGACCGATACCGATGAGGAAAAGGCCATGGGAGAAGTTTCCGGATCGGTGGAAGAATTTTTCAAGCTTGAAAAGAAACTGGTGTTCAGCATTCTCGAAAACATGGGCATCGTTATTTCTGATGATGAACGGCTTAAGATTGAAGTGATTCAGACTGAAAACCTCCTGGCCCTGTTGGCATACGGCAAGGGGCTGGACGCGTCGGATAATGGTGATCACAAATCCGCGGCCAAAGCGTTTTCAAAAGCGGCGGAAATAGATCCTGGCTTCAAACAGGCCTCGAAGAAAGCAGAACAGGCCTCGGAAAAAGCCGGCGCGCAGGCAGAAGCATCCGAAAAGAAAGAAGAAGAATCCGAAGAAGAGAACGCCGGCGATCCTCCGGTTGAAATACTGGGCAGTGGTCCGGAAATGTTTCCCGATATCCTGGAAAGCGGGAACGGGGCCCTGAAAACCATGCGGAGGATGTCCGGTGTGATGGGCCGCTCCTTCATGCCGGAAACCAACAGCGGGGATATAACGGATGGGAAAACAGTGAGGACCGGACACTCCGATGAGGACGGAGGAGGACTCGATCACCAGGAATACGAGTTTTAGGAGCTGTGGCCATGAAAACGAAAATTTTAAATAGTACCGCCTTGTTTCTCGCTTCTTCCCTTTGCCTGGCTGCTACGCCCCAAACCGAAACGCAGATTTCTTTTTTCCGCGGCAGCCAGCTTTATTCGGGCGGACATCTGGAATCCTGGGCTGTGAATGACGTGCGGGTCACACAAATCGCCCTGCCGGTGATGTATTCTATGGACTTAAAGGGCCTGCTGCCGGGACTGGCGCTGGACGCCGTCACCACTCCGGTTACGGGATTTTTATCGGGAGACGCAACGGGAGTTCCCGATAACACCGCGGCTTTTGGCCTCTCCGGCACCAAATCCCGGATCTCGTATAATTTCAAAGATAGACTGGTAACCACCCTGGGCGTCCAAACCCCTACCGGTCCCAGCGAGCTCGCTCTGGGACAAAGTGCGCTGGAAGGGGCCTTTTCCACCCGTCAGATGCATTTCAGGATCGCGGGTCTGGGGTCCGGCTGGAACATACATTACACCCTGTCCAGCGCCGTGGAGATCGCCGACGATCTTATCATCGGGGGCAGCATAGGGATTCTCACCACCGGGCTATATCATCCCACGGAACCCGACTCGATGTATAATATCAATACGGGCCTGTTTGAACTGACGACTGATGACTGGAATTCCGGCAATGAATTTTCCGCGGCGGCCGGGGTAGATTATATCGTGTATGCGGGCGGCAGAAAGATGAAGATGCTGGGAGATTTGGTTTACACCTATTTCACAACCGATGTTTGGAATGGCAGCGATGTATTCCAGGCCGGGCCCAAATGGGCCTTGAACGCCACGGCGGGAACTAAAATTTCTCAGGGAATGTATAGCACCATTAATCTTAATGTGATCTTTAGGCAGAAAAACACGATTGTGGACGGAGGATTTGATGCAATGACCGGGGAAACTGTTGATGTGAAGAGAAAAGCCGGCACGGATGTTCTTCTTTCTCATTATCTCCAGTTTATTCGGAATAAAAGCAAAAAGCCTTATGTTATTGCCCGAATATATAAATTCGGGGCGAGGGAAAGCGCTTTCACTAACAGGAGATTCGGCAATACGCTCACCGGCGGATTAGGCGCAGGAGGGCGGATGTTGTTATCTGCCCGCATCTCCCTCAATGGGAAGGCGATTGTTGATATAGGCGGAATGGACGGAAACCTGCTTTACGGCGCTGAACTGAACGGCGGCATCAACGTCAGGTTTTAGCAATCCGCGATGTTGGTATGAGATGCCGGCATTATGGACGACTCCTGACGTTGGAGAGGTGTCCCCTCCGCAGCAAAGGGATTATGCGGCGCAAGTCCGTGTTCTCTACCCAAAAGCGGTTTCGGAAGTTCTTTCTCGAACTGGGACTGGCCCCGCAGTTCGCTATCAGGTTCTTGGCTGTGCACTTAAAAAGCTTCCGAAAAGTAAAATTTCTGAATTTTCGTTCCGGTAGATGTTCCGGCCGAGGTTTCTCAGCGCATTCCTGAAAGGAATAGGAACCGGACTAGTGAACTATCCAATAAGTTTTTTCATGTCATATGCCCTGGAAAAGTCATTCCGGCTTGCTTGCCAAGGCCCGAAGGGACTGGTCCGGAATCAGGAAGAACATGAAAAAAGTAACTGGAGGTAACACTGGGTATTACTGCCGGTAAAAAAAAACTAAAAAAATTGCATATTATCCTGTCATTTAATGGGCGCATAATGATAAGATAATAAAGGAATAATCCTGTTACTAACGGCCGCAGATGATCAAGGCTACTCCTCAAACCGATATAATGATATACACCAGCGAGTTCCCCCCGGGGCCGGGTGGGCTGGGAGAATTGGCCTATCAAACGTCAAATGAAATGAGCAAACGGGGCTTTTCCGTGTTCGTGTTATGTAATCAGGATTTTGCGGAATCGGATGATATCCATAAGTTTAATGAGAGCCAAAACTTCATCATTCGGTCTTTTACCAGTACGGGCCCCTCTTTGTTTACAGCCGTCAAAAAGGTTTTTGTTTTTATCAGCTGTTGCTTTAAGTACAGGCCCTCGATACTGCTGACTACGGGAACTATTCCCACCCTCATTTCATTTACTTCTTTTCTGGTACCTTCCATAAAAAAAATGACGGTGTTGCACGCTTCTGAGTTTCAGTCCGCTTTTGCTAAGGTTCCCTGGGTGATAAAGCCGATATTATGGCGATCCTGTTTAATAGCTGTAAGTGAGTACACAAAAAACTATAACCGGAATTGGGGAATCAGCCGGCGGATTCATGTTCTCAACAATTCCGCCCGCATTCCCGAAATCACAAACTCAGATTTGACATCAGATTTGGAAAAAAAATATCATAACAAAACCGTTTTAATGACCGTGGGCAGGATGTATGATCGCAAAGGTCAGGAATTCGTTATACGTTCGTTACCCGATGTACTTAAGACTCACCCTCATGTGGTTTATTTGTTAGTCGGAAATGAGACGAAAAGGGAGTATCTCGAAGGCATATCCCGCGAATTGGGCATACAGGATTCCGTTCATTTCATAGGCCAGGTCTCCAGGAAAGATCTCCCCTCTTATCAGAACTTATGTGATATATATATATTACTGAGTCAGAATTTGGCAGATGGTGATTTTGAAGGTTTTGGCATTTCAGTGATTGAAGCCGCCTTTTTGGGCAAACCCGCCATCGGCTCCAAAACCTGTGGAATAGCTGATGCTATAGAAGACGGTAAAACGGGAATTCTGGTTTCTCCAAGGGATTCGGACGAAATCGTGTCAGCAGTGAAAAAGTTAACGGATGATGAAGGCCTTCGTATGAAAATGGGGGAGGCTGCTAAAGAAAGGGCCTACAACCAGTTCACCTGGGATCATTACATAGAAAAATTTATAAAGCTTATTGACCTTGAGTTCAATAAAGACTGGAGTACAAAACCGCCTTCGGTTCCGTCCTAGTGGACTATCCAATAAGTTGCTTCATGTTATATGCCCTGGAAAAGTCATTCCGG
>JBHPJW010000170.1:0-3212 GCA_042567505.1 Fibrobacterota bacterium
TAAATACCTACCTTTAAACCATGGTCAATCCCAACGACTACTTCACCTGTCCCTGCTGCGGTGCTGAGGTCAAGGAAGGCGCGCCGGCCTGTTCCGAATGCGGCGCTGATGACACCACCGGCTGGTCTGATAAGCCCTATGACATGAGCGACCTGCCGGATGAAGAATATGATTACCAGGAAAGCCTGGAACGGGAGTTCGGCAGTGCGAAAAAGCCCGTCATGCCAAACTGGGTGGCTATTACCGGTTTTATCCTGCTGATATTGCTGCTCTGGGTGTTTATTAGGTAGATGATATCGGTATAAATGTTTGGAGTACTGGAGTAATGGGTTTTTCAGTCAGTCCGCCTTCTTGCTCTCCGAAGCATACTTGAGAAGGATGGGCGGAGGATTGTTTTTATTACGCGCCGCAGGCGCCATTTTTTTAACGCATTATTCCAACACTCCATTACTCCAGTACTCCCCTAGTCCATTACAAAACTCTAACACCCCAGTACTCCAACACTCCACCCTATTCTTGCCAGCTATACTCCATGCCCAACACAGATAACGTCATTCTCCACGTTGACATGGACGCCTTCTACGCGGCTGTGGAACAACGCGACCATCCTGAGTACAGAGGGAAACCGGTTATTGTCGGTTCCCTGCCCGGGACCCGCGGGGTGGTTTCCGCGGCCAGTTATGAGGCCAGGGAGTTCGGTATAAAATCGGCCATGCCCATCAACCAGGCGCATAATCGCTGTCCACAAGGCATATACGTGCCTCCGAACATGGAACATTATGTAAGGGTATCGAAGCAGATCATGACCATCCTGCGGGAATATACTCCCTTGGTTGAACAAATCTCCATAGATGAAGCGTTTTTAGATATTACCGGTACCGGGAACCTCTGGGGCGCCCCGCGCGAAACGGCAAAGAAAATCCAGGACCATATTGTACAGGGGACAGGCCTGACCGCGTCCGTGGGAATTGCGCCAAACAAGTTCCTGGCCAAACTGGCCTCAGACATTAACAAACCCGCGGGCATCACTCTGGTCCCGTTCCGCAAAGACAAAATATATGATTGGCTGGCCCCCATGCCGATAGGGAAGATATGGGGCGTGGGAATCCAAACTCAAAAGGCCCTGGCCCGGCTGGGAGTCAAACACGTTGCGGACCTGCAGAAATTTTCTCTGGAGAAACTTCAGGACCGGTTCGGGGCCGGCGGGGCCTCCCTGTATTATCTCTGCCGGGGCATCGACTCCAGAACAGTGGGCGGGACCGGGCCGACCAAGTCAATTTCCAGGGAGCACACCTTTAATAAAGACACGGACAATTCTGATGAACTTCATAAAGTTTTACTTTCCCTGGCGCGGGACGTTTCCAGGCAGGCCAGAAAGAAAAACCTGCGCGGGAAGACCATTGTATTCATATACCGGACCACGGATTTTAAAAAGCATACGCGGAGAATCACCCTGGAAAAGTCAACCTGCTTCACCGGACAGATATTTGAGCAGACTGTGCGGTTGTTCCGGAAAAGCGGTTTGACCGGAAAGAAGATGCGGCTTATCGGCGTAGGGCTCACAGGCTTTCACCCCGGGCAGCAGGAGAGTTTGATTAGTTTTCTGCATGATACCGCTGCCGCAGAGAAATCGGAAACAGCTATGGATAAAATCACCGCCAAATTCGGCAAAGAATCGATTTTTTATGGCGGTGAAATAATCAGTTAACGCTCTAAGGTGGTTGCGCTAATACTATTATCCTAGTAGAAGTGGTCTCAAAAGTCCTATCAAACTGTCATCTTCCGCCTACCGCCTTCGCGGAAGGCAGGCTCCGGTGGAAGATCTCCAACTTCCGATGAGGCTTTTTTCACATAATTTGGCCACATCGGAGCCAGGAGATTCCCTGCATTCGCAGGGAATGACAGTGTGAAGCTACTTTTGAGATCAGCTATATTATCTTAGTGTTAATCCGGACATGTTGTCCAATAGGTGACTGAGAAAATTGTTCCTGCTCAAAACCCTGGTGTTTTTCCTGGTCCTGCAGCAGCTGGCCTACCGGGCCAACCTGCGGGGGCTGCTGGTGAGGTTTACCATTCTGCGGCAGCCATGGGTAATCCCGGCCTGCCTGGCCATGGCGTTAATCATATACCTGGCCCCGGAATCCAAGCAGGACTGGCCGGTTATTTCACTGGTTTCTTTCTTGGTCATGCTGGCGGCTTCCAGTTTATGGCCGGCTCCCGGATATCTTTCCCGGCCGGTCAAGCGGGTCTGCTCAAACAAGATTGAGTATTACCTGTTCGCGGCTGACAGGACTCCTCCCGCCGGCAACAGGGTCTTCCTGCATGGCGCGGGAAATGACGCGCTCTTTGACAACTATGAGCTGTTCAACCTTTGGCACAAGAAGGGACAGCAGGTCATTGCCATAAACCTGCCGGGACACGGTAAAGAGGGTTCCTCTGAGCTAGATCCTGATACCGCCGAAGACGAACTCCTTAAGGCCTGGCAGGAAATAAGCGCTGAACAGGGGATTCAACAAAGCAGCGTACTTTTCACAGGAGAATCTCTGGGGGCGGCATTCGCGCTCAGGCTGGCCCTGCGTGTGCAAGACGTCCAACAGGCACACCTTCTTTGTCCGCCCTGTGATGTAAATCCCGGACAAGCCGGGATTGCCTGGGAAGTCCTTCACTTCTTTGCCTTTCAGCTCTGGTGGCGACTGGGCACAAACACGTTATGGAACGCTATTCCATCTTTCAGCTGGTTTAAAAGAAAATTCTACCCGATACGGTACAAACCGAAGACAGGCAGCCGGATGCAGGCCTTTGTCAGAACCGTTGAGGCCCTTGAAACCAGAAACACATCTGGCTCAGACATAGTAAATCACTGCCTGCAGGTGACTATTTACCATGGCAGATTCGACGGGGTGATACCTCTGGCCCAGTCCCGCCGACAGAAAGAAAGACTGGACTCCAGGCGCATTTCCTGCCACCTTAATCAAGTCCCTGGCACGCACCTCTCAATTAAAAAATGGTATGCTAAAATGGTCAGGAAAAGAAATTGTACATAGGTCAGAGGTTGGTAATTCAGTGACCAGGAGTCAGGAATTAAAAACAGGTGTCAGGTGTCAGTAGTCAGGTGTCAGGTTGGATAAAAACCAAGCTGATCCCTGATCACTGACTCCTGACTCCTCATAGGCTTAAGTAACGAGAACAAACTGACCCCTGATCCCTGACTC
>JBHPJW010000171.1:0-3129 GCA_042567505.1 Fibrobacterota bacterium
GCCATCCTCTGAGCAGGGTAATGACTTTGCGGCCCTGGATATCAAACACCTCAAGTGATACCGGCATGGCCCCTGACGCAACTCCCGCCGCATGAGGAAGGGAAAACCTGATGGCGGTTGTCGCCGTAAAGGGATTGGGGAAATTCTGCTCCATGGAAAACACCCTGGCACGGCTGTGGAAATCCGCTATCCCGCCCTCGATATACTCTGCCGTGCCCACCAGCAGCTCGAACTCCTCGGAAGCGCCCCGCCCGGCCAGGAACGCAACGCCGGCCCCTGCTTCAGATAACGGCCAGACCTTGTCCCGGGACTCGTCCAGCAGCACCGCCTCCAGGTCCCTGCCCAGCCGTGCCAGGCCGTCAAAGCCAAGCACAGTGCTGTCTCCCGTGTTGTTGGCGACCCTGAACCGCCACGACTGGCCCTGTCCCAGCTCACCGCGGTAATCGGTCAAATAGCTCCGGCCCCTGTCCCATGGCACCAGAAGGCCGGCTTCCACGGGCTTGGTGAAAAAGGCCGGCTTGGGATGGTCCCTGAGGTCCCGGCCCTCCGCCGAACCCGCATAGCCATAGCCCAGCACCAGCAGGCCGTCCCGAAAACCACCGCCCGACACGCTCACACCCAGCCAGCCGCCACGCTCCAGGGCGCCGGATTTGGCTACCGGCGGAGAACCGCCGCGCGGGGAGAGACGAACGCTGTCCGAAACAGGCAGGCCCGACGGGCCGTTCCACACTAAATAGCCCTGCCAGGGCTCGAGACCGGTCAAAAGCTCACGAGGCTGCCACAGGCCGTTCACATACCCGTACAGATACTGCACCGCAGCGCCGCCGGACAGGGTAACGCTGTCCACCGGCACAGTAAACATAAACGGGTTGGAGATGCAGTTCCACCGGGAACGCAGAGGCACGGCATAGGCCCGGGACACAGGAAGGGTGCTGACGGTGCCTGCGGCCAGCGTAACAGTGGGACTGATGCCGCTGGTGCGCACCCAGTAAGAACGGCCGGGCAAAACGGCATCGCCGGCGGTCATCTCATAAAACACCGAATCATAGGCATACAGGCGCCAGACTTCCGGGTTAGGAGCTCCCCAGTCATCATGAAACAAGGCCGAGACGCTCTTGTCCCCTGGGTCCATGGGCACGGAAAACAGGTGATAGCTGCCCGCTGCCAAGGACACTCCCGGCGGAAGCGACAGAACAGAGTCAACGGTAACCCTCACGTCAAGCTTATCCAGGCTCACCAGATTGGCCCCGTCCCAGATCTCAACCGCGTACCAGAGGCCCTGGGACGTCACCAGGGCCGCGGGAATCTGGCCCACGGGACGGCCGGAGCTGTAATCCAGGCTGTACACGTACTCCTGGGCGCCGCCGCCCACATACACACGAAGCCGGACCTCGGGATTGGCTATGTTGTCCGCCGCCTGCAATGCAACGTCTATCTGCTCCCCCTGATGAACCGATTGGACCTGGGATATCCACGTCAGGGTCGGCGCTATGGTATCTAACGCCACCACATACGTGCCAAGAGAAGTGGTGCTGACAGACAGCCAGTAACCCGCACGGACAGACGGAACCCAGACCCATGGCGCGCCCGGCGCCGAAGGCTGCATATACACCTGGACCTTGTCCAAATCCTCAACACCTACCATGGCGGAATCTATCTGAAACCGCAGGGTCATGGGCGAGACAAAACTCCAGGGAACACCGGGCGTTCGCTCCCCAAAAACCAGGGACGGACCGGACAGCAGCAGGCCCGGGGGACGGGCGCTCTCCTCAAGCAGGGTCACGGTGAGGACCTCATCTTCCAGCAGAACACCGGCGGGAAACTCCACCACCGCTTCACGCCCTACACTGACCACATTGTTGTCCGGGCCCGCCGTCAGCGACACGCTGTCTACACGTACCACCGCCGTGTCCCGCATGCCCAGGTAGTCGGCGATCACCAGGCCCTCGCCCAGGCTCGAGCTCTGAAAAATGCCGCTCGCCCCGATAACACCCGCCGGGCCGGACGCCGACCACAGCACTTCCGACTCCAGCGCCATCTGGCTCTGCTCGCCGCCCGCCGTGTCCAGTCCCACCGCGCTGAACTGCAATGAGGCCCCCAGGGGAACAGACGTGTCCCCCGGGACGACCCGGATAAGGCTCACGGCGCCCGCCAGCTTCACCAGGTCGCGGATCTCCTGCTGCTGATTGCCGGCCGAGTCAAGCACAGTGATGTTCACCGTGTACCGCGCGCCGGGAACCAGAGTGGCGCCCGAAAGACGTATCTCATGCGCCCCGGCCGCCAGGTCAAGAGCGCTCAATACCGAGTCCTGACGGATGAGGGGAGCAAGGGGCTGGCCCCCTAAAAAACCGTCGCTCCACGAAACCACGCCGTATGACAAATCTTCAGACGAGGTGTAGGACACGTAGGGATAAAGCGAAACCGAGTTGGCCAGAGGCATGATGGCGGACAGCTGAGGAGGGATGCCGTCTATGCCGGCCGTGCCGGGAAGATTGTTGGAAGGCCCAATGTCCAGTACCACGTCACGGAGGCCCGCGTTCTGAAGCGTCACTCCCGGAATGAGATTGAGGGACACCACCTGCAGCGCATCGGACGAGTCGCCGTACTGAACAACGTACGGAACAAGGATGGAGGAAGAAAAGACCCCGGCTTCTCCGGCGTTGACAACCCGGTCGGTCGGGCCGGTCTCAAGCGTGATTTGCAGGCTCCCGCCCGTGAGCACGACCGGCTCAGAAAAAGTAATCGAAAACCACGCCGTGTCACCCTGCTTGTACAGCGTCGCCGGCGAGAGGTAACTCATCGACAACACCACCGCATCGCCCGGAGAAAGCGTGGTGAAAGTCCAAACGGCGCTGTCTGAAATGCCGGGATGGAAATTACCCACATCGTCCTGAAAACATGAGCCGTCCACCAGCACATAATAGGACGTGCTGGAGTCTAGGGTGACGTCGACAGCAAACTGGATGCGCGTGGTGCCCCAGCCCGTCACCAGGGAGGAATCCATGCTCAGGCTGCATATGGCCGCCGGACCAGCTCCGGCCTCATATAATAACAGTTTTCCCGCGCCCTGATAGACCGCTTCATCAAAGGTAATGCTCAACACGGGGTTAAGACCGGCCCGCGAACTCG
>JBHPJW010000172.1:0-3046 GCA_042567505.1 Fibrobacterota bacterium
TAGCCAGCTGCCGAAAGGCTGAAATTGCTTCCCTTACGCTGCAAGAAAGCCTTAAAAGATGTAGTATACCTTTATTTCTCTCCTCTCTAATCTTCTGTTCTATGGCAATCGCCGATTACACCGGCGGCCTTAGTTTCACCGACAACATCTGGCAGGTAAGGAGTTTTTTCGACTCCGGCGACTCGGTATTTATTGAGGTAGTCGACCCTGATGTAGACAGCACGGGTTCGAATGATACCGTAACGGTGCAGCTGCGGAGCGGCACTGAGCTGACGTGGGAGAACGTGGTGCTGACCGAGACCGGAGCGGCCACAGACACCTTTCACGGCGTCTTTCCCTTTGACGTGGGCGGCACGCCGGTTGACGATGAGCAGCTGCAGGTCAACTACGATGATTCCGTAGTGGTCAGGTACGACGACGCCAAGGACGACTACGGCTCACCGGCGACCACCACCCAGAGGGCCGCCTTCGTCAACACGGTCATCACCTCCCTTGCCGGCACCCAGCACTGGTATGCCTCGGGCAGTCCTTATCTGGTGACCGAGGACATCACGGTAGGCAGCTCAGACACCCTGTATGTCCACCCCGGGGTAGATGTCAAGTTCCTGGTGGACGCCCAGAACAGGACGCAGCTGGACGTGAACGGCATGCTTTCTGTGGCCGGGACTTCGGACAGCCTGATTTCCTTCACCTCCAACTCCTATGCCCCCAACAAGGGAGACTGGGAGGGAATCAACCTCAACTCCAACCGCGCTCATCTTTTTGACTACTGCCGGGTGGAGTATGCCATAAACGGGATAAGCTACACCGCGGCCATAGACACCAACACGGTGATACAGAACAGCACCGTCAGGAACTGCTCAAATTATGGTATCCGCATGGACAACGCGTCCGCTTCGCTGAAACTGGAAAGCAGTATTATCGACAGCTGCAACAGCCACGGCATTTACTTCTACTACTCCCATGGCGGTTATTTCATGGTGAGAAACAGCTGGATAAACGATAACAGCGGGTACGGCATCTATTGTTATCCGCGGTATAGTGACGCTGTCATAGACATTTCCGGCGACAGCATTTCGGGTAACGGCACCTGGGGGATATATCTGCAGACCCAATTCAGTGAAAATAGCGCTACAGGCAGCGTCAAACAAAACTGGATTAGTAACAACAGCAACGGCGTCTATATAAACGCTTATGAATCCACCAACGGCATGACACCGCTGGTTGACAGCAATACCATAAGCAACAATACGGGAAGCTACGGCATACAATGCGACAACTATGCCCTGCCGGACATCACCAACAACTCCATCACCGGGCATAGCATTGGCATAAGCCTGGGTTTTAATGAGGAGTATTGGACGGACTCCATTTATACCATTACCAACAACACCATAACCAGCAACCAGGAAGGGATCCATGCCTACAACTGGTCCAGGGTGGTCGCGCAGTACAATGATGTGTACGATAATACTTCCTATGATTTTTACAATCAGACGGCCAACGACCAGGACTGCCGATACAACTACTGGGGCACCGACGCCACCGACAGCATGGATGCCGGGGGCAACCCCAAAAACATAACCGAAATCTACGATTACTACGACAATGCCTCCTACGGCGAAATCAATTACGCAGGATGGCTGGGAAGTGTTGACGCAAACATCCCCCCAACCATCACCTCCACTCCATCCACCGGCGTGATGACCGGTAATCAATACACCTATCAGGTGACTGCCACTGACTTAAACGGGGACCCGCTCACTTTCAGCCTTCCCATTTTTCCATCCGGCATGACCGTTGATAGTTCCTCTGGACTGGTTGAATGGATAGCCGGAAGCCCAACTGATTATACGGTAAAGGTTGCGGTAAATGACACTGCCGGTGATTCTACCTATCAGCAATACACCCTGACCGTTTACCCCGACACCATCCCGCCGGACAACGACATGACCCTGATCGCCACGGCCGCCGATACCGGCAGGATCGCCCTGAGCTGGAATCCCGCAGCCATCGACTCCTCAGACGCGGACAGCGTGGGTATTTGGTGGAAGACGGGCGATTATCCCGATTCCGCGCACGATCCCTCGGCGCTGGGATCCATCATCGTTCCCTCCGGCTGGGACCATGACACGGCCGCCGGTCTCAACAGCGGCACCCTGTACTATTTCAGCATTATGGCGCGCGACTCCTCGGGCAACTGGAGCGACACGGCCTCATCCGCAAATTCTTCGGCAACTACCTTTACCGCAGGCATCAAAACCTGGGACAACGGCGGAGGAGACTACAACTGGTCAACACCCGCCAACTGGCTGCCCGACGGCTTACCAGGCACCAGCGACTCGGTGCTGTTTAAAGCTACTTCCACGGACAGCTGCAGACTCGATACTTCCGTGCAAATCGGGGCCCTTGTCCTTACACCGTCTTACACAGGACCATTTTACTTCAGCACCGATACCCTGGAAATCAGCAGAAGCGCTGAATTCTACACTACCGGCGGTATTAAAACCGGCATCGGCTGCCTGAAGTTCGTAGGCGCGAGCAGCAAATGGATCTATGCCGGCACTGCCGACACTCTTCCCCACCTCCGGCAGGATGGCGCAGGCGGCACTGTCGTGAAGCAGAATATGTTCACCTGCAAAAAGCTGACTGTCACCAACGGCGAGTTTGACATGTCCACTGACAGCGTGGCTATTAATTTTGTGGAAGGTATTATAATAGACGGCGGCACGCTTACCGCCACCAACGGCAGGGTCAACAATAACGGCGGTTTACTCATGTCGGCCGGGACCTTCAACGCTTCCGACACCATGTATGTGGAAGACAGCTGGACCCATACCGGCGGCGGCTTCAACCACAACTCCGGCACCGTGATATTTGACAACCCGGCCGCGGCTCAGATAGAAATGGGCCAGAACTTTTATAACCTGACCGCAACCGTGGGCAACCTCACTGCAATAAACAGCGACCTGTCAATAGACAACCATCTGGAACTGACAAGCGGCGTTTTCTCGTTGAGCTCGGTGAGACTCACGGTCAATAATGA
>JBHPJW010000173.1:0-3011 GCA_042567505.1 Fibrobacterota bacterium
GGTGCGTTTCCCGGCATGATTACCACGATCCTCCGGGCTGGGGATTCATGTGCGCCACCTTTACTTCCTATGATTGCCATGACTTTATGATGCAGAACTGCATTGCCATCAATTCCGGGGACGCGGATTTCATGTTATACGGGGAGATGTGGGGAGGCATATGGTTTGAGCACAAGGAATCGACCGGCCTGGACAACAGTGCCCGCGTGATGGGAAGCATTTTTCTGGATTTGGGCGGCTGGGGGTCCATCAATGATCCCAAGAACTCCGGTGTGCGGCAGATAGAAAACTGCATATTCTGGAACAACCAGGGAGGCTATACCGGCGGAAGGATCAACGGCAATCCCACGGTTTCCCTGGACCACATCACCATAGGGCAGATGTGGGGATCCTACGGGGACAAGTCTTATGCCTGGGGTACAGGGGCCAGCGCCACCAGCGGTTTTGCCAGCGCTTCCATCACTAATTCAAATATCACTGGCTGCAATTCCTACGGCGTGGCAAACCTTATGACTTCCAACAACAATAATTTTTATGGCAACGCGGAGGATTTCGGGGCCCAGTGGGGAACTCCTGTTCCCACCGCCGGGGACCAGGACATGTTTGTGGATCCTCAACAGCAATATATCACCCGGATTGAAGAAGGATCCCCGTTAAAGGGAGCGGCCTCGGACGGAGGAGACATCGGCGCCACGGTAGTCAATCGATACGGCGTTTCCGGCACCCTCTGGGGCGAGCCGGGATTTGACGAACTGCTGGATGAGCCTTTATGGCCCTTCCCCAACGAGGACGCTATAAAGTCGACCATGGGTTCCTGGACCTACATGAATGACGGCAAGCGCGGTTTCGCCGCCGACGGCAACGGCCTGTACGGCGGCCCGATAACGCTGACCTCCTATATCTGGGAACAGCTGGGAAATCCCTGTCCTCCGGAAGTATGCAATTATGACCCTACGGAAATTAAGGCAAAAACATACCCCCTGCCTATTTCGTTAAGCGTACACCCCAATCCATTCAGCGCCAGCACCAAGCTGACTGTGGGAGGTTCCATTTCCCGGCATGTATTCAGTGTCTTCGATGTAAAAGGGGCGTTGGTCAAAACCATAGCCTTCAGGGGCTCATCATTTATATGGGACGGCCGGGACCAGAGAGGCAGATTGTTGCCAAACGGCGTTTACGTGTGCCGCTATCAATCCGGCAGGAAGATCAAACAGGAAAGAATATCAATAATGCGATGATTTTTATAAAAGGAGGGAAAATGTTTCGGTTCTTACTTTGCGTTTTTTTATCAGGCTGGCTGGCGGTCTCCGCTTCCGCCTACACGGTTTCCGGATTTGTGGTGGATCCCGATGATAATCCCATAGAAGGAGCTACCGTATATGTGAATTCCGATCAGGGCAATGAGGTCTTGTCGGAGTCCGACGGGAGTTTCTCTTTGACTGACGTAACCGGAGCGGGGCGGGCCGAGCCAGTTCCCGGCCCCATCCGGCTGAGCCTGCGGGACGCCGTGCTCAGCTTTCAGGCTCCGCATTCTTCGCCTGCAATCCTGGGAATTTACGACATCAAACAGCGGCTCCTGCATACCGGTTCCTGGCGGTTGAGCCCGGGAAATAACCGGTACATTCTGCCGGCCCTGCAGACTTCCGGGGCATACATAATAAAGATAAGCGGAAAGGACCTGTCCGCGTATACTCAGGCATATTTTCTGAACGGAGCAACCTGGAGACAGGATGTCACCCTCCCGGCCACGGGCGCGGAAGAGGGCAGGGGACTTGCCAAGGCCCGGGCGGGAGCCCAGGACCAGTTGACCCTGACAGCCCGGAAGTCCGGGTACATGAACGGCTCAGCTGATGCCGAAGACGGGGCCACCGATGTGGTGATAGTTTTGAGCCCCATCAGCGGCGACGCGCCCACGGTAACCAAGGCGCTGTGGAAAGGCGATCGGAAGTGCGTGGTGACCGCCACCTTTGATGATAACCACTCGAACCAGCTTTCCGGGGCCATGCCCCTGTTTCAACAGTACGGATACACCTGTTCCTTTTACCTCATCACAAACAGGGTATCCAATTGGGGCGGATGGTTAGGTGCCCACGAAGCGGGGTTTGAAATCGGTAACCATACCGCCACCCATGACGGGACAGCCGACGAAGCGGATATCCTGCAGGGCAGACAGGACATCGAAGATAATATCGGGGTGGCCCCGCTTACCTTTGCCTTTCCCGGCGGCAGCCAGACTTCATCCGCCACAGCCGTAGTCCGGGAGAGCCATATCGATTGCCGGCACAGCAGCCATCGCGCCTATTTTGACCGCGAGTATCCCGAAGGGGACAATATGAGCGGGTCTGCTTTTGTAAGCACCATTGATAACATCAGAGGGCAGCCCAGGCACTGGGATTACGCAAACACCGGGGCCCTCATCACTTGGCTGGTATTCTACATCCACGATGCCAACTCCAGCCGGATCTCGGCGCTGGAAACCATGCTGTCGCACATTTCCCAGAACGATGACGAAGTCTGGTGTACCACCTACCGGGATGCCACGCTGTACCAGCAGGAATATGATCATACCGATATCCAAATCACGGGCTATAGCGATAACAGCGTCACCTTTACCGCCATACGGGACTTTGAGCCCATTGTGGACTGGGAAAATGTCACCCATGATTACGGTGTTGACGATCCCAGTATATATAACGCGCCATTGACTTTAATCGTCAGCACCGGAGGAAGCCCGTCCCAGGCCTCAGCTGAAAGATCCGGCGGTATAGCTCCAACCAACGTAAGGGTCCGGGGCCAGGATGTCCTTGTGGACGTGGTCCCGGGCGACGGCGCGGTAACGGTCACCTGGTAATAGTAGCGGCGTACCGCCGGTACGCCGCTACTACTTCAAACAGGTGTCAAAAGAGGGGGGTCAGGACTCGCTGCCTTCGATGATGCCTCCGTTGGCGTCCCACCTTACAGTGAGTGTTCCGCCTTTTGGGCCGGTGATGGTGGCGTCCAGGGAACCCTCG
>JBHPJW010000174.1:0-3005 GCA_042567505.1 Fibrobacterota bacterium
CGCTTCTCATTTTCAGCCAGCGCTTATACTCGTCTATTTCGTGTTGTTCCAGGAGTTGGATATGCACATCGTTAAGCAAAACGACGGATTCAAGATAAAGGATGTCATTGATGATACGCATCCGGTATTGCAGCCCATCACATTCCACGGAAAAGAGGCTTGGGTCGAACATATAAGCTTGAAGCCCGGCCGACTTCATTATTTGCATCAACCGGGCTTTTGAAATGGGAGTGGCGAGAGGGAGATTATCCTTTTTCATGCCGCCAGCTCCATGTTGTTAACCAAGTCGGATGTGATGACCTTCTCATTTCTTTCTTCAGCCAGTTCCATGGCCATAGCGCAGCGGTTCATAATTTCACGCCGGTTGCCGTTGGCATCTGCCGACAGAATGGCCAGTGCATCCTCCTGGATAATATTTTCTGGTGCTCCCGCTATTTTGAGGCGGTGCCGGATGAAATCGGCCGACTCTTCGGCATCGAGCCTGGCCACGCGGAACATGAAGGCCATGCGTGTTCGTATGGGAGAGAAGATATCCAGGTTCAGGGTTTTCTTGAGGTTGCCATGCCCGCACAGGATGAGTGAGGCGGAGGCTGTCCGGCTTTTGCCGTCGTGGAGCAGCGCGCACATGTCCATGAAACTGTCCTGTTCCATAGCGTGTGCGTCATCGATGATGATAACGGGAAAGCCTTTTTCCCTTTGCTGCACGAAGTGTTTTGCCAGGCGGCGTATAAGGGAGCTTCTGCCGGATGTGTCTATGCCGAATTCCTCGCAGAGTTCACGCAGCAGGGCGCTGCGTTTGAGGCCGGCATAGGGTATGTAAGCGCTGTGGTAGGTCTTGGGGTCGAGCCGTTCCATGAGTGACTTAAGCAGCATGGACTTTCCCACGCCGGGTTCGCCGTACAGGCACAGGCTCTTGCCCTGGGATATGAAGCTCTCGGCCCTTTTGAGCAGGGCCTCGTCCTGCCGGCTGAAAAACGGCTCCCGTACCTCGAAGGTATCGGAAAAGGGGGGGTAGCGGAATTTAAATGTTTCTCTGGTCATTATTTTTTCCTCCTTTTTGGAATGGGGTTATTGAAGCGGTGTGCGTTTTTAATCTTGTCCAACGGCCTTACCGGTATAAGTTCCTCTCCTATGTAGATAACGGAAAGGTCCCAGAGCAGATAACTGACTTTCACTTTCTGCCCGGGCAGTGCTTCGGGTACATCATAGCTCCGTCCTTTAAGACGGATACATCCGTTGGAATAGATGGTTTTGTTCTCCTCCATGCGGAAAAGGGCGTCTATGTCTTTCACGCCGTCGAGCGTTTTGAGTCCACCGCCGTCCTGGATGCGTTTATTCAAGGGAGACACACCCAGGCCGGAATGAACAGTCTGGTGATAACAGCTTATCCATTCATCCAGGTCGCGGTTGAGCATATCCAGGGAAGTTTTTGGTCTTCCGGTAAGAAAGCCGTCACGGAGGGAACGGAAAAACCTCTCAACTTTCCCGCGGCCCTGGGGCCTGTAGGCAGGGGTATGATGCATGGTGATTTCCAGCCTGGCAGCCACCTTGACCAGGTGGCGGCTGCGAAATGCCGCCCCGTTATCGGTATAAAAGCGCCTGGGAATGCCGAAGCGCCTTACCGCCAGCATGAGATCGCTGATGAGCGCCCGGGTGTCTTCGGCCAAATAGAACCTCGCCGCCACAATGTAGCGGGTGGCGTCATCCAGGATGGCGTGCAGGTAGGCTTTCTTCTCTTTGCGGCCCACCCTGACTTTGGGTCCGTGAAGAAAGTCGGCGGACCAGAGGTCCCCGAAACGGGAAAACTGAAAGCTGCGGACCGGCTCTTTGGGGATTATCGGGTCCCGGTTCAGTCCCCGCGTAGAGGTAAACCGGTAGATGGAGGTTTTGCCCGGTCTGCAACCATCCCAGGTCCCCTTTTTGATGAGTTCGCGCATTATCCTCTGCACCGTCCAGGCCGGATGTTCCTGCCTGAGCCGGGTAATGCCGTCCTGGAGCGGTTCAGGCAAAGACGTGCGTCCAGTGTCCTTCCTCACCTTACCGGCCAGCCCCTTCAGGCCGAAGCGGCGGAACAGGTAAAGCCAGTAGCGCAGGGTATCCGCCGAGTAGCTCTTCAGCCTTCCGTCAGGCAGCACAAACGGGGTCCCGGCCAGCTTTTCCAGCACCCGGAAGAGAGGAAAGCCCTCCGGATCGCGGTGCAGCAACGGGCTGATAACCCCGTATCGCCAGATGGATGTGTCTTCGGGACGGTTTTCATGGTCTTGATTCATCTTCTGCCTCCTGGTTATGTAAAAATGATGGGGAGGGAAGATAAATCAGCCTGTATATAAGATCATGGCGCCGAATTATGTGGGTTGGCTTCGGGCCACAATCGGCGTGGGTAAAGAGCGTGGTATAAGCGGGTGGTGAAGATGGTCCAAGACACTCTGTTTATAATGGATTGGCACAAGCTTTTTAAAGAGCCATGGATAGATTGCTCAATTTCCCTTGCCCATGCGGTGATGAAGAGCAGGACCCGCAGGATGAGAACGCGTAGACGTACGAAGACTTTGAGGCCCAATCGGGACGATGCCCATGATTTCCAGACAGCATAGGCGCTCTTCCCCTCCTGGAATTGGCTGGCTATGGAAATGACGTCTTCTGACCTAAAACGGCAGTAAGGTAAGGTGCCTGGAGGCAAAACCGAAAAAATTCTCCTGCAGTTGGGATTTTGGCAGCGCCAGCAGGTCACGGTGATGGGATCATGCTGATTTTCAAATGTCCGTGAATGGGTGCCTTTTCTTTCGTAATGGGAATGAATTTGTAAAATAGTGAAATGGCAAAAGACGCAACATTTGGGCTTGCCAAGATTTCCTTGCTCAGGTAAGTTATTTGTTGACGGCATGATGGCTCCTTTCAATTTCAATTGTTTTTTGCTAAAACTGAAATAAAAAGGCAGACGAATGTCGTCACCCACTTTTTCCGGGTTCTTTTATCAGATTATTTCCAGAATGGGAAATGAAGGC
>JBHPJW010000175.1:0-2987 GCA_042567505.1 Fibrobacterota bacterium
GTAGTTTGTGAATCGGGAAGGCTGCTGATGGCCACGCTCATGTCACAGAAAGGGTTCTCGAAGGATCCGTTTCCGGGATTGAACCACTCGCAGCTCCGGGTAGGTTTTACAAACAGTTCGGCGCCGTCAGGCGTTCTCCAAAGTTCAATGGTGCCGGTCACCAACGGGTTGGCGCCAACTCTGGCATCGGTGCCTATGGGCCATGCCGCGAAATGCACCTGGCCTGGACGCAGGTTGGTGAAGGGAATGTAGGTGCCGATATCCTGAATCGCGAAGGTGGTGTCTACAAGCACGGAATCATTGTAACTGTCCCAGATGGCCTGTATCCTGATGGAAGCTATTTCCTCCACTCCGGGAGTAAACGCTAAATCCACCGATCCGACACGGTTTTTTACATCGTTAGGGATAACAGTGAGGTTAAAGTCTGTGGAAGGGTAAACGGGAATCGTGTCTACCCTGGTTATGGACTGGGTGGTGAAATTGGCTGTACCGCTGTCCGTACTGTGGACCATCCTGATGAAAATGGGAACACCGGTCCTTAAGTTAATGGGTACTGCCATGGAAGTATCAGAATTGGATCCGCTAATACCATTCGAATTGTACTTCATGCCGTTCCAGTAATTACCGGCGGCAATCAAAGCGGTCGTATCCTCGCCTATCAGGACGGCGGAATCACTGCTCAGGAAATAGGAAACAGCTGTTGGAAGGTAGATGCCTCCATAATACGAGGTGTCATAGCTTACGCCGGTTTTGCCAATAGTTATCCCGTTGACAGCTATGGAGAGCCCACTTACCGGGCTTGGCTTGAGGGCGACGGGGGAATTATAAAAACTGCCGAAACAACCCACCAGCATATCCGGATTGGTGTTAAAAGCCAGAATATCAAAGGGCCCAAAGAATTGAAATTGAACCACACCGGCGGGAATGCTGGCCAGGGGACGGACAAGTCCGCTGAAGCCTATTGACAGGGACTTGTATACGTCATGGAGTTTGCCGAAAGCGCTGTCATCAGGGCTCAGAGTCAGGTCATGCCTCATTTGAACCAGGGGATAGTCCCCGGCGGAGTAATTGGAAAACCCTCCGGGAAGGAGAATATTGTTGCTGTTAAGCCCATTAAAATCGCTCGTAAAAAGGGAAGCTGCACTGGTGGCGTTATTCATCACGGTGTCTGACGTGCCGGAGAAACTGCTTAGATTAAGGGCACCTGTGGTGGGATTTTCCATAGCAAGAAGGTTATGCTGGATTTTATAGCTTCTCAGATCATTTCCGGTATGTTCGAGCACATACCTGCTGCCGCCTATGGTCCCCACGAAAGTGTTGGCCAGCAGGTGAAAGCCGTCTGCCGCAGAGATCATGCCTGCATTCAAGAACAGGTTGGCCCTGATTTCCACATTCCTGGCATTGGCCGTCAGGCTGATGCCCGCTACCATTTCGGTTGAGTCAGAAGATCCCGGGCCGCGGAAATCCGATTTTTCCACTAATACCCCATCCCCCCCGATTTCGATCCCGATGGCGGCCGCATGGCCCATAGTGAACTGACAGTTCTGGATCCTCACGTTGGTCATGCCGGCTTCCACGGTCACCAGGGGAACGCTGCTTCCGCTGTTCAGGTTGATGAAGCCGACACTGGACACAGTAATGTTGGGACCTCCAATATTGAGTACAGTGGCGGGACCGACAACGCCCCTGGAAAGGACGACGTCACTAATATCGTCCTGTGCAAATGCGTTAAAATTAGTGATAATGCCGTTGGGAGGTGAAATGTCTATTTCATTGGATAAGAAAACCGTCTCCCCGGGAGACGCGGCTGAGAAGGTCAAATCAATATTGACAAAAGGACCGCAGGTGTTGGTGTCCAGAGAGGCGATATAACTGTTTAAGGCCGTGGTGTTAAAAGGGCTTACAGGGCCGTCGGCGGTAGTGAAGGTAGAATCGCATAACTGGGAGTAAGTTCCCCGCGTTAAAAATAAAACTAAAAGTACTGAATAAGCAGTCCTGTACATGTGCGTCCTTTTAAATCAACGAGGTTAAGATATCATCCACCATTATTATAAATTATAGTAATTATAGAACATAGAAATTAGTTGATTTTTATGAAAATCAACGAAAAAGACTGGATTATTGAGAATTATTAATTGAAAATTTCACTAAACTTCCTATTGTTTCTTCCAGGCAATTATGGTGTGTTCGTCTAGTGGTTAGGACGCTGGCCTCTCACGCCGGTAACAGGGGTTCAACTCCCCTACACACTGCCATTTTTGCGGGTCGCGCCTCTATATGGTCATTTTACAATTTTAACAAGGACCGGCAAGTTTCCTGTGTTGCTGCCTGAGGATAAAACGTATTTTATTTCGGAAAGCATAACCTGGCAATCAAGCGGAAAAATATGAAACGATGGTACGATAAGTACGGGGAATTAGCAAAAAACCTGGATTCCTTTAAAGAAATGGAACCGAAGCAAAAGGATCCCCTGATTAAAGGCATTATGGAATTGATAAAAGAACATCAGCCGGAACTGCTGGCCGCGGAAAAGGCCTTTGAATTTCCCCTTGAAATCAAGCGCCGGCGATGGTATGACAAAGATCCGTATCTCTGGCTTATGATAAATACGCTCCAGGGAGCCAGCAGAGAATTGCTGAAGCTTGTATCAGACTATCTGACGAAGAACGCAGGTGGTTGAAAGAACTGATATCAGGACGGTCAGATTGTATTAGGGTGAAAAGTTCTGAGGAGCCGGTCATCAGGGATTAGGAGTCGGGTACCGGGCTTTCTCAACAGACCTCTGGTCCCCGGCTCCTGACTCCAATTTAAGATCCCGGAAATCTTTCCTACTTTGCCGGCTTTTTTGATGTCTCGGGCGTTTCCGCCTTGGTTTTTTCCTTGTGTTTGGCTTTCTTTTTGCCGGCACCAGAAGCGGGCTGTACTTGCTTCCATTTGGTTTTTCCTTTAGGCGCGAGGGCTGTCTTCCTCTTTTCCAGACCTAGCGC
>JBHPJW010000176.1:0-2941 GCA_042567505.1 Fibrobacterota bacterium
GACCTCAGACAACCTGAGCAGGTTGAAAAGTGTGTCAAGGACCTGCGCCCGGATGCCGTCATCCATATGGCTGCAGCCTCAGATCCAAATTTTTGCCAGGAGCATGAGGCTGTCTCCGAAAAAATCAATATCCAGGCTTCCACTTTGTTTGCCGAATTGTGCCGCACCAGAGGTATCCCCTTTTTATTTACTTCAACAGATCTGGTGTTCGACGGCACCTCAGCGCCGTACCGGGAACAAGATCCTGTCTCACCTGTCAGTATCTATGGCAGACAAAAAGCAATAGCAGAAAAGAAAGTTCTGGAAATTTATCCCGGTTCCCTGGTCTGCCGAATGCCCCTTATGTTTGGAATGGCAGGTCCCATCGCTTCCAGCATACTTCAACCCATGCTCAAAGCCATGGCGGCATCAACCCCCCTTCATTTGTTTGAAGACGAATTCCGCACACCCCTCTCCGCTCCAGAAGCCTGTAAAGGTTTACTGAAAGTTCTTCCTCAGGCCAGTGGAATGCTCCATCTGGGCGGACCTGATAGAATTTCCCGATATGAATTGGGTATCGCTGTCAAACGGGCTTTTAACATGAAAAGTGCTGTTCTCAACGCCGTCCCGCAAAATTCAATCCCCATGACCGCACCAAGGCCTCCGGATGTGTCCTTAAACAGCGATAAAGCCCGGAAATTTGGATTTAATCCCCCGGGCCTGGAAGTACAATTAAAGAAACTGGCCCTGTCTGTCTCTCACTGATGCCGATGTTCCACAAATCCAAGGCTTTTGGGCACAATCTATACTGAGGAGATACAATGGGGGATTATTCTTTTTCAAGCAATTTTTGAGCGTCTTCCAGAGAATTAACCCTGGGTATCAGGGATTCCAGGTGCATCATCCGCCAGATAGATTCAACCGAGTCGGTTTGGCCCACGATTACCAGTATTCCCGATTTTTCCTGCAACATGCCTCGAAGCCTGAACATTTCCGTAACTCCCGGACTTCCCAGATGTTCCAGCCCTGTACAATCAAGAATGCCGCTGTTTATTTCAAGGATATATTTCTCATAAAATTCCCTAAGCTGTGAGCACTGTACATAACTGTTCAGGCTGCCTTTCAGAATAAAAACCCCCTTTTTTCCCGACAGCTTTTTAAAGGACAGATTAAGGTCGGAAAGAGAGTCTTTTTTGGTTTCTTCGCCTTCAATGGTAAACAGGCTCCGAACATTCGTTGTTTCAAAGAGCGTCATAACCGAAGCACTGACCTTCAGCAATACCATCCGGCATCCAGCATTCTCACAAGTCTTCAGGGACCTGATCAATCCTGAAAGCATGATCGAATTAAAATAATGGCAGGATTCCATATTAATGTTGATGGATTTTTCCCCGCTGCCGACAAGGGAGCTTATTTCATTAACGAACTGGTTTACCTGTTTAAACGTGAGCTTTGATCTAAGGGTAATGTTTTGCATAACTCTATTTTAATTTCTCCAATTTTTTCTTTATGATTTCCAGTTTCTTGTAATTTTCATTTTGCAGGGCCTCTATTCTTTCCACCAGTAGTTCCAACTGGCTCAGCTTGGCGGCATCGTCTTTCAGGTTTGACTTAATTAACTCTGTTATCGGCCCGGTCTCATCAGCGAATCCGGATTCCGACATAAAGGACATAAACTGCTTTTCCGCTTTATCATATTCCTCTTTCTTCCCCAGGTTGTAGAGCATTTTGGGAATAAGATCCTTCAGCAGGTAATCTTTTATATTGCCCTGAAACCCTTTGTGGTTTCCTTTGCCCTGAGAAGCAGGCTTTGTGTCTTTCTTGGGAATATCCAATCCCTGCAACATTTCTTCAATCTCTATGGCAACAGTTGTGTGTTCCTGTTCCCTGAATTTGGCCTGATAAAGAATTGGAAAGGAATTTACACACAGGTGGGCATGACTGACTATTTTGAAATGTCCCAGATAATAAACATCTTCATCTCTTTGCAGTATTTCCTGTTCGGAACCAAAAAAAGCGATCTTCGCCGGGATGGGAATAAATTCCATGTTTCTCATAGACTCCAGTTTATCACGAACTACTTCAGGATCCAGCGCCCCTTCCAGTCCGCCGCTTTCCCTGGCCTGCTCTATAATCTCCTCTATGCCTTTCTCCAGAGAAATATTGAATTCCGCCTGGAAAAAGTCCCGGATATTCCGTTGGTCTACATAGTTTGCCTGCACTGCAAGAATTCCATTTTTTATCATAGATCCCATTGAACCTGAAATTGATTCCATGTCTGCGTCAATAGTGGCATAGGCAATTAATTTGCCGTTTAATTTTTCGGGGTCGCCTTTTTTCAGTTCAATGTTTAATCCCATTTGACGACTCATGGTGTAATCCTGGCTATACTTGAGTATGCTTCCATATAAACCTGTTGTAAAGGTATTTCGCAGCTTTCTGATAGTATTTTACAGCTTTCATACTCGGGAATCCACCGGATAATATTTCCCAATTCCTCATTAAATTTAATTTGCTTTACCTGGACATCAAGGCATTTTATACTACGCCCTTTACCTTTGGTACAGGTGAAATACCCACGTCCCACGGTGTTCTGCCGGTTCCTGCTCCTGCCGTCCTGGAACTGACCAAAGGTTTCCCCGTGAGGCGGACCAACGTTCAAGCTGAATTATGCACACCCACCGGCGCGGCAATAATCACTACCCTGGTAAAGCAGGCAGAGCCCCTCCCCCCCAGTCATAGAGTTGTGGAAACAGGTTATGGCGCCGGGACCAGGAACCTTGAGGGTATTCCCAATATCCTGAGAGTCAGCAAATTGGAACCTCTTAACTCTGATGCGGAAATCAGGCCGAGTGAGGAAATTTATCAGGTAGAGTGCAATTTTGATGATATGTCACCGGAAACACTGGGCTTTTTATTTGAGAAACTTTTTCTGGCCGGGTGCAGGGACGCATGGCAGGAA
>JBHPJW010000177.1:0-2924 GCA_042567505.1 Fibrobacterota bacterium
CGTTGGCATCCGGGAAGGGCGGGTACTGATGGACCTTTCCCACGCCTGAATTGCTCAGAAAGCTGGCAAGCAGAGGGTCCGGCTTCATCCAGCACAGGACAGCTTCCAGCGGTTGCAGCAATGAGGGGAGCGCTTTTCCCATATAAAAGGGAAGCATTTCCCTTGATTCGCAGTCAACAATCCGGTCAAAGAGGCCAAAGGACCTGGCGAGCTCCATATACTCAGGCCGGCCCGCCCCTAAAAAACATTTGTTTTTATAGGTTCTCCTAAGCGCGATGATAACCGGCCAGGTCATCAGGAAATCTCCAAGTGCCCCGCGATGGGAAAAAATAAAAACGGGCTTCCGCATTAAAACATGGATACCGGATGCCACCTGGGATTTTTCGACGACATGTCCACCGTATAAAAGTCTTTCTGCAGCTTGGAAGCATCCATGCCCATGTATTCCAATAAAAACTTGGCTATCCACTTTTCTATTTTCAGGACTACCAGTTTTTTCCTGAGCCTGCCCTGCATGTCACGGTTGAGGATGGTGGGAATGGTATTTAGAGTTAAAATCTCATCCAGCACCTTGGCGTTTAGGGTGGCCCTGCCTTCCCTCGAAGAATAAAAGTGGGTAACTCCAAAACAGAGCTTGTTCGGATTTCCCTGCCTCAACAACCTGCAGCATTCAATTATGGTTGAGCCGGTGCGAACCATATCATCAAGCACAATGACATCTTTTCCGACAAGGTCCTTTAGGCTGCATTCCGATTCTTCGCTTATGGCCATTTCAACTTTTCTTTCGCCATAGCGTTCTTTGGAAATGAGTATCATTTTGGCTTCAGGCTGGTTTAAAGCGCTTATCACCTCTTTGACAAAAGGCACCGCTCCCTTGTCAGGAGCGCACAGAACCAGATTATCCCCGTCCTTTCCGGTCACCACCATGTCCGAGCGCTTGATATAATCAGCGTACATCTCATTGGGATGCAGATTGTAGAACTGTCCTTTAAAAGTTTTGGCGAACAGCCTCTGGACATTTATTGAATGATTATGCACAGTTACCACCATGTCTACTCCCGCCGACTTTAACAGAGCGGCATAGAGACTGGAGGATGAAGGCTGGCCGTCAAATTTTTTCAGATCTTGCTCCTTCCGGCTATCCTCCCAGCTGACTTTATGCGGTCCCCTGTCCTGAGCGCTGAAAAACAAGTCGGGTTCCACCAGGATAACTTTTTCCGCTCCGTTTTCTTTGGCGGCTTTGGCAATTATGCAGGATCGCATTGCCAGGGCGTTTCTCGACTGAAACTGATGCTGGGTAGTGGAGCAGATAATGACAATCTGTCCGGTCAAACCCTTTCCCACCCCTTTCAGGTGTTTTTCATCATTCAGGAGGAACCGGGGACAGAATTCAGAATTCGCAAATGATTTCAATGAAATTAAATCAGCAATATCTTCCTGCTGACCACATAAATGTCCGATGTCTAAAGAAAACGGATCATCAGAGATATTGCCTACAATAATAAAGTCTTTCATGTGCTAAAATCCCGTCCGAGGTAAAAAAAAGGAAAATCTTCTGTTGCCAAAGAATAAAATAATTAGGAAGACACCAAAGGAGAAGGGAAACGGTAGTCCAAGTAGTAACAATAATGAGTATCTTTATTTCTCAGACTATGGAATCTATCAGGACACGTCTCTGCTTTAGGATGCCGATATACCATCTTGCCCTGATATCAGGACTGCTGTTTTTTGTATCCAGTGCGGGGGCCTGGATTTATCCCGGGGAAGTTGCGGTTCTCATAAATGAGAATAATCCAGAGAGCAGACTGATCGGCAAGTTCTATCAGGAGATCCGCGAGATTCCCCCGGATCACATGATCTATGTCAGCACAGCGAATCAGGAAGCCATTTCAAGGGAAAGGTATAACAGTGACATCGCGAACAGGGTCAGGGAATTTCTGACTGAAAAAAAATATCTCAAGATCAAATACCTGGTTACTACCAGGGGATTTCCGCGAAAAATAAAGGCGACATCCTCTGACGTCTCCATGAGGCAAAGGAAAGATTTTGAAAATGACGCGGCCGGCCTGGAATCCGAATTGATGAATGCCCTGAAGAGTTTCACCATTTATTCCGGTTGGAACAGACGCACACCCCCGGGAGATTCGGACAACCCGATTTCCAGGGAATTGATTGTGATGCGATTAGACGGCCCGGGAGTGGTGGAAATAAAAAAATACCTTGCCGCAGGACTCAAAGTAGAAGAGGAAGGTCTGAAGGGGACGTTCTGCATTGACGCCATGGGAAAAGACTCTGTTTCCTCAGTCTTTTTGCCGTTTGAACGCTCTTTTCTGCTGCTTGCTGAAGTGCTGAGAGGTAACCTGAAACATATTGAAATCGAACTTAACGAGAACAAAGGGACCTTTCTGCCGGGACAATGTCCGGAGCCTGCGCTTTTTACAGGATGGTACTCGAAACATCAGGGAGGAAAAACAGCCTGGAAATCGGGGTCATTGGGATACGTTATCGCGGTATCCGACTCCGTTTCCTTTGATAAAAGCAGCGGCAGGCTGGACGCAGCGGAAATGATACGGTTGGGGGCCTCACATGCTCTGGGTCCGGCCGAGAAGGCATTTTTAAAAGCCTATCCCCTGCCCCACCATTATTTTTCCCTTCTTCTGGGCGGACACCATGATCTGGGGGAAATTGTCGGGCAAACGGCCCCCCATTCATCCTGGATGATAACTTATTTCGGGGACCCCATGTACTGTCCATTTGAGAAAAATCCGCAATTAACTGTTGATCAGGTAAAACGCTGGCAGGACCGGCCTCCTTTTGCCGGACTTCGGAAATAGGTTATCTTCCAGGATGAATGGGGAATTGATTACATAAACTTTAGATATCTTTTCTTAACAACTAAACACATGAAACACACCAAAATTTTA
>JBHPJW010000178.1:0-2898 GCA_042567505.1 Fibrobacterota bacterium
CGCGACGGCGTCGGGGAGCAAAGCGTGCGTATCTCTGTCCACCTTCTGGATAAATTGATGAACCTGGCCAGCGAACTCGTGCTGGTGCGGAACCAGAATATGCAGGCCACCACTGCTTTGAGAAATTAGCCGCCATCAATCAGCAGCTTAACACCATCACCTCTGACCTGCAGGCCACGGTGATGCAGACGCGTCTTTGTCCGGTGGGAATGGTACTTTCTAAATTTACCCGCATAGTGCGGGAAATGTCCAGATCACTGGGGAAAGATATCCGGTTGGATATTCTGGGGACAGAAGTGGAACTGGATAAGAGCATTATCGAAACAATCAGTGATCCCATGACCCATTTAGTACGCAATGCGGTCGACCACGGTATTGAAACACCGGAGGAACGCAGAGCAATGGGAAAGAATCCACAGGGGAATCTGTTGATAAGGGCCTTCCACCAGGACGGGCAGGTTCACATCAAGATTAAAGATGACGGCAGGGGGATGGACCCCGGTCTGCTCAGGCGGAAAGCTGTTGAAAAAGGCATAATTACCAGTGAACAGGCGGATTCCATGAATGAACGGGACACGTTCAACCTGGTGTTTGAGGCGGGCTTGTCCACTGCGGAGAAAGTGACGCAGATATCCGGCAGAGGCGTGGGCATGGATGTGGTAAAGACCGGTTTTCAAAAGCTGGGCGGATCCATAGAACTCTCTTCCAGACCGGGAGAGGGCACGACCATCACGGTTAAGCTTCCCCTCACCCTGGCGATTATGCCCGCGCTCATTGTATCCGTGGAGGATAATTGTTACGCCATTCCCCAGTTGAATATCCACGAAGTGGTGTGGCTGCACGGGGCTGATACCTGGCAGTCCATACATGATGTGGACGGTAAAGAAATCTTGTGGCTGCGGGACAAGCCCATTCCCCTTTTAAGGCTGTCTGAATTGCTGGAAATAAAAAAGACTTTCACAAATCCGGACACTGGTGAAAAACTGCCTGATCCCCGTTCCCAGTCCTGTGACAGGCGGCAGGCTTCGGCGCAGCCAAAAAATGAATTTAGAAAAGGGCTGGTGGAGAGGCGCGTGTCTGAAGATAACTCCGTATCCATAGTGATAGTGCGGCTGGGCAGTGAACGAATGGGAGTGATAGCGGACAAAGTAGTGGATACGGAAGAACTGGTAGTGAAGCCATTTCATGAAAGGTTGAAGGACTGCAACGTTTTTACAGGAACAGCGGTGCTGGGAGACAGCCGTATCGCCATGATACTGGATATTGAAAGCCTGGCCCGGCTGGGCAGTATAGAGTTTGAGAAGCTGGAACATGGTGCGTCCCTCAGCAGGAGCCCGGGTGATGAAGAACAGGCGGTCATTCTTTTTGACATTGGCGGCAGGGAACAATTTGCCGTTCCCTTGTACCTTATATCCCGTGTTCAGGAAATCAGTACCAGTGAGATTCAAATCGCCAAACAGCGTGAGTACCTGGACTTCAGGGATAAACTGATCCCCCTGGTCCGTCCTGAATGCGCCATACCGGCCTTTGAGGCCGGTTACCGGCAGGACTGCGTAAACGTTATCATACCCAGGGGCCGCAGGCCTATCGGCATACTGGCAGCTAACATACTGGATACCGTTGAAATGAAGTGCTGTCCCGACCCTGGCAATTTCAACCAGCCGGGAATACTCGGGTCACAACTCATCGAAGGCAAGCTAACGCTTTTTTTAGATATCTTTTCCCTTATTTCACAGGTGGAGCCGGGCTGGTTCACCGAAGGTATCGGTTCAGGAGCGTTGCGGTTGCTGCTGGTGGATGATACGCCCTTTTATCAATCCATGCTTTCATCGTATCTGCAGGGTGTGGGAGTGGAAACGACGGTTGCCGGCAATGGCCGAGAGGCGCTCGAATTGATGCAGCAGTCCGCTTTCAATGCTGTGATAAGCGATCTTGACATGCCGGTGATGGACGGACTGGAGTTTATCAGGCACATCAGGAAAGACCAGCGCTTTAAGGACCTGCCGGTGCTGGCCATTTCATCTTATGAAAATGACGCCATGCGTTCCAGAGCCCTGGATAACGGGTTTGATGATTTCAGGTCCAAGCTGGTGCCGGAAGAATTGCTCAATACCATTATTTCTTTTACCACAAGCGTGAAATCAGGGACCCATTCATGAGCAATGGACCGCACGACATTCAGTTTGTTTCTTTTTATCTGCGGGACCAGATATACGGCTTAGACATTAATCTCATCAGAGAAATTAATCCCAACAGCAATATTACCAGGGTCCCCAGGGCCGGAAAAGAAGTACGTGGACTGGTGAATATTCGGGGCCAGATAGTAATGGTTATTGATTTGAACATTATCTTCGGCCGTGAGGCGCTGCCAGTTGAGGAAGAATCGCAGCTGTTGATTTTAAAAACCACGCAGGAAGTGCGGCAAATACGCGGTTTTTCGGCCGGTTTCTCCCTTGACCTGCTGGGAGACAATCCTATCGCTTTACTCATTGATAAAATCGGCGATGTTATTGAGGTTAAAAGTTCTGTCATTGAGCCGCCGCCGCCGCATATGCAGGCATATAAAGATGGGATTGTCCGGATCAAAAAGGAGATGCTGATCATCCTGAATCTGGGAGAGATACTCAAGGTAAAATGATGTATGGCAGGAATGCCGGTTTAAAAGGCTTGGTAAAGGAAACATGAAGAAGGTACCGTTAACCTATTGAAAGTTGAGGAACATGCTATGAAAGACAACAGCGAAAAAACCTTACAGATTCCCCTCATGATAAAGGCGGCAATCGGGATCTCGGGCTCCCTGCCGGTCGTGCTGGTCGCGTGGCTGGTATTCACTCCGTCTGTGAGCCGCGCTCAATACTGGTTTTCATTTCTCCTGTCTGCGTATTCAGCAGGCCTGAA
>JBHPJW010000179.1:0-2803 GCA_042567505.1 Fibrobacterota bacterium
CATGGCTTCAATTTTTAATTTCTGGGAGCTCTGTGCGAGCATATCAACCGCTTCCGCCTTAAAGAAATCAGATTTCAGTTCCTGAGCCACCTTCATGGCCCTTATCCGCACTTCTTTAGACGGGAACTTCAGCATCTTTTTTAAAACCAGCATCATGTGTTCATGGTATTTTTTGTCAATATGGTCCAGCATATAAAGGACCTGCCTCTTGTTTCCACTTTCCACCATCTTGTCCAGAAAATCAAGCAGTTCACCGGCCTTGTATTCTGACGCGGGATCCCCCTTGTCCAGGGTGCGGTTCTCAATGGCCTCCCGGAAAGACTGCAGGTAGGAGGACTTCACCAGGATGACCATGACCAGCCATACAGCGATGAAAAACGCCATCAACATACCGATACCCCTTACTGTACAATCAAGCGCCGTGGTAAACACAAACAGAAGCACACCCGACAGGCCGGTGGCCAGGTTGTCCAGGGACACGTCGATAAAGCTCTTTATCTGCCTTTTCAGCTGGACAGGGACAGGAAGGAGCAGCAATTCTATTCCCGCCTTGTTGAAAGTCTGCTTAAAACTCCCGTCGCTGACCTTCAACAGGACCGCGCTCCAAAGGGCCGGGGAAAAGATGACGGCCGCCACTCCAACCGCCAATGTGACCGGCAGCACAAACAGGCTGGCATGTACCCCGAACAGGTTAACAAGCCTGCCTGTCAGAAACAGCTGCAGGGTCAGCGCGATAATGCTCAGGTTGGACTGCCAGAAGCCGAAAAAGCTGGCCAGTTCATCCTCGTTTTTAATGGCCTCGGAGGCCAGGAACCTGAACTGGAAGTCGGCCAGGGTGGCCACCAGCACTCCGATCCCCACAATGCCAGCCACCAGGGAAAGGTGGCGTGATTTCATCAGTTCCCCCAGCGGGTTCCCCGGAGACGCCTGCTCCCGGGTACTGACTGTTCCGGACCTGCGCGGCTCCGGCCGGGGCAGGCGCAGCACTGCCTGGAGCAAAACATGGCACAGTATCAGGAAGGACACCGACAGGAAAAGCAGATTGCGGCTGTGAAAATATTCAGCCAGGGAATTGGTCAGGTAGCCCCCGAAAATGCCGCCGGCAATGGCCCCGGCTCCGATGAATCCGAACAATCGCTTGGCTTCCCTGACGTTGAGGATGACGTTGGTCAGCAGCCAGAACTGGCTGGCAATGATGATGCCGTATATGGCCACCCATATATAGAAGGCGTAATATAAGACAGCCGCGGAAACATCATAAGCAAACAAAAGCCTGAATATCAGAAACACCAGCATGCATATCATGAGCGATCCGGACATCAGCCTGCCCAGTTCCAGCCGGCCCGACAAGCGGGCATAAACCGTCATCAGCAGGCCCGAGCACAGGGCCACCAGCACAAAGGCCAGGGGCAGCCGGCCAATCCCGATATGGCTGATAAAAAGCGCGTTGGCCACCGGTTTCACCACAAGCAGCGAAGCTATCACCAAGAATATATAGGCAAACAGCAGAAAGGCCCGTGAGGTCTCCTGCTTCCTGATTCCCAGAACTTTATTCAGAAACAGGTCCATTCGGGTAATAGTAGCAAAATGGGGGGTAGCGGCGTGCCGCCCTCCTTCGCCCTTTGTGCTATGGAGAGCAAGACGGCACGCCGTTACCAGGTCTCAACCCTGGGCTTTCTTTTCAAACTCCCGGCCTGCATAACCTACCGCCAGCAGCCACAGCGCTATCACCACCACCGTGCCCAGGGAAAGCCAGCGTACGCTGCCGTATTCCTTGAACAGGGCGGTTATTACCAGGGTGACGCCGATGGCCAGCACCTTGGCAAAGCGCTGCACGAACATGTCGATAAAAGCCTTGGCCTTGTATTTCTCATCCCTGGTGGTTGGGACGTACAGGGCCTCCTTGGCCGACTGGTTGAGAGAATAAGACAAACCTCCGTCAGCCGAAGGCATCAGCATTCCCACCATGAGCACAGGCAGAATGAGGTAACCGGCAGACACCACCAATAGAGCCAGAGGAAGAATCATAAGCGCGGTCTTTACCCCGAACTTTCTCATGATAAAACTTGTCAAGAAAAGCTGGACTATCACAGCCGTGACGTTCATGTAAACATAGGCAGATCCAAAAGCCGCTCCCAGTTCGCGTTTCTCCACAAAGTTCAGAATGGTCCGGGTGAACTGGTAATCAACCAGGGTTGACACAATTTCATACAATCCCACAATGGATACGATGGAGAAAAGGTACCTGGACCGGAACACCAGTTTGGCGCCGGCCAGGGCCGGGTGCTCTTTCTTTTCTTCCGGGGCCTCTTCATCTTTCCGGGTATCCGCTGGCTTAGCCACATACCGGCCGGCCGAAACTGCCAGAACTGTTATCATAAAGGTGATAACGAAACATACCCACATCCAGGTCGTTGAGGAGACATTCCCGCTGTCCACAAAGGCCCGGACCGTAATCGATCCAAAAGCGCCGCCCAACACCCCGCCCAGGCCCACCAGGCCGTAGAGCCTTTTGGCCGAGTCTGGAGTCACGCTGTCATTCAAGAACACGAAGAACGTGGCCACCATCAGAGTGGAGAACAGGTCGCCAAACAGGTAAAAGAGCCATGCCGTAGTCCCATCGATCTGATTGAGGCTCAGGCTGAACGCTACAAAACACACCAGGCAGAAACCCGAAAAAATGATAGTGAGCTGCTGCCTGTAAAACTTCCTGCTCAGCCAGGAAAAGACTATGACTGCGACCATGGCCACCAGCATGTTGGCCACCTTGGCCCACAGCTCGGCATCAGCCGCCTCAAAGTGC
>JBHPJW010000018.1:0-45443 GCA_042567505.1 Fibrobacterota bacterium
AAAGAACACTTCTGTACTTTATTTGACAGCAATTTTTTGCCTGCCGGTCTGGCCCTGCACGCTTCCCTTCAAGAACATTGCCGGTCCTTTCATTTATGGATTATTTGCATGGATGAGGCACTAGAACAGAAGCTAGGGATGTTGTGTCTACAGCACGTGTCGCTAATCCCGGTAAGGGACCTGGAGACCCCTGAACTGCTTTCGGTAAAGAAAAAAAGAAAGAAGAATGAATACTGCTGGACGGTAACACCCTTTAGCTTCTCGGCCGTATTTGACAGGGCCCATGATATAAGCCAGGTGACATACCTTGACGCCGATCTGTTTTTCTTTAAGGGGCCGGAGATATTGTTGGAGGAATTGTCAAAAAGCGGTAAGGATGTTTTCATTACCAGGCACGCGTACGCGCCCGAATATGTATGGGCAGAGAAATATGGCATATATTGCGTTCAATTCCTGACGTGTACTAATACAGAGGGAGGCAAGAAGGTAATAAAGTGGTGGCAGGAGCAATGTCTGCGGTGGTGTTATAGCCATCTCGAAGACGGGAAATTCGGCGATCAAAAATACCTGGACAACTGGACTGAACAATTTTCGCAGGAAGTGTGTGTTTCTCAAAATGAGCGGGAGATGCTGGCGCCCTGGAATGTCCGATACAACTATGGTAAAGAAGGATTTTATTTTCCAGTATTTTACCATTTCCATAACTTCAGGATTATTAGCCCCGGCAGGATTGTATGGTATACCGGTTACCGGATAGGGAAGCAGGGTGAACGGTTGTATAATCATTATCAGGGGGCCCTGCTGAAATCCATTTCTCTCTTAAGAAACATGGGCCTGCCGCTGCCGTGCCTGCCTTACAGGGGATTACGGGATGTGTTGAAACGCCTGAAAAACACCTGTTTGAGGAAATTCAAATCGGTTCCGCTTGCCCTGCCGGATGGACCTAATGAGTGACAGAGCGGACATATTCAAAAATAGAACGCCTGTACTCCAGGCCGATGGCCAGCACGCATCCGATTAAGAATCCGAGAAAGGCGAAAGCCAGTACTATTTTCTTTCTCTGAGGGGAAGATCGATAAAGCGGGATTTCCGGTGGATCAACGACCTTTATGGTTGGTGTATCTTTTATTTCCTCAATTTTAGCGATCTCAAATTCTTTTGTTACTGTAATGAACATCTCTTCCTTGATTCGTACCTTGCGCATTAACCTGGCTTGGCGGAGTGAGAGTTCAGGGGAATTATGGATCTCCCGGTTCTTTTCCTGAAAGTTTTTCAGTACATTTTCCTCGTATTTCAATTCCTCAGATATTTCGTTCAACCGGTTTTCGATAAACATCCTGACTGCCTTTCTCTTGGAAATCTGTAGCTCTCCATAATAAAGGTTTAATTCGTTTATAATCGTGTCCGCTAAATCTTTACAGAACGGAGGTTCAGGTCCGCTTACTTTCAATTTTATCAGCCTGGAACCCTTGGTGGTGGACATTTCAATACTGTTGGCGAGCGACAAAATAAAATAAAAATTCTTTTCAGCTTCAGAGTAATCCTCAAACCCGATAATCTCGATGAGCCGCTTTAATTCGCCATTAAATTTCTCAGTCTTAAATTTTTTGTCTCTCAGCCGGTTTAGAAAACTGCGGCTGTCCAACACGTCACCTGCTGAAATTTCAGGACCATCCGAAGACATCTGCGCGAAACCGAGATTGGCGGCCAGCGCGCCAAGTCCGGATAATCTTGCGCCTCCCCCGCCCTTTTCTGACAACATTATTTTCGAGTTGGATGAATAACTTAAAGGCATGAATAAAGAATAAACGGCAGCGCTGGCGCCTACTATGATGGTGAGCGCTATTATGATAAGTTTAGATTTATAGAGAATTCTCAGGTAATGGATCAACGGTATTTCTGAGATTAATTTTGCCATGGTGTGTATTCAGACAGTTATTAGTACTCCTGGCAGGATCCGTATAATCATTCAATTGGAAAAATTAAATAAATCTGCAATGTGAATTGAGGTAGAAATTTAACAAATTTAACTTTATGAGAAGGCTATAATGCATCAAGTCTGACACTATACAGCATGAAACAAGAAGAAATCCTCGGCATGAAGGTCAATCCCCTCACCTATGAGCGGGCGGTTTCCAGGATTGAGAAATGGCTTAAAGGCGGTGGGACTAAGTTCGTTTCAGTCGCCCCGGTCTACAACCTTGTGTGCGCGCTCAGGGACCCGGAGTTGATGGAGATTGAAAACCAAGCGGACATGGTGACCACGGACGGTATGCCCCTGGTCTGGATACTAAAATCCAGGGGGTACAGGGACTGCGGCAGGGTGTACGGGCCGGTGCTCATGCTTAAAGTGCTGGAAATGGCCGAGGCCGGGGCATATCCAGTCTACTTTTATGGCTGTACGGATGAAGTTTTAGCTCTGTTATCAGCAAAATTAAAAGCCAGATACCCGGGGCTTGTCATTGCGGGATATCACGCCCCTCCTTTCAGACCGTTGACTGAGGAGGAAAACCAGACGGTTGTGGATAAAATTGCTGAATGCGGGGCCAGGATAGTATTTGTGGGACTGTCGTCCCCAAAACAGGAGCGTTGGATGTTCCATAACCGGAACAAGCTGGAAAATTGCGTAATGCTCGGGGTAGGTGCCGCGTTTATGTTTCACGCCGGTAAAGTGCGTCAGGCGCCGCCCTTCATACAGGGACTGGGCCTGGAGTGGCTGTTCCGCTTGGTGATGGAGCCGAAGCGGTTGTGGCGCAGGTATCTTTTCGGGAACAGTTATTTTATCTGGAGGTTAATCCGTTCCCGGTTCCAGGGAAAAGGCCTGTGATTTTTTATTCCAGTGCTCTATTTATCGCTATGATGGAAAGTATGAGGGCCGCAGATGCCCCCAGGGTAGCCACTACCGCGTTTATCCCCTTAAACCAGTCTATGGGTTCCGGTTCGGGACGGCTGGGAACGAAAATAACGCTGCCGGGATCGGGCTTCCGGTAAAAATCACTGGTAGTCTCTCCGTTGGCGTATTCCAATATCACCCGCTTTTTATCACTCAGGCGGGTAAATCCGCCGGCGCGGGAGATGTAATACTTAACCGAACCGCCTTTTTTGTACAACACGCTAGTGGGAAACCCCACCTCACCCCTGACTTTTACCGTCATTTGCTTTTCAGGAATGAAGATACTATCGCCCCCCATCATCTGTACATTAAATTGGCCTTTTGGTTTGTTCAGGGCCCTTTCCAGGTCTATCCCTATCCGGCCGACCTTGTTCTGCTTTCGGAAGAACCTGAATCCAAGCGCGTAGGCGTCTTTTTTAAGGCCTCCCGCCCTGGAAATAACTGCTGATAACCGCTCGCCCGGAAAAAGCAAAGAGTATTTCCCCGGATATTTAAATTGCCCTGCCAGGGTCACGACCTCTTTGTTATACCAGTGTGGATCATCGGGAATTAACACAAAGTCCCTGGCCACCAACTCAAATTCCTCTCCCGTGTCTTCCAGCCCCCCGTCAAGCTTTACCGTATGACTCTCCACCTGCCTGTCCCTTGTCTTGGGCCGGAAGCATATGGCTCGGCCCCTTTCATAGCTGGGCAGAAATCCTCCGGCCCTTAAAACCAGGCCTTTTACAGTCATGCCTTTACTGTAGAGATACTTGCCCGGGTTCAGGACCGCACCGGCAATTTCAACGCTGTCCGGCGCGAACATGTCCTTTTTGCTGTAGAGAATCACATTGTCCTTACCCTGCAACGCTATTGATTCCAGGGTAGTGTCCTTAAGGGAATAGGAAAAAAGCTCGCTGGAACCATCGGTTTGAAACCGTAAAATATGTACCCGGCCCAGGTAAGCCTCTTCTTTAAGTCCTCCGGCTTTTTCAATGAGATCAGAGACTGTTTTCAGCCCTTCAGATTGATAGGTCCCTTCATATTTTACCGGCCCGGTAACGGTAATGAATTTTTCCGACAGCTCCGAGGATTCTTCTACCAGCAGATGGTCTCCGTCTTTTAATTCAAACTGGGCTTTCCCGGAGAGGAAATCCTGGGGGGGCGGCAGATCAAGAAAATCCAGTCTCCCGTCCTCGAAAATCCGTTTCAGGGTTATCCTGTGAGTGGCGGCGGTGGGATTTAAATGCCCGGCATATGCCAGCAGTTCCTTGATGCCTTCTCCTTTTTTAAGTTCGTATATGGCAGGCCGTCCAACGTCCCCGTCAATTTCAACCAGCAATTCAGCCCTGCCGGAAAAGAGGATGTCTCCGTCCTGAAGATTGTTGGGGCTGAGGGTATTTCCCCTGAGAAGGTATTCATAGAGGTCAAGAAAGAATTCATTCTTACCCCTGGTCAGCTTGATATTCCTGACTGTGCCGATGTCAGTCGGCCCCTTGGCATAATAAAAGGCGGATAAAATACTGGTATTGCCGCTGAAAACATACCCTCCCGGTAGCTGGACTTCACCCAGCACAAAGGCCTTTACCGGCCCCGGCTTAATTTTGGAAACTTCCACATGGGCAGTGCCCCTCCGGATGCCGGAATAGATTCTGGAAAATTTCTTCTTGAGTTTGTCCTCAGCATCCGCGGCAGTATAACCCTCGAGTTTTACCAGGCCGATCCCCTCCAGAAATACCTTGCCCGCCGGATTCAGGGCAACATTATATTGCTTTTCCTTATCACCCCATAAAGAAACGGTTATTTCATCCCCTGCGCCCAGGATATGGCTTTTTCCCACGGAACTGTGAAATGAGCCGAACAAGGCGCTTGGTGACCGGGAAAAGATGCGCTGAGAGTAGCGCCTGGGCATGGTGTCTATTGCCAGGCCCGTGTCCAGGAGACCTAGAGAATCAGCTTTGACCGGGCCCTGGATTAAAGAGTCGAGCACGGTTGTCTGCTCCTGACCTTCTATTTTCTGTTTGTCCTGGCCTCTCTTCAGCCTTTTCAGGGAATCAATCTGGGCCGGAGTGAGGTTTGTGATTCCCTGTTCCTGAAGAAGCTGCCTCTGTGTAATTTTGTCCTCCAAACCGCTTTGTCCAAAGGAAGGAAGGATCATGGCAAGAATGAAAGGGAGGACGGGTTTGATGGGGGATTTCAACATGGTGAAAAATTTTTCTGGATATACAATAAACAATAAATAAGGGATAAATCCTATGAAAAAATCGGGATTAAAATAAAATGTAGGCCGAAAAAAAGCAACAAAGAGAAACAGAGGGAAGAATCCCTTTTTAGTTACCTATGAGGCTCATGCACGTAATTTTCTATATTTTTTATCAAATTTTGCGGTACAAGGGTTTATCATCCAAAAAATGGCGAAATTAACCATTAATGAGATTAAAAAACTCCTCTGTCTGGTTGAAGTAGCGCAATTACACGAAAATATCTGTGATCTTGGCCTGGTAAAGAAGGTTGAAGCATCGACGGACCAGGTAAGATGTAATCTGGCAATTCCCATATCCTTAAGACATCTTAAAGAAAACCTAAGGGAATCATGTCAGGCAGTGCTTAGAAATAAAAGCGGTATAAGGCCGGCTGAAATTCATATCGCGTATGAAACCCGGAAACCTAAAGCGAAAAACCAGCTCACAGAGAAGATGCTTGCGAACCTGAAAGATGTGAAAAACCTCATAGCTGTCGCTTCGGGGAAAGGAGGGGTGGGTAAGTCAACTTCAGCAGCGAACATCGCCGTAGCACTTGGCCAATCGGGATATAAAACTGGTCTCATGGATACGGATGTTCACAGACCATCGCTGAACCACTTGTTCAATATCGTTGAGGGCCCGGAACTGGCGGAGGATGACATAATCCATCCCATCGTGATTGACGGGATAAGGCTGTTTTCCATGGCGATGCTGGGAGAAGGCCTGGCAGGGCATGATTGGAGGAAGCCACTGGCTCCCAGGCTGGCGAGAAACCTGTTGTACAAAGTCTGCTGGGGAAAATTGGATTACCTGTTTATTGATTTGCCTGCAGGGCAGGGAGCGGTCCAGTCAGCCATTATGCAGGCGGCACCCCTGACCGGAGTAATAATGGTTACAGCGCCCCATAGAATCAGTCTGTGGGAGTCCGAAAAATGCCTGAGAAAGTTTATGCAGGTGTCCATTCCGGTGTTGGGAGTTATTGAGAATATGAGTTATTTTAATTGCGGTGAATGCGGTAGAAGACAATATCCCTTTGGAAAAGGCGGCGGCGAAAGGCTCTCTGAATCCTTAAAAGTGCCTTTTTATGGACAGATTCCTTTGGACGCAGAGACTGCCGGTTGCGGAGAGGAAGGAATGCCTGTGGTAATTAAAAACCCGAAATCTGAAATTTCTGAGATCTTTATGGGCATGTCCAGAAAATTAGAACATCAGTTAAAAATAAAGTAAAAGTAAAAGTAAAAGGCTGAATGAACAATATAGGTATATCAGGCTGCCAGGCTATTCTATCCGCAGGATCCGATGGTCTGCAATGCAAAGATGAGGCAATACCGGTTTGGTAAATAATGTGGAAAAATAGACATTGGATACCCAGATTCTTTACTTATTATATTAACCTGAGTGAACTCCTGAAGCATAAGAGAGGAACCGGCTAGTGAACTACAGCGAACAATTATATTTTCGGGACCTTGACCGATATGGATTAATTCCGCCTGAAGAAGAAAAGGAAATCCTTAAAAGTGTAAAAAAAGGAGATCGAAAGGCCTTACATCGTCTCCTGGTTGGCAATCTCAGGTTTGTGGTATCAATTGCCCGACATTATCGAGGAAGGGGGCTTGCCCTGCTGGAATTGATTAATGAGGGGAATTTGGGCCTGTATAAAGCTGCGAAACGCTTTGATCCTAAAAAAGGGGTTAAGTTTATTTCTTATGCAGTCTGGTGGATTCGGCAAACCATCCAGAAGGCTCTTTTTGAGCAGGTTGGAGCAATGCGGATTCCTCCAAATAAACTGGCTTTGGTGAATAAGTTTAAAAAGGCCCTTTTGCAAAATAATGGGAATTATGAGAAAACTCTTGAGATGGAGGTGTTTCAGGATAATAAGCAGGACATAATCGAAGTTATGGATAAGCTGGTGGAAATCTCCTTGGACGCCCCTCTGCTTGCCTCAGCGGAAAACCGCAGGACTGAGTCCTCTCTGCTGGATATGATCGGAGGAGAAGGAGACCAGGTTAAGGAAAACGAAGAAAAAGAACTGCGCAGGATCGTGGACGAAGTGCTCAATAAAATGGCTGAAGCCGAACAAAAGGTATTGAGGATGTATTACGGCATCAATTACTCCCGGGAGTTCACCCTCGATGAGATTGGGAAAGAACTCAAGCTTACCAGGGAACGGGTCCGGCAGATAAAGAACAAGGCTTTAAACAAGCTGTTGCGATCAAAGGATTCTAAGGAAAAACTTACTCCATTTTCTCAATTAAAGAACAGATCCAGTTTTCATAATGAATAGAACCGGTAAGTGGTTATCCTGGTTGCTGTTACTGGTAACCCTGTCTGTCCTTCTTGTGATTGGCGGAAAAAACCTGATTAATAAGCTGAATCGACGGGCAGTGGTATTAAAGGAGACTGCCTTTGGTGTTTCTGCGGACACAAAAATAGTAGCAGGGAGAGATTACAGCATTAAGAAAAATTATGAGGATATCGAACCGCCTATACGGCAGTTGTTGGTTCAGTCAGAGGAATACTGGATACAGGGAAAGCAGGACCAGGCCATAACCAGTCTGGAGGAGGCCCTGAAATTAGATGGAAAAGCCATACCTGTATACGAAAGGCTAACTGATTTTCTTCAGTCAGTGCAGGGGGCGGGTAATGCCGAAAGTAAAAAAAAGATTATTGGTTTATACCGGAAAGCGCTTGAGATCGATCCGGGACACCCGCTTTTAAGGTACAAACTCGGGGCTTTTTTCTGGAAAACCGGTGAACTTGACCGGGCCGCGCAGGAATACGAGATGGCCTCTGAGGCTTCACCCGCATTCGCCCTTCCGCATATTGGATTGGGTGAATGTCTATTAAAAAAGGAAAAATATACCCAGGCCGCCCAGGAGTTTAAAACAGCTGTCTCGCTTATGGGCGGCGCGCCGGAGGCTCCCTATGATCTGCTCGCTTTTACTTATTACAAATTGGGACAGGATGATAGTGCTGCTCTGGTCGTTGAACATGCGAAACATATTGGTCTGAATAATTCACAAGTCCGATTCACAGAGGCTCTGTTATGGGAAGCTTCAGGGCGATTGGATGCCGCCAGGAAAACGTACGAAAAGTTGATGAAACAGGATGGGAATGAAATGTACCGATGGGCCCTGGCGACGCTTGGTAAGAAACCCTCTCGGGCAAAACTGGTGGAAGCGGTAGAGATTGAGGAAAGGGATTGGGAAGAAGCTACTTCCGCCATTGAAATCCTGGATCCGTTGGTGAAATTGTATCACGAAAACGCGCCCTTATGGTTCGCCCTGGGAAAGGCGTATCTCCAAAGAGAGTTATTCGCCCATGCTGTTGAGTGCTTTGATTCCGCCATGAAATATGATCCTGATATTCCATTGGCAATGGAACAGCGTAAGCTGGCACTGAAAGGAATAGAATTACAGGGTTATTACAAGCAACCAAAAGAAGCCAAAATTCCCGAAGGAACAATTCGCCCGTTAGACAAAAAAGACAAAATTGTCCTGGGGCATTATTATCTGCATTGGGGGGCTTCAAAGGAAGAAGTGTTTGAAGCATATCCCGACATCGAATTCCAGGAATTGGAAAACGGGAATCTGAGAGAAGTCTCCTTCAGGGACAATCAGAGAAATGAGACACTTTTGGGTTTTAAGAAAGGTAAACTCTGGGGAATACGGGTATTTATTATTGATACAACCAGAGGTCCTGAGGACTTATTTGGTGAATTGATCGGCCTGAACTCTCAAATCTCCGGAAAGGGCAAAGCTACCGGTTCGGCCAGCTGCGCTGGATTCAAACCCTTTCAGGGAATCGTTTGGGAAAATGAGGATACTGTTGAAATCATGGCCCAGTTCAAAGGCAAGGAATGGCAGATCCGTTTGGCCAGGACAGGGAGGGAATCCCTTACAACTGGATACAAGTTATGTGACATGCTCGCCCTGCTGGATACAGACACCTGGAAATGACTAAAATTCCAGCAGAAGACCGAGCCTGGAATAGATATTAGCCTCCGCACCCTTCTTTTCGTATCCGCCCAAGAGCAGGATACTGGAACGCTCGCCGTTTTTCCAGTCAATACCGCCTCCGGCTTTCCATAAGAGTCCGCTGTCCTGGTCATGCATGAAATAGCCCAGATCACCAGTTGCCACTGGCATGAACACAGACCCCAAAGGAAGGCGCATGTATACGCTCCCCAGGACAGGGATGCCCTGTTGCTGCTGTCCGGAGTTAAGGCCCAGCATGACCTGCTCGTCAAACTTGTAATAAAGGTAGACTGAATAGGCGAATGAAACAGATGGGTCATGGGACATGCCGGCGGCGGCGCCCACAGCCATTCCCGCGAAGGATATTTTACCGAGAAAGAGAAGAAGTATAAATGAGCGTGTGGCCATGACAAGTAAACTGCAGGTATGATGGTTTTAATATAAATATTATGGGATAGGCGGGTGTTGGAATTATGCCCGGTGAAGTCTATCGGGTAGGGTGACGGTTTATAACCTTCCCACAGGAGATACAGCACCATCATGCTTCGCCTGACTCAGCATGGCGCATTGCCGTCCCTGGTTCCAGATTGCCTTTGCCATAGATATTCAACGCTGCTTGAATGATTCTTTTTTATTCCTGCCCAAGGACGATCAGGTCGGAGTGCCTGGTTCTGCCCTTTCTATACGGTCCCACATACCCCCATCACTCCCGAGAATAGCCTTAATCATTCCCCAGAACAAGGCGATGTTCATAGAGGTAAAGTAGAATGGTAAGGTGAGTATAATGCCGGTCTTTTGCTTTTTTCTATTGGCAAAAAAGCCCATAAGGGCCAGCAGATACAGAAAAGTCTGAGCAGCAGCAAGTAACCAGTAAAAAGCAGTGGATGCCCCGGTGAACAGTATTATCAAGTTTAACAGAAAGAGCGCAAGGAGAAGAACAGGGCCCAGCCACCGGAGGAATTTATGGGAAAAAAAACTGTAGGCCACCACGCCGAGCCTGGGGTTCAATAACGCCAGATAGCTTTTGAACATATTGAAATTTGCCTGGCCTATGCGAACCTTCCTTTTGAATTCTCCGTATTTGTCAACAGATGTTTGTTCGCTTCCAATCGCCAGAGGTTCATATACGGCGCTTTTTCGATTTACCAGTACCTGAGTTGTGATGAAAAAATCATCCATGATAGTTTTTTTCTCGGGTATCTTTCGATACAGTTCTTTACGAATGGCATAAACGCCTCCGTTTGCACCGAGGACGATTCCCAGACCACCCTCAAGCTTTTTTATTTCAGATTCGAGCGCCCAATATAAACTCTCCCCTTTTCCGAGTGAAGAACCCGTGGAGTCCTGAAGTATCAGCCGGCCGCACACACACCCGACTTCATCGTCTTTGAAATTCGAGATCAGCTTTTGAACGGAATTTTTCAACAGCATGGTATTGGCATCACAAAACAGAAGGATGTCTCCGCTGGCCTTATTTGTCAACTGGTTGAGAACAGCGGCTTTGCCCGCGTTCACCTCGAATGGATAAAATTTGATCTTATTGCGATCTGGATGCCGCTCTATGATGGTGTTGGTTCTGTCCGTGGAGCCGTCTGATCCGATAATTATTTCCAGAAGACCTTCGGGATAATCCAGCTCAAGGCAGTTTCGTATTTTTTCTTCTATTATTTTTTCCTCATTGTAAGCTGCGATAATAATTGAAACTTTGTTCCGCGGATGCGAGGATTTTGAATGATATTTACTGAATATCCAGCCCAGAATAATCAGGGAGACAGGGTAAAAAACATAGGTATGGGCTAAGAGAGCCGCTACTATCCAGAATAAAAATGTCATTGCTTATATTGGCTGAGAAATTCTTGGAAAGATTCATTACGCCCTCGTGAGCCGGAAGAAATATAGGTCAGCAACTTGAGCATCATGTTTTCGTCGGCAAAATACGGGTAGCTTCCTATAACTTCGCTCTTATGGTTTAAAAACATGAGCGTCGGCAAGCCCATTACTCCCATGCTGGTAGAAAACTCGCTGTACGTTGTCGGTTTCCCCTGCCAGCGGATAACTTCTTTACTTTCCGTGTTCACTTTGATGCTCACGAAATTGTCCTCCAGCTCTCTTACGACTGACGAGTCTCTGAGAGTGGTGTTGTCAAGTAAATGACAGTACGTGCACCAGTCTGCATAGAAATCAAGGAAGACATATTTCCCCTGACTGGCCGCTTTTTCCATTCCCTCGGTAAAAGGAAACCAGCCAATCCCGGCATCAGTATCTGATTGGCTTGCCGAAACAAAGCTGATAAAAAGCCAGTATGATAAAAAAAGAGGGACCGTAATATGCTACTCCAGAACACTGTTGAGTTTTTCAGTAATCTGGTTTTTTGGTATGGCTCCGACAATCTGTTCCGCTGGCTTGCCGTCTTTGTAGATAATGAGGGTTGGAATACTTCGGATTCCAAAATTAGCTGCTGTCTGCGGGGCTTCATCAGTGTTTAGTTTGCCTACTTTAATTTTTCCAGCGTATTCTCCGGCGATTTCTTCCACAATAGGAGCAATCATTTTGCATGGCCCGCACCATGGCGCCCAGAAATCAACCAGCACAACTCCCGTCTGCTGTAGGACCTCCTGGTTAAAATTACTATCTGTCAGGGCGGTGATGTTTTCTGCTGCCATCTTATTCTCCTTTGTGCTTTTTCTCTATTTCTTTAAGGCTTTCCAGAACCTGATTTTGAAATTCTGCCCAGATTTCAGGTCTTTTTATGATTTTATCGAGGTAAGAGCCAAATTCCTCTGGTTTTACCTCGTGACTAGAAAAGATAATTTTCCTGGACTCTGTTGCCTTTTTTTCGTTATTCCGGTTTCCCAGATCAGCCAGCCTCAGTTCAACATATAAGTTTACAAATTTTTTATCTATCTGAAACTCCTCTTTTCTACATCCCGGTATTAAAAGGATGAGAATAGCGATTAAAAGGGAAAAAAGTGGGGCAATGGGTTTTATAAGTAAGGAGTGGGGAGTAGGGAGCAGGGAGGGTTTCCAGGGACCAGTGGTTAGGGGCCAGGGATGAGCCTGACTCCTGACACCTGAACCCTGATCCCTTTTCTCTCTACTTTCTCCTTTCATTTTCCTAAACTCTTGGCTCAATACTCCCCACTCCCCTCTCACAACTCCCTACTCATCAAGAAATCAGTCCCTTATACTCGTCCCTGACAGCCTGCTGTTCCAGGGGGATTTCGATTTCCTCATCCCGGAATATCCCTTTCACGTATTCTTCCTTGGAAAAAGGAATCAGATCATCCAATTTTTCACCCACGCCTATCCAGCGGACAGGAATTTTCATTTCATAATTGATGGAGATGAGCGCACCGCCTTTTGCCGTCCCATCAAGTTTGGTCACTACAAAACCGTCCAAGGGGTGGACCTGGTTAAAGGCCATTGCCTGGGGCAGGGCATTCTGTCCGGTATTTCCGTCTATGACCAAAAGGGTCTCATCCGGAAGATTATCCCGGTGTTTTTTCAGAACCCGTATTATTTTCTTTAACTCCTCCATCAAAGTTTCTTTGTTGTGCAGTCTTCCGGCGGTGTCTACAATCATAATATCGTGTCCTCTGGATTTTGCAGCTGAATAGGCATCGAAAACAACGGCCGCAGCGTCAGATTTTTCCTGATGCTTAACTATTTCAACACCGGCCCTCTGGCACCATATCTCCAGCTGCTCTATGGCGCCAGCTCTGAACGTATCTCCGGCTGCCACTAATACCTTCTTCCCGAGGTTTTTATAAAAATGGGCAAGTTTGGCTATGGAGGTTGTTTTTCCCACACCATTAACACCCAGGATTAAAATTACATGAGGAAGAATTTTATGGCCGATGGGAGGGGATTCAACCAGGATTTGACCCGTGATTTTCTCAAGATCCCTCAGAAGATTCTCACTGGACAGGTCTGCTCCCAGGCATTTTTTCCGGATTTCACCAATAATTTCAGACGTCGCTTCATACCGGATGTCAGCTGAAATTAGCAGGGCCTCGAGATCTTCCAGGGTTTCTTCGGTGAGCTTGCCTTTTCCTATCGTCCCTTTAATCTCTCTGGTTACTTTTTCCCTGGTTTTTGCAAGGCCGGACCTGACTTTATGAAAAACATTCATGGCCTAGGTTTTACTGTCAATGATGTCTATCAGGCCGTACTTCTTGGCCTCTTCTGAGGTCATGAAGTTGTCGCGTTCAGTGTCCTCTTCAATTTGCTTGGTGGATTTACCGGTATGTTTAGAGAGTATCTCGTTCAATTCATTACGGATTCGCAGCATTTCCTCGGCCTGGATGTTGATATCAGATGCCGGGCCGTATACATGGCCTGATATCAGAGGTTGGTGGATCATTATCCTGGCCCTGGGCCAGGCATGGCGCTTACCCTTTGCTCCGCCTGCTGATAACACCGCCCCCATACTGGCCGCCTGTCCGCAGACCACCGTGGCAACCTTCGACTCAATAGCCTGCATGCAATCATATACCGCAAGTCCGGCAGTGATCACGCCGCCCGGGCTATTGATAAAAAAAGTGATGTCATTATGGTTTTGTGAATCCAGATATAAAAGCTGCTTAACTATCTTTTCAGCTTCTTCATCTTCAACGGGTTTCCATAAAAATATTTTTCTTCCCTTGATAAAAGACTCATGAATCTCTTTCTCCAGGGAATGATCATCCTTTTTATCTTTTTCATTACTCTTTTTTGTATTTAGATCAGTCACGATTACCTCCGTTAAGATATCACTTCCCAGGTTGTGCCCTGCGGGCCGTCTTTCAATGCAAGCCCCCTCGCAATGAAAATATCCCTGATTTCATCAGCACGTTTAAAATTTTTTTCTTCCCTGGCCATGTCCCGTTCTTTTATTAAACATAACAATTCATCCTCCAGTTCCCCTGGAGAGTCGTCGCTTTTATCTTCGACCTTGTCCAGTTCCAGACCCAAGATTTTGTCAAATTCTAAAGTAAGCGCCCCCTTTTCACCTTCCAGCAGGTCAATGTCTTTAAGCATGATATTCAGGACCGCCAGCGCTTGCGGAATATTTAGATCATCACAGACTGCTGTGATAAACTTTCTCAGCCATTCTTTTCCCTTATCAGAGGCCACACTGGTCGGCTGAGAAACAAAAGGCCTAATCCGGTTGTGGAGACTTTTTAAGGAATTTCGGGCGGAACGTAAATTCTCCCAACTGAAGGCCAGGTAATTCCTGTAATGGGAAGTCATGCAGAAATACCGGTAATCCATGGGTGCAAATCCTTTTTCCAAAAGGGTATCCAGCCGTACGAATTCTTCTTTTGATTTGGACATTTTACCGGGGCCGTCTCCCCTTGATTCGAGCAGCCATCCGCCGTGAACCCAGAATCGTGAAAAGGTTTTCCCGGTGGCGCATTCCGACTGGGCGATCTCATTTGTGTGATGCACCCGGATGTGATCTGTGCCTCCACAATGAATGTCGAGCGTATCTCCAAGATGTTTCATTGCCATGGCAGAGCACTCTATATGCCAGCCGGGAAACCCGGTTCCCCAGGGGGAATCCCACTCCATGGCCCTTTTCTTGTTTTCTGGAGAAAATTTCCATAATGCGAAATCCGTCGGGTTCCGTTTACCCTCTGTTACCGCTACGCGTATCCCCGCTTCCTGGCTCACACCCTCCAGATGTGCAAAATCTCCATACCTCGGAAATGCAAGTGTATCAAAATAAATCCCATCATCAGCCTGATATGTGTAGCCCTTTTCTTCCAGGGTTTTAACCAGCTGTATCTGTTCGGTTATATTATCTGTTGCCCTGGGCCAGGTAGTGGGTTCAGTAAGATTCAACCGTTTCCAATCGGTGAAAAAGTGTTCTGTATAAAAATCCGCTATTTCCCAGACAGATTTCCCTTCTCTCCGCGCCCCCTTTTCCATTTTGTCTTCACCGGTGTCAGCGTCAGAAATAAGGTGCCCCACGTCTGTGATATTGACGGCGTGTTTAACCTGGTAACCGAGGTATTCAAGCGCTCTGCGCAAAAAATCCTCAAAGACATAAGTCCTCAAATTTCCGATATGGGCGTAATTATACACTGTCGGCCCGCAGCAATACATATTGACCCTGCCCGACTGTAATGGGGTAAATTCTTGTTTTTTACCCGAAGCCGTGTTGAATAGGAATAATGACTGTTCTTCCATAAATTGGAAATGTAATAAAGGAAGGAGAGAGGTGTGAGGGGACGGATGGGAGCGAGATCTCCGTCCTCGTTATTGAGGGCTTTTAACAGAACGCCTATTTATATCCTCATACCGGAGGCTATTCCCAGGAATCCCATTCCTCATCATTTACTTCCCAGTCATCCCCGATTTCTACATCACCCAGATCGTCCCAATCATCTTCTTCTGGTTTGGGGGTTTCTTTTTTGGGTTTAGGAGCGGTGGCTGGTTTTTTAGCAGCGGATTTTGCTTTTTTCTCCTTGGCTTTCTCTTTTTTTGCCTCAGGTTTTTTTGCCTGGGATTTTTTGGGTTTCGGTTTTTCTTTATCTTCTTTTTTTATAGTAGTCTCTTTTTTTGCCTCAGGTTTTTTAGTAGCGGATTTTGCTTTTTCTTTCTCTCCTTTTTTTTCAGTAATTTCCTTTTTTACCTCAGGTTTTTTTACTTCCATCTTTTTTACCTCAGGTTTTTCTTTTTTGTCTTTTTTTACTACGGTTTCTTTTTTTATCTCCGGTTTTTTTTCTGGTTTAACCTTTTTAACAGGTAATTTTGCTTTTTTCTTTATTTTTTTGGTTTCTTTTTTTGGAGGAGGAGGTTTGATAGGTTCAACCTTTTTCACAGGGGGCTTGTACACAGAAGGCGGTTTTTTGTAAACAGGTTTTGCTGACCGGGTCCTGATGGTTTTAGAATCATTTGATTTCAGATCTACCCAGAAGTCATATTGCATTGGCCTGAGCGTGTTTTCCCCAAATGCCTGGGCTTCTTCCAGACTTCTGAATGACCCAATTCGGACACGGTGATAAGTCCCTGCCAGGGTGGGAACAGGATCCGTGATATCCGCCACGTATGCTGGAAAACCCATGTCAGCTAGTTTGTCTTTTAATTTAATCGCATCATTTTCGCTTTTAAATATGGACACCTGGACCACATATTTTCCATCGCCGTTTAAAGATGACGCTTCACGGACTGGTTTTTTTACTGGGGCTTTTTCCAAAGCCCGGGTTTCTAGACGTTCTTCTATTTCAGGCGTCTCTTCTTCATCCATCCCCATAAATTCTTCCTCAAGGACGTCTTCTTCCACAGATTCAAGGTCCGGCTCTTCTATAAGGTCCATTCCATATTCGGGGAGCAAGTCTTCCTCGATTACCGGTGGTTCAGGCTTTTTTTCACAATGAGCAAGAAAAAGCCCTGCCGCGCAAAAAATCCAAATGACATTATAGAACTTTAACACTGTTAGCCTCCTGATGGGTTTATAACGACTATTTTATCGACTATTTATCAATTTTACTTTACTTCTGGGGTATTACCGTACCTAATAATTAAGAAACTGTGTTTTTTTAAGGTGTTTCGCACCAACAATAGGGTACTTTTTTCACCGAAATAATGGAAAAATAATGGTTATTGTATTTTTCGGGGAAAAAAGGTGAAAAACAACTCTGAGTTTCGCTTTCAGGAGATAGGGTTACATTTTTTTAACGAGTTGACATTAGATTTCCCCCTTGATACCTTTAAAGCGCAACGAAAGAAAAGAGGTGAAAAAGTAAAAAAGTGACTGGAGTAATCATAAAACCCGGTGAGTCCTTTGAAAGGGCCCTTAAGCGCTGGTCAAAATCCTGTGAAAAGTCCGGAATCATATCAGATGTAAAGAAAAAACAGAGATATGAGAAACCCTCAGACGAAAAAAAGCGGAAACGTACCGCTGCCCGGCGCAAGGCGAAGAAAGAAGCCGCTGAATTATCACAAAATCGATATTCATAATCTTTTTTCCAGTGCAGTTAGGTAAGTTTTTCTTCCTGTTTTACAGGAGCTTTAAAGCATATCTGTTGGAAAGAGGTTCGTTTTGTTTTCATCCACTTTCCACGATACCAAAAAAGAATCCCCCTTAGTATCCTCCTGTAATCCCAACCAGAAACAAGCCGTTCTTTTTGATCATGGCAAGGGAGGTCCTCTCTTTGTGCTGGCAGGCGCCGGTTCCGGAAAAACTTTTGTTCTGACCAACAGGATCGTATATCTCATCCAATCAGGGGTAAAACCGGTAAATCTTGTAGCTCTTACTTTTACCGAAGCCGCTGCCGCTGAAATGTCTGAACGGGCGGCAGTGAAATTAAAGGAACTTGGTTTTCATGGTGTGGAATGTCCCAAGGCGTGCACTTTTCATAGTCTGGGACTGCGCCTCATCAAAGACAAAGTGTCGGACAATCCCAACTGGGCCCGGCTCGGTTTTAAGCGTCTGCCGAGAGTGCTGGACGCATCCGAAAGAGAACATTTTATCAGGGAAATAAAGCGAACGTATGCCCTTCCCGGCTCCTTGGATCAGATATCTCAGTTGGTGGAATCTCCTTTCTTTCCCAGCCGGAATAGTGATGAATTGCAGGGGAAAAAGCTCTTGGTTTCAGAAAAAAGTGGCCCTGAAGTTTTGAAAAAGAAATTGCGGACGCGTTTCAGAACATTCCTGCTGGAGCAAAACGCACTTACCTTCGGCGACATGGTTTATCTGGCCATTAAGCTGTTAAAAGAAAACCCGGAGGTTTTAAAGTATTACCAGGACATGTGCCAATACGTGCTGGTAGATGAATATCAGGACACCAGTCCGGACCAACTGGAGTTGGTTAGACTTCTTGCCGCGCCGCAGCAGAACCTGTTTTGTGTTGGAGATGACGATCAGGCCATTTACGGATTTCGCGGGGCGGATCCTGATTGCATCAATAGACTGTTTGATGACTTTCCCGGGCTCTCTGTAATCAAGCTTGAAATTAACTATCGCTCAACTTCCAGTATTCTAAGTTACGCTAATACGATTTTTAAAACCAAGCCCCGGGAACTCCGGAAAAAACTGGTGCCTGGAAAAACCTCGGACAGAACAATCTTCAGGCATAATTACCCTGTGGTGCATAAGATTTGCCATACTAGTCTGGCAGAAGGAAAGTGGATAACCTCGGAAATGCAGCGGCTCAGGGAATCAGAGGGCCTGGATTGGAAGGACTTTGCCATTCTGTACCGCCTGAACCGGCAGGCGGCATATTATCAGAGCTTCTTAAAGCATGCCTTTGGAGAAGAGGCCGTTTCTTCCATAAGGTTCCAGACCATCCACGGTTCAAAAGGGCTCCAGTACCCGGTGGTCTTTCTGGTGGGTCTGGAAAACGGCACGTTTCCGCACAAACATAGGGGACGGGAACTGGACGAGAGGAGGTTTGAAGAAGAGAAGCGGCTGTTCTACGTGGGAGTGACCCGCGCCGAAAGCCTGCTGTATTTAAGTTCCTGCCGCAAGAGGATGACGGGAGGGAAAATGAGAAAGTTTGAGATCAGTCCGTTTTTATTGCAGACGGGGACGTTCCTGACACGAATGAAATTGAAGGTTTTACTCGCCCTGGTTCGATGAACCGGTGTGTAATTTCGGCCATGGTTTGTCATGCCGGCCTCCGAGCCGGCATCGTGCCAGAATTAAATATGGAAAGACGCCGGGTGTCCGGCTCGCAGGCCGGGCCAGGCTCTGCCCGGCGTGACAGGATTTAGTGTCTCGGTTAAGCCCGGCATGACAGACTTTGGCTTGACGAGCAAATCCGGTATGACAAAAAAGAAGCTATTCTGAACGGATACTAATTAATCACATTATTGGAGCTTAGTACGCCTGCCACAATCAAAAACAGCGATGTGACCGCTACCAGAATCGCCAGCAGATAGGGGCTGAAAAGTATGAAATACCAGAAGTAGGCCCTGATGAGGTTGGCGATATAAAATGGCCAATCTCCGGCTTTTGCCGGCCTGTTTTCTATGCGGATAAACATGAAATCAATGGTCTTGTGGCTCTCGCCTTTATCCAGGATTTCATAGTACTTGTTTACCAGGGATTGGTATTCTGCCTCATCCACGTCTCTTTCCAACATACCGGCCAGTTTCCTGGTAAAACTGCTCAGTTGAGTACCGTTTCTATTCATGTCCTCGGAACGCGTGTTGAAATGCTCCTGACCAAGCAGAAGGGAGTACACCAGGACGAAAAAGGCAAGTATCAGCTCTGCTATGTTCAGTTCCCGGTCTGAGTAACCAATCTCCACTCCCAGCACCTGCACCATGAGCAGGCACAGAAGGCTGCTGGACAAGAGGGCAACCGATGTCCTGGCCAGCCGGTGGTGCTGTTCCAGCCTCTCACTGGCCCGGTATTTTGACTTGGCGGTTTTTTTCACCCGCCTAATCAATTCCTCTATCCTGTTTTTGTCGTTCATAAGACTCTGTTTCTTTATCTGTTAGGCCGCCACTTCAATCGGCGGGACCGGTATCGTCCCCTCCTTTGTCATGCCGGGCTTGATCCGGCATCTTTCCCCGGTCTTGTCACGCCGGGCACCCGGCGTCCAGCCATAGTAACTTGATGCCCAAATTTACCTTGGCAAGATGCCGGCTCGGAGGCCGGCATGGCAAACAACGGCCGTGATGATAGTTTCAAATACCAATTTCTGACAGATACTACAGAATATCGTTTTTTTCTGTTTTATCTTCTATCTAATTGCTTTTATTTTAATAATTGTACCATGTCACTGCCATCTAAAGCACCCGGAAAATTATCCATCTTACCAGGTTTAATAATCCTCGTTTTTCTGTGGATATCAACATCTGTGTTGCTGCGCAGGGCTGATGAACAGAAGCCTGCTGACTGGCAGGAAGCCAAATTCACCTATCTGCCGTCTGGAAATCATTTAAAACCCATGCTTTTAGGTCATGATCAGGCCTATGCCGGTTGGATATGGGTGGATGCCATGCTGTACTTTGCCGATGCATACCTGGAAGGCAAGGGCTACCCCTGGCTGGGAAATATTATTGACATTGTGATCACCCTTGATCCCAAATTCCACAGCGCCTATGAATTCGGAGCCATGATTCTTTCTGAAAACAGGCAGACGCTCCCAAAGGCCCTGGAAATAACGGTGAGGGGAATAACTCAGTTTCCGGAAGATCATAAGTTCCGGGTTTATGCCGGCATGTTCCAGTTGTCCCTGGATTCAAATTACTTTCTGGCCGCTGAGTACCTTAAACCGGTAAATCAGGATCAAGACGCGCCCGAGTATATGCGGGGTCTGGCGTCTACTTTGCTGGCAAGAGCAGGAGACAGGCAGGCAGCATTGAAGTTTTTAATGCAGAGTTACCTGGCCGCAAAAAGCCCGATAAACCGGGAGTTTGTCCTGAGAAAAATGGCAAAGACCTTTGAGTTCAATCTGGACAGGAAGGCCCATATGGCCGTTCTAATCCGAATTATGACCCAAGTGGAGGCGGAACCGCCTTTTTTCCCTTTGGCAAAAACCCTGCTTTCAGAGTATTTAGAGGGAAATCTCAGTCAGAAATCCCAGAAAATACTTGACTTTTTGGCAAAAAATAAGGTAAACTAAGAATTGGACGGGCCTGAAAGGGAAGTCCCTCGTCCATATCCATAACGATCAAAAAGCAAATCAAACCCAAACAAAGGAAGTCATCATGAAAAAAAACAAAAAATCCAGAGGCTTTACTCTGGTTGAACTGATGGTAGTTCTGGTCATCATAGGAATACTGGCCACCCTGGCAATTCCAAAATTTTTGGGCGCTACAGCCAAGTCCAAGATTGCTGAATGTAAACCCATACTCAAAGAAATCTATACTCTTCAGGAAGCCTTTAAACTGGAGAATTCCGCATACACAGATAATGAAACTGCTCTGGGATTTGCCGATCCGGGAGGAAAACATTTCACCTTTGCCGCGCAAACCGGGGGCACTGATAACATTACCGGCAGCGCGAACCTGACAAACGCAATCGGGGACGCGGCTGCGAATGAAGATGTCTGCATCAACACAAGCGCCAACTTGCTGGCAGTAGATGATGTTTTGGCAGGATATGCCAACGCCACTACCAATGCCAATTGCGCATTTTAATGCTGGCATTTAGTCTTTCTATCAGTAAGCATTAAAAGCCATCTAACCATAAGCCGCTTCTTTTAGGAGCGGCTTATTTTTCTGGGCGCAGGATTAAACAAACACTATCATTGTTACTGGAAGCGAATTGATTTTTCTCGGAACCATTCGATAATGGCTTTTTCCAGGATTGTATACTATACCAGCTTACCGCTTATTACCATAGGAGCCCTCTCATGGACACAAGCCTTCACAAACCAGGGAGCATTGAAGATACTTTTTTTGGTAGCGGGTTTGTGTTTTATACATGTCGCTGGGCTGAAGCACCTGAGACCAGGCCCGGGTTTGGGTCTTGCCTTTATTTATTTTCTCTACAGCTATTTCCACCTGCAGGACGGTTATGGAATGGACCAGACGGCCTTGAGCGCTGTCCTGATGCTGTTGGCATTCTGCCTGGGATACAGGCGCTTATTCAACCATCCCGTCCTTTGGTTGTCTGTCCTGTTAGTTTGCAGTTTCAAAGGTTTGTGGGATTTTTTTTCCATGGGGCATGTTTCGTTTCAGTACTCCTATGGAATGGTCTCTTCTTTTTTCCTGCATAAAAATTTCTGGGCTTTCCTTATTATTCCGGCTGTTTACTGGACCCTTTTTACCGCCCAGTATGGAAGAAAAAAAAATATCAGATCAGTGGCTGCCCTTGCAGTGTTGATGCTGATATCTAACATGCTCTTATCTGATTCACGAAGCGCTCAGGGGGCCTGTTGTATCAGCATGGTTTTATTTTTCCTGGTTAATTGTAAGGTAACTCTGGAACGACCCCCGATAAACAGACTGGTATTTACGGGCATATGCAGTTTGGCAGTTGGGATAAGTCCCTATCTGCTCAGCGAACCTGTTTATTTGCGCTTGGCGAACCTATTTGTGTCTGAGGCGGGTGGGCCTGGATTCAGACAATGGACCTGGTCTGCTGCATGGCAGGCCTTTTTAGCGGCTCCTTTTTTTGGTACGGGAACCGGGAGCTTTTTATCCGCAGCAGCAGGCCACCTGAGCCCGGTTACCCATACTGTGATGGACCCTTTACGGCAGGCTTTCAGGGCTCATAACCATTATCTCCATTTACTGGTTGAAAAGGGGATAGTGGGATTTTTCTTGGAGATGATTTTGTTAACAGGGGCAGGATGGATGCTTTGGAGACAATACCGGATCTCTGGGAATAAGATGGCCGGGTATGGTTTCTATGCCCTTTTGGGGATGTGTATCCAATCCTTTTTTTCCGTAGCAGTGGAGTTCGCTGTCCCCAAGGCCCTCTTTTATGGAGTGATGGGATACGCCTGGTCTTTTGAGTCCCGTAAAGAAAATAATGCTTTTAATCCTTCCTTGATTTTAAAAGCAAGCTATGGATTCATGGTGGTTCTTGCCATGCTCCATGGATTTGGATATATCAAGACCCTGGCGGGGGACGCTTATTACGTCCGGGCAAAACAGCACATGGGAGACAGGAATAAGAAGCAATATCACCAGATGCTGCTAAAAAGCCTGGAATGGGAACCCTGGCATCCGGAAACTAACTACCATTATGCCAATGTCTTGGCTGCATCCGGTTTTTACCATGAGGCCTTACAATATCTCAAACGCATCGATGACAGGGCGCCCCGGCATATGCCCACTCCAATTATGAGGTCTCAGGTTTATCTAAAGATGGGACAATACGACTCGGCCTATCAGCAGGCAGAGTTAATCCAGAAAAAGTACCCGTATTTCCCATCAACATTTTTGGTGATGACCAGGGCCCGGGCCGCCCAGCAAAGGTGCGGCCAGGTGGATTCGCTACAGCGATATGCCCGTCGAAGGATGGCCCGATGGTATTCAGAGGTTAATCTCCTTTCTGATAAGCAACTGCAAAACCACTTAAAGGAGAATCCAAACATCAACAACCTGCAGCGCCTTTTAGGAGGAAAAAGCCTTCAGAGGCGATACAGCTGGAGTGTACATGAGGGGTTGTCCAGGGGCGCTTCCAATTATCGGGGATTAAAAGAAATTCTGGCGGTGGAATGCGGTAAATAAAAAAAATCCCGGCTTTTAGGGCCGGGATTTTTTTCCAATAGTTTTTCTCTTATCAGAAGGCTACGCCAATACCAACTGAATAGAACAGGTTGCTGGCGGCATTATTTGTTCCCGCGCCAGAAATAAAGTCAGGCCCCTGGGCCAGAGTAAGCGGATTAACCTGTCCCTCAAAAGCGAACGCATTGCTTTTCCACCTCAGTCCCAGGCCCAAATTGGCGCCGTCTACAGTAGTCAGACTGGAACTTACCGTTTCGGTGGTGGCGGCGGGCAGGGTAATAGTGGTGGTGGTGCTCTGGTAGTTGAGCATGAACAGGGAGAGTCCCATGCTGGCCTCAAATCCCTTCCCCAGATTTTTTAAGATGGCGATGTCAGGGGCAAGGAGAAAATCAATATCTGAGATTTCCGTGGCAGGTGCGATGTTATCGTCAGAGGCCATTCTGCCGGCCATGAGGTTGACGCCTCCAACCACGCTATAGTCATCATTTTTTTTCATGATTACGCCCCATCCGGCCAGGAAATCAATGTCCTGTTCGCTGTAGTCGATGAGCCTGGTGGTCCTGTCGTCTTCCGCCGCGGCAATGGAGATATCCAGTTGAGTAAAAACGGCATGGTCTCCCTCCTCCTCCGCGTCCATGGCCCAGCCGACCATTAGGTCTGTGGAGGCGCTTTTTTCCTCAACATTTTCATCAGGCAAGGTGCCCGAGGGAAACTGGGTATTGGTGTAGGTATTTGGATATGTCCTGCGGGCGATTTCCGCGAAAAGACTGGTCCCCGCCAGGTTGAAACTGCCGAAAAGTCCATACCGGTCTCCCACATAGGTGAGATCCTGGTCTGTATCTGCCCCCAGAACGTTTTCCGTGCTGGCTTTGTTGAGCTCGTATACAATACCCGCACCGAAAACACCAGTTGCTACACCTGCCCGGATTAACTGGACGGCGGGACCTACTGCTGGAGCATCGTATGCCAGTGCGCCAAACCAGTTCATGCCCATTCCCTTAACCGAGAAAGCGCCGTTTCCATTAGTGGCGCCAAAGGAATATCCCGTGATGTACTGCTGGTCGCCTATGATGTGGGGCCGGAGCATATAATCGGCCGTGGTAAAAGGAGCGGCAGGGTTATTCTGCATGATCCCGTTGTACATGGGTGTTCGAGGCGGATCCAGGTCTGTACTGCTGGTGGAAAGCGTTGGAGAAGAATAAGAGGGCGTTGGAGTATAAGCCGGCGTGGGGGCCGGATCTCCGTAGGTTGGAGTCTCTGTATCTGTTGTAGTGGTTTCTTCATACTGGGCAAAAGTCCCGGTAAGCAAAAAACCCACAAGAATCATAAAAATGGAAAAATACTGGTTTTTCATAATGTACCCCCTTGGTTGAGCATGAAATAACCTTTGGAATGTTTACAATGGAGCTAAGATAAATTTGAAACTATCAAAGTCCAGAACTTTTTTGGATTATTAGGGTGCCGATTGATAATTGGTATGCTCAGAGGGCAATAAAAACACAAATTTCAAACGATTTTCATGGATTATTAATCTTTTTCTTCAAATTTTCCGACATACTGATTACAATGTAGGAAGGACGTGAAAACAGGGGATCCAGATAAATGCCCGCTATTCCATTAGAAAAATTACAGCCTGAGCAGAGCTATCAGGCAGATATCCTTGACGAGCAGGGAGCGGTCCTCATTCCCGCCGGTACGAGAATTACTCAGGAGCTTATCCAGTGGATAGCTTCGCGCAATGTGAACACTGTGTATTCAAATGACTCTAAACTGACAATGGAAGCCGATCTTGAGGCTGCCGATGCTCTTATCAGGGACGCGGGCGGTTTCAGCGAAATCGAATTGTCGAGGGATCTCAAATTTGATGATTTGTATCAAAATCTGGGGCATATTCAAAGTCCCCGGATGCGTCCCAGCCTTATCTGGTATCAAGACAACCTGCAAACTAAAACGCTGGATTCGCGTTTGACCTATCTGCCGAGTTGGGATACGCCCCAGGGAACAGGCATGGCGAGTGGACTGTTGTCTGTGCCGGTTAGCCGTTCAGAAGAGTATAAACAATCCTATTTAAGGACCTACCGGGAAACCTTGGCGGATGTCAAAACCATGATAGACAGAATTGCTCAGGGCACCCTGGTAAGCGCCCATCCGATTTCCGTCCTGGTAGAGCGTGTTATTGAGCAGTTCATCAAGGATAAAAATTTAATGCTCAATTTTTCCCTCATCAAGTCTCTGCACAAAGAGAACATGTACCATCACAGTCTGAATGTGTGCATTCTCGCCATTAATATCGCGGCCGCTGTGGGATACAGTCAGAAGCAAGTTCATGAAATTGGAGTAGGGGCGCTTCTCCATGATCTGGGGATGATGCTGGTCAATACCAGGATACGCTACAAAACAGGAGGACTGACCTCCCAGGAGCATGCAATTGTCCAGAAGCACCCCATTGAGGGTCTTTTCCTTATTTCAAAGATAAAAGGCCTGCCCGAGTCAGCTGGTTATATAATTTATCAGCATCACGAGAGGGATGACGGATCCGGATACCCGCGTGCCAGAAGGACAAAATTAATGCACAAATATGCTCGCATTGTGGGTTTGGCCGACATGTTTGATGCAATGACATCCGATCGGCCCTACCGCAAGGCTTTTTCACCCTATGATACCATGTTGGAACTGCTGCATTTGGTACAGCGGGGAAAGGTGTCTGCGGACTTGATGCGGTTCTTTATCGAATATTCCTCAATTTTTCCCATTGGCAGTTACGTGCGCCTGAGCGACGGGCGCCTGGCAAAGGTCGTTGAGGCCAGGGGTTCGAAATATGTCTCCCCCGTGGTATCGGTTGTTAACCGGTTCTCCAAAGGAGAAACTGCGGGAATTGAAAAGATAGACCTCTCCAAAGTAGAGGGGAAAAAAATTATCAGCGCAGTTCCGGCCCTGGAGGTTCCCAACGCCTCCATTCTGGGCGAGTTCTAAATCACCTATCCTCTATTCATTACTCTAAGATATGAATGCCCATAGAATCATCTTGGGCTAGAGACTGGAAATTTCAGTAATAATGACACTCTCGTATTTATTTAATTCTTTTTTCTTATAATGCATGAATATAATCTCAGTCATGGCGTTCTGGATAATGTTAATAATCATGCGGTTGTCCTTCAGCACCAGTGAAAGTCCTCTACCGGTCAGATCCCACATTCCGGGAGGATGTTTCTCTTCTCCGATGATAGACTGCCGCCTGAGTTTCTGCAGGACCCGTGAAAGAGAGAGTGTGCCTGAGGTGTCGAGGATAGAAAAGCCGCATTTTTCCTTGTCCATGGCCATGGATATCTTAAAGAATTTTCCCTCCGGCACATGGATTTCAGGCGGAATAGAATAGGAACCGGCATCGCGCTTTTGGGAGGTGATGCCTACTACCGTATATGAGATAGTGTTAATCAGCAATTCATAGAAATAGGTCCTGAGGCGATATCTGTTGCTGGTTCCGACATATTTTAAGAACTCTGCCTCAAAAAATTCCATGAGATCCTTGATAACGAAGGTCCCCTCTACAGTTTTGTCCAGGGGCCCGACTTCGTAGCCATGAGGAAAATACGGTTTAAATCCCAGCAGATTACCGGTCATCAGCCTGACAGTGAGTGCCCGGATAACTGAGTGATCAAACAGGTTCTTTTTTAGAATGTTGCCGATTTTATAGGTTGCTGCTATTTCATAGTAATCAATGTCCGGGTCGGCCAGTAAAACAAGTTGAAGATCGGAATTATAATCCTGAATTTCATGGATGGTATCTATCTCTATTTTTGGCGTATCCGTAACTTCATAGAAAATCAAAATCCTGGATTCATTGGGAAGGTTCGCTTTCCACTCATGTTTTTTTATTGCGGAGAACTGGATATTTAATTCAGGATCTGACTCCCGGATTTTTTTGTAACAATCCTGTAATTTTATGCCGATTGACTCGCTGTTCCCCAGGAAAAAACTTTTAATCATTATTTTACGGAATTTAACGGATTTTAATTTTAAACTGTACAATCAAAGATATTATTTACGCGGATATGCCGGGGAGAATTTTTTTTTGATTTTAGAGATATTTGAGGATTTATGGGCAGCAAATTACTTAAATTAGGGTTTGGTTAAAATATTCCGGAATTTAAAGTTTTTGAGTTTTGGAAAAAGAAAATTCTTGAAATTTCCAAAAAACAAGTAGATAATAAAACAAGTAAAATAACCAAAACTAAAACTGAAAAAAAGAAGGTAGTTCCCCCGGATCAGGTGCAAGTATGTTAACCACAGGTGAAGTCGCAAAACTTTTTCAGGTTTCCGCCCAGACCGTGATTAACTGGCTGGACCAGGGAAGAATGCCGTTTGAAAGAATAGGCAGGGGCCCCCGCAGACTGACAGAGGAAACAGTGCTCAAATACATAAAAGATATCGGAATTTCACACTCGGCCCTTGATCAGACGATCTTTAATAAAACTCTGAAAAAAGTACATGCGGGTGGCAATGAAACGAATGATTCGGTAGCTGTTATTAATAAGGACATGATAATCATTGCCTGGAATGAAGGAGCGGTATCGCTTACAGGATTCGATACTGTAGATGCACTGGGGAAATCCATCACTGATTTTATCCAGAACGTTGAGCATTCTGATAGCGGCATAGATTTCATGTTGCGAAGCGACTGGAATACCGCGGTGTTGAACCTGGAAGCGGTCCATGCTTCCAAACAGGGCAAAGCCATCAACGTCAGCCTGACTGCCTCCAAGTTTTTTTCCCAGGGAAACTTGGCCGGATATATACTGGCGTACGGTAAGAAATAATCTCGGGCCAATAGGATATAGTCAGGGTGATAATACCCTCGTGGTCAAATGATGACAGGAGCCTGTTGGCAATAAACTCTCGTCACATGGATGAGGCCGGAGAACCCCAATACATTGCTGATTGATAAAACCGGAACGGCCATCATAACTGTATCAGTAATCGCTTTTCCTTATCTATTGTGTCTTTTTCTTTTTGAGCCAGGAGAATTTTTTGAACTGTTGGATGCTGATGCTGGGTTGGGTTTCCAGCACTTGTTTCTCATCTATGACACCAGCGGACATAATCAGTTTTGCGGCCTGATCAACAGACATATCCATTATAAGAGTGTCTTTTTTGGGTACGAAGAGCAGAAAACCGCTGGTGGGGTTTGGAGTCGTCGGCAGGAAAACTGACCAGAGGTCCTCCTTCAGACTATTTTTTACTGTGCCCTTGGTATCTGAAGTGATAAAAGCCAGGCTGTACAAGCCTTTCCTGGGATATTCTATCAAAGCGACTTTGGAGAAGGCGTTTTTATCTTCCCTCAGAATGGATTCCAGGATTTGCTGGATTGCAGCGTAGACCGTACGAATAAATGGAATTTTATTTACTAAAAAATTTGTGAAAACCACCATTTTCCGTCCCAGGAAATTACCTCCAAAAAAACCGACCAGAACAATAAAAACCGTAAGCGTAACTAGGTCCAGCAGGGGATTGGAAGGTATCCTCACCAGGGCGAAAAGTTTATGGATGTACACAAGTATCAGCTTGTCCAGCAGCTGGTAGAGTTTCCAGCAGAGCAGAAACGTGGCGCCTGCGGGCAGAAGGATTAGCAGTCCCCTGAATAAATATGATCTGAAGTTTTTCATAATGGAACAGGTTCTTTAGGATTGAGAATACACCCGTCATTGCGAACACCTACCGGAGAATTAATTCCCAGCTGAAGCAATCTCCCAAAAGTACAATGATCTATACAGAGATTGCTTCGCACAGTTAATGTTATAAAGTTGTTGCTCGCAATGACGTATTCCTCACACCTCACACCTCACGCTTCCCATCCTAATATAGCTGATAAACTTTTTCATTTGGCCTGGCCATGCCCAGTTCGGACCTTATCACTTTTTCCAGATAAACGGTATCGCTTCTTAACTTGGCCCTTTCTTTATCCAGGAGAGACTCTACCAGCGTCAGGCTGTCGATTTCCCGCAGAAGCGTTTGATTGGCCCGGTACAGCTGAATCTGATTGGTTATGCTGCTGTCCCCGTTTAACCAACTATAGGCCAGCCATAATGGCAGAAGAAAGAGCAGAAACTTCCATTTCTTTTTGGGCTTAGGCATGGCTTAAAGATTTTGGCAAAAGATTGAGCCAGGATTTCTTTTCACTAAATTTTTAGCTTCTAGACTCAACAAAATAACTAATAGAGCATGGGGAGCGCTACCAGAAAGTTCACTCAATCTGTCCAGGCTGAGAGTATCCTTTTCCAACAGCGAGTAAATTTTTTTTTCCGCATCAGAAAGATGCAGCAATATCTCTTGGTGCGCGGGTTTATTTTTCGGAGAGCCGGTTTCTGAGTTGAGGAATTCTTCTCCCGGTTCATTCATGGACAAAATCTGAAGACTGTGTTGAGGACCAGGCCCCCTTGCTGACTGCACCAGCCGGCTCTCGATGTCTGCGGGTCGAAAGGCCAGATGAGCACCGTCCTGAATAAGCTTATGTGGACCGTCAGCTTTGCGGTTGAATGCTGAACCTGGAACAGCAAATATCGGCTTACCCTGCTTTCCGGCATGATGACAGGTGATAAGGGCCCCGCTTCTGGTCCCGGCTTCCACAATCAGAATGCCGAGGCTCAATCCGCTAATTATCCTGTTTCTCAAGGGAAAATTTTTTGCTTCCGGAGGAGTACCGAAAGGATATTCGGTTACCAGAGTACCTCGATCCCAGATGGATTTGAATAGATTGATGTTGTTTTCCGGATAGACAATATCCAGTCCGGTGCCCAACACGGCAACGGTGTGTCCCCCGTGGTCAAGAGTTGTGTGATGGGCTACAGTATCAATTCCCTTAGCAAGGCCCGAGACGATGGTAAATTTTTTTCTGGCCAGCGTGCCTACCATTTTCCTGGTGACCCGGTTTCCGTACTCTGTGGGAGAACGGGTACCAACCACGCCCAGGCAAGGGGAGCCCAATGGCCATTTTCCACGGACAAAAATAAATGGCGGTGGATTATAGAGGGAATCCGGCAAGGACGGGTATTCTTCAGATCCTTGTTCAAGGATTCTGACTCCATATTTTCGGCACAACTCCAGCTGGCGATCTGCTTCAATAAGATCCGGCCCCCTCAGGATATCTTTTACGGTATTATCCCTGAAGTAGGGGCAAATGGCCTTTAATTCAGTTGGTGAAGAGGAAAAAATTCGTTCTGCCCTGACGAATGCCAGCAGAAGTTTTTTATAACTCGCCGGTCCCACATTACTCTTTAAGTAGAGTGACAGGCGCATTTTTAATTCATGAGTTCCGCAATCAGACATTTCTTTTTCCATAAGATATCCAAGAGTTACCGATCATAAATATACTGCACATAAGTGCAGGTTTTCAAGTATGAAATTTATAATTTTGACGTGTTTATCCCATTGGTTTATTATTTTGCCTTCATGCAAAAAGAGACTATCCTGGTAACCAGCGCGCTGCCTTATGCCAATGGACCAATCCATTTTGGCCATATTGCCGGAGCCTATCTGCCTGCGGACATTTTTGTGAGGTTTAATAAACTCCTCAAGAATGATGTTGTGTACGTCTGCGGTACCGATGAACATGGATTTGCCATTACCGTTTCCGCTCAGCAGGAAGGAAACAGCCCTCAAGCCCATGTAGATCATTATTTTAAGGTAATATGCGAAATCTTTGAAAAATTCAATATTGAGTTTGATAACTTCTCCCGTACCACTTTAAAGCACCACTATGATCTGAGCCAGGATTTTTTTCTTCAGCTTTATAACAAAAACAAAATTGAGGAAAAACAGACCGATCAGCTTTATTGCGAGTCCTGCTGTATATTTCTGGCCGACCGGTACGTGACCGGGACCTGTCAGCACTGTAATTATGATGAAGCCAGGGGTGATGAGTGTCCCAAATGCGGCCAATGGATAGAAGCGACGGAACTGATTGATCCCTTATGCAAGGTTTGTGGAAACAAACCGGTTGTCAGGCAGACAAAACACTGGTTCTTGAAACTGGGCGAATTTTCCCGGGACCTGAAAGACTGGATAGCGTCCAAAAAGAACTGGAAGCCCAATGTGACGAATTTTATTAATGGAATGATTGGTCAAGGACTGGAATCCCGTCCCATAACCAGAGACATGGACTGGGGTATCCCCGTACCCCTTGCGGAAGCTGAAAATAAAGTGCTGTATGTCTGGTTTGACGCACCCATCGGATATATCTCATCTACGATAGAATGGGCCCGGAAGCAGGGAGACCCTGATCTCTGGAAGAAGTACTGGCATAATCCTGACTGCAGGCTGGTGCATTTTATCGGTAAGGACAATCTTCCTTTCCACTGTGTTACCTGGCCGGCAGTACTCATGGGACAGGATGCCCCCTTTATTCTTCCCACTGACGTTCCGGCAAATGAGTTTTATAATCTGGAGGGTAAACAGTTTTCCAAAAGCACCGGATGGTATATAGACCTGGAGGATTTCTTCAATAAATATCAGGCTGATTCTATCCGTTTTACCATTGCCGCCAACGCGCCTGAGACCAAAGACAGCGCATTCAGCTGGAAGGAATTTCAGAACCGGCATAATGGAGAACTGGCGGATATTCTGGGAAATTTCGTAATGCGAACTCTTAAGTTTGCCGAAAGCTATTTTGACAATAAGGTCCCGGGCCGAAAAAAAGCATCAAATGTAGACAGGCAGTTCTTAGAGAAAATTGAGAATTCCATCACTCTGCTTGAGGAGCTTTTCAACACGTACCAGGTCCGTCGAGCTTGCTTTGAGATTATGGAAATGGCTCGAGCCGGGAACCGGTATTTTGATGAAAAGGCTCCCTGGAAGTCCCGGAAAGAGGACATGGAGGATTGTTCCGTTACCTTGAACTGCTCTCTGCAACTGGTCAAGGCCCTTGCCCAGGTCTGCTTTCCCGTAATGCCGGAAACTTCACAGAGCATATGGGAAATGCTGAATTTGCAGGGTAAAATGGAAGACAAAGACTGGAACCTGGAAAAAACCCAATTCCTGCAAGAAGGACACGGGCTGGGCAAAGCTAAAGTGCTGTTTACCAAGATAGAGGACAAGGACATTGATCAGGAAATAAGGAAGCTGAAAAAAATGGTTGATAAAAAAGAAGACAATGCCGCTCGCGAAGACAAGAGGGCAGCCCCCATGATAACCTTTGACCGGTTTAAAGACATTCAGCTGAAGGTAGCGGAAATATTGGCCGCAGAGCCCGTGGAGCATTCGAGAAAACTGATGCGCCTGGATATCAGTCTGGGTTCAGAACAACGTCAGATTGTTGCCGGCATCAAGGAGCATTATCCGGACCCGGCTACTCTGGTAGGTCGCAAGATAGTGGTTGTCGCCAACCTCGAACCGGCCAAATTAATGGGATTAGAGTCCCGGGGTATGCTGCTGGCCGCGCAAAGCGGCGACGGTTTGTTTTTAATTAGTCCTGACGAGGGAGCCCCGGCCGGGGCTGAGGTGAGTTAGAATTCTCGCTCATTGGCGGTTTTTCAGAGTATGAGAGTAATCGGGATTGGGGACTGAGGTATAGTTTTTCATAGTGTGCCCCCTGCGATCTTCCTAGGGAAATGGGCACGTCATTGGTCATCAGGTGTTTGGCGCTAAACCTTATAACGCGCCGACCTGCCCCTCTGAATCCTCGGTGAAGGTGGGAGGCGCAAATGACTTGATGACAAATTATACCTCACCCCGCACATCTTTTTTCAATTATCAGTCTCATGGATAAAATAACCATAGACGAAATCATTGACTTGGCCTCCCGCTATGTCCCTGTGGACAAGGCTGATTTTCCTCAGGAGGGAGAGCTTTTTTATTTCCTGGTTCGTAAGCTGGCGGAAAATAAAGTTCTCAAAGATGATGAGGGATGGATGTTCAGCGGATACGGTCAATGCAGGGGATATGCAATAGACGAGGCGGCCAGGCCAAGAGGCAAATGGCTTTTTATGTATTACCTTGATCTGTCAAGGTTTCCCCCGACAGACCAGGCCCTTAAAGTCCAACCGCCCCATGTGGTAAAGGGGCAGTTTTTTTCACAGGACAGAACCGCAGAATTCCGTATTGTCAGGTACAGAGAGACCAAGACCGAAGAACAAACTTCAGGGGAAAAGGCCTCTGATAACATTATTGAATTTCCTGGAAATACGGATCTTTAGAATAAACATTACTCTCGTCGGTATTATTTCAGGATTAACCTGTAACAACCGCCCAGTGTCAATTGAACAAAGACCTCGCTGCCGGACCCGTCGGGATTGGTGGGGATCACCGCATCAAACTGTTTACCGAGGAATCCCATTTCCGTGGAAAGTGAGAAGAAGCGCGAAAGCCTGATTGAGGTTCCCAGGCCGAAGCTCAGATGAAGGGCGTCTTTTAGAAACAGTTCCCCTTTTTCGCGCTGCCCGTTTTCAAGCCTTACGTTTTCCCGGTAAAAAGTGCCTCCGGTCCCGGCAAACACAAAAAAGAACGCCTCGGCATCCCGGGCCCCGGAAAACGATTTTCCCGCCAGAATATCCCCTGTAAAATCATTCCTTATGATGTTCCATTTGTCAAAAACTCCTATCCCGGCCAGACTGTCTCCCAGCATGGACCAGTAGGAATGTTTCCAGGAAAAACGGAGGCCGACTGTTTTTTTATAGATAAGCCCTGTCCTGACCACAAGTGGAATTCCTTCTGATTCGATAAAATCCTCGAGATCAATTTTTATTTCATCTGAATTTTGCGAGTCTTCGTTACTTTCCTTATCGGAACTCAACATGAGAATGGATAAAGCTCCAAGTCCGATGGAAGCATCCAAAACCTGATGTTTCCGCTTACCAGCTTTTTCATTCATGATGGCGGATTCCAGGCTCAGAAGGTCTGATTGTATGCCCTCCATAGCGTCGCCCAGGCCCTCGTGGTCGGTTTCTCCCCCTGCCACAGGTCCTTCCCTTTCCGGGAGAAACAAAACATACCGGTTCTTGCCTCCGTTTCTTTGGATAACCAGGACAGGATTCTTCAGGTTCCCGGTAAATTGCCGGTCGCTTTCAAAACGAGGCCGCAGTTTCTCCGCCCCCACTTCCGGGACCAGGTTTAAAAAAACCCAGTAAATATACCGGTGATCCTGGTTGCCGGATTGATGCAGGACCTCTTCACGGCATGCCTTAATGGAAACCTTTGAAAAAGCGGCCTCGGCCTCGCCACAGTACCCTGAAGAGTCTGTTGCGGCAGTTTTTCCCACGCGGGTCAGGAAAAGAAGTTCAACGGGACGGCCGGTGGATATATCACCATAATCTCTGAAATACAGCCGGCTGTAGCCCAGGGAACAGAAAATTAGGAAATAAAAAAGGATACGCATTTCACTACCGGGCCGCTTTGGTTATCAATCCCATTAAGAACTCCAATTCTTTTTGATCAGGGTCCGCCCTCTGCCATAACCTTCTCAGGTATTCTAAATGTGCCCTGGCCTTTTCGTCTTTGAGCACCTTCTTTTTGTGAAGCAGCTCAACCAGGTAACCAAAGGTATCTTCCCGCTGCATGAACAGAGGCGGTACCAAGGGATCAGGATGAGTGGCGGCTTTTTCCGTTCTGGTTTTTTTTACCCCGGCCTTGATAAAGGGATTACCTGTAATGATGCCATGGGCAAAGATCTCGTGCAGGGCGATGGTTACCGCGTGAGATAGATTCAGGCTGAGGCTCTGGTTCGGCAGGTCAATTTTCACCAGGCGGGTCATCAACAGACATTCCCCCCTGGACAATCCCCGGGATTCACGACCAAACACAAGGGCGGTATTCAAGCTGAAGTCCAGGGTGGGAGCCACCTCACAGAATTTTTCTATTCTCTGGGAAGATGTATCACGACGACGACAGGTAAAACCCAGGGCGAAATGGCTATGGCTTAATGCTTCGGGAAGGCTCCTATAATACGAGGCTCCATCGAGAATATCTTTAGCAGATGAGCCGGTTTTGTAAGCCAGGCTCTGTGTGGGATATTTTCGGCCAACAATCCTAAGGTCCCTGAGGGTAAAACATTTCATGGATCTGGCGACAAAACCCACGTTCTGGGAGATTTCCGGATTGACTAAGACTATGGAGAGGGGCATATTTCTAAGCAGTAATGTACGGTTAATTTAATAAGATATTTCCGTCAGGATAATATAGATAGTTACCCTGCCCTACGGCATGCCACCGGCATGCCAACTCTGTTCTCCAGGCATTCTTTTTTTACAAGACCAAACCAGGGCTTTTGTAACCCGCCTGAGGCGGGGTGGCACGCCTTTCCTCATACCTCATACCTTAATCACTTCAACTTAGCAAATGCCGACTCATTGATGGCTTTGTTCAGTCCGTCTTTGTCTTCAAAGGTACAACCCATTACTTCTTTCCACATGGGTGGAAATTCCATGCACAGATACTGGACAACCATGCCCGTCCAGGGCTCGAGAGCCTCAAGGGCATTGTCATAAAGTTTTTTTCTAACCGGATAGGCATAAGTTGTTTTTTTGTCCGGGGTAAGTTCGCTTTCCATCTGAAGTATTTTTGAATTCCGAAAGGTTTTTCGGAGCCTGCTTTCCAGGTCTTTGATGACGGTGATGGTACCCAGGGAGAACCAGAGCACCTCATGAGGATCAAACATGGATATCACAAGTTGAATCAATTCGCGGTATTCCTTTTGCCATCCCCGGTAGTAAACCATGGGGTGCAGGTGAAAGCCGACCTTTATACCCCGGTCCGCAATCCGCCTGGCCGCCTTCAGACGCCCTTTAAGACCGGATGTTTTATGCTCTTCATGAGTAATGACGGTCTGGGTATTGAGCGTCCAGGCGCAGCAGACATTGGCAGGCACCTGGTTTTTTAAAAAAAACCCTATGTTGTCAGATTTGGTTTTTAGTTCCAGGATGATATTGGGATGGGCGCCGGCAAAACCGCAGAGATCGGTAAGCATGCCGTTGCGATTACCCCACAGAAGCGAATCCGTATGCTCTCCGGTGCCTATCCTCAGACGTTCGCGGGTGGGGATTTTCAGCGAAGCCAGTTTCCGCTTAAGGTTGACAGGTATCCTTACCACTGCCTGGTCGTAATGGTTTTGCAGAATGCAGTATGCGCAATCCATGGCGCAATTATCAACCAGGTTCAGCACCCTAAGGCCGCAGCATACCCCCAACTCTGAATGAGCCTGGCACTGGCGGTAAAACCTGCCTTTTAATTCCTTATCTTCAATCCGGTAGTGGGGCAGAATTTGCTTCCGGCCCCGGGAAGGATATTGCTTCTCTTTGCCCCTGATTTTCTGATATTGCTTTTTCAGTGACTGAAACAGCAGAGTTCTCTGCTGGGTTATGGTCAGTCCCCGCCGCTCCATCTGGACGTCTTTCAAAGCTGCCGCAAGTCCTTTGGGAAAAGACGGCTCATCCCACATGCGACAGTCAACCATCCATTCGGCTGTCTGTTTTAACTGCTGATGGGAAAATCTGAATTTTTCTTCAAGTTGCTTCAGCGCCTTCAGTTCTCTGCGCTCCATCGCCATATTGCCGGCATGTTCCAGCGCCGCTTTGGTTTTTGGTGTCCCAGTTGTCATAATTGGAAGGTTGGGGAGTCAGTGATCAGTAGTCAGCTAAGACTGTCATTCTGGCGAAAGCCAGAATCTTACTAGACTACATCCGGACTGCAAGCTACTCTGGCAAGATGTCGGGTCCCGGCTGCCATCGTGGCAGGCGCAGCCCGGTATGATAAGTCTGAGGAAAGACACCGGCTGCCCGGCTCGGGAGCCGGGCCAGGCTCTGGCCGGCGTGACATATTCCCCACTCCCCACTTGAATACTATTCTTTCTTTGCGGTGACGCCTTTTTTAGAAAGGGCCTGGGCATAGAGATTTGTTTTTTCCAGATACTTTAAGGCCTCTTTGATCTGCAAATCAATAGATATCTCGTGCAGACTGGTGACGCTGTCTCCCCGCACCGCCTGCAACAGTTCGCGCTTTAAGGCAAAGTCAATATATTCATGGTTCTGCTCAAATTGCATTTTGGTTTTTTTTGCGAGATTTCCTTCCAGCTTGGTTTTCAGTATTTCAACTTCCTTATTGATTTCCGTATCAAGCGTGTCTCCCAGGGCCTTCCTTTCTTTTTCCAGAGTTTTGGAAAACTCGTCCAGCATAATGTGAGAGGCGCTCTTGAATTTAACAAAGGAAGTATCGCTGTATATATACTCTTTGAATTTATTCCTTATCTTTTCATCTATCTTAAAGTCCAAAGTTACTTTATTTTTCTTTTCGATTGCCTTCCGGTTCTTGATGATGAATTTAAAAAACATGGTTTTCCGTTCCAGTTCCCGCACATATCTGTTGTACAGGTTTCCCTCGATATTTACATCCGGATCAATGCCTCCGGCGGCATAGACTTTCCTCCCCGAATCGGTATAGAAACTCTTTGCCGAGTCAGCCTTTTTTGAGGTATCGGGGCCAGTCTCCTCTTCCTCATCATTATAGGGAGAGTCGGGCTTATGTGCCTTGTTGATGCAACGGCCGGAAGGAGTGAAATAATAGGCAGTGGTGAGTTTCAAAGCGTATTTCTGCGCGTCTAAAGGAAGAATGGTCTGAACAGAACCCTTTCCAAAGGTGGGTTTCCCCATTATCAGCCCCCTGTCGTGATCCTGGACGGCCCCCGCCACGATTTCTGAGGCGGATGCTGAACCGGCATTGACCAGGATGATAAGGCGATGATCTTTGTTCCACATGGGCTTATGCTCACTGAAATATTCCTTGTTCTGGGAGCGCGTCCTGCCCTTGGTGTATACCACCATTTGTTTTTTATCCAGGAAAAAATCAGAAACGGAGATGGCCTGGTTCAGAAGTCCGCCCGGATTGTTGCGGAGATCTAGAATCAGGGAATTCAAACCCTGGTTTTTCAGGGATTTGATTTTCTCTTCCAGGTCTTTGCTGGTGCGTTTGGAAAACTGTGTGATTTTAATGTATCCGATGGTGTCATTCAGCATGCCCGCAAAAGGAACGCTCTCAATTCTGATAATGTCCCTCACAATGGTAAACTCAAGCGGTTCCACGGTACCTTCCCTGAACACCTGGATAGTAACCGAGGTCCCGGGTTTTCCCCTGAGTTTTTCAACGGCTTTATCCACTGTTATGCCCTTGGTGGAACCACCGTCTATTTCCATGATTTTATCTCCGGCCTGGAGTCCCATTCTATAGGCCGGCGTGCCCTGCAGCGGTGAGATGATGGTGAGGATGTTTTCCCGGATGGCAATGGTAATGCCAAGACCTCCAAAGGCGCCTTCAGTACTCACTTTTAGGTTGTTGTAATCTTTTTCGGTGAAATAGGCCGTATGAGGATCCAAAATGTCGCGCAGTCCTTCAATGGCTGCACGAACGAGATCTTTCGAACTGATTTCTTCCACATAAAATTCACTGATTTTATTCACCACTTTTTCCAGCCTTATAATGTCCTCATAAGAGAAGTTTTCGTTGCTGGCAAGGACGTATTTTCCCACAAGAGCGCAACTCATCACTATGAGAAATACAACGGCATAGAATTTCTTATTTTTTTTGACGGTCATAGGAGGTACCTTTCCAGCATGATTATCTGCAACTGAATGCTGAACTGCATCTGATAAAAAAAGTTACATAATAGACGCTTTAAAAACCATTTTTAATCGGGTTTTTCCCCTGAATAATCCCTTCAACAACGTCCTGTATTTTTTTCTGTATAGTTTCTATGGGCAGACATCCGTCTATCACGGTAAAAACTTCCCGATGTTCACCGGCTAAACTCAGGTATCCTTTTCTGATCCTGGAAAAGAAGTCGTCACCCTGGGATTCAATTCTATCCAGCCTTTTTCTCTGAGACTGCGTCCTTTTTTTCATTTCATTTACCGATATATCCAGAAAGAATGAATGATGGGGCCAGATGGCGCCGCAGATAAGTTCCCGCAGAAAAGAGATGTCCGTTAAATTCATTTTCCGGCCATATCCCTGATACGCAAAAGTTGACCATCCAAACCTGTCTGCAATCACGGACCTGCCGGTTTCCAGGGCAGGAGAGATAAGTTCGAATATCAACTGAGCCCTGGCCGCCCAATAAAGCAGTAATTCAGTATTTAAGGCCATGTTTTCATGATCCTTGTTCAGCAGAATTTCCCGGATCTTTTCTGAGACGACACAACCTCCGGGTTCCCGTACCTGCAGCACAGCATGTCCTTTTTTCTCCAGATGATCCGTCAGAAGTTTGATTTGGGTAGATTTTCCGCAATTGTCAAGCCCTTCAAGAGAAAAAAAGAACCCGGATTTGTGTGAGTTATTCATGGGACCTGGAAGAGTGAGAATTTATTTCCGTCATTGCGAACATCTGCCAAAGAATGAATACCTTGGTGAAGCAATCTCCCTTTGGAAACTTGTTCTGAAGGGAGATTGCTTCGCAGGGTCTCTGTTATGGAGCAGTTGCTCGCAATGACGTTTCCATCAAATCCCACAAACTATTCTCCCCTTCCACAACACTTCTTATACTTTTTTCCGCTTCCGCAGGGGCAGGGGGAATTACGGCCGACCTTAGGCTGGTTCCTTGTAAAGGTGGCGGGTTTGGCGGCCACGGCGGTTCCTCCAGGTCTTACTCCCCTCTGTTGAGGAGCGTTCCGAGCGCCTGAGGCAAAGGCGTTTATTTCCTCTGAGGTGGCGGACATGTTCTGCCTTCTCAATTTTTCCAGCTCCGCAGCTCTCTGCATGGCCTGTTTCTGCCGTTCAATGAAATCAGTGTCTATGTGCATCAATCTCTCTGAAACCGCCACAGCAATACGATCAAGAGTGTTTTCAAACATTGACAGGCCTTCCTTTTTATATTCCTGGAGAGGGTCGCGCTGCGCATATCCCCTGAAACGTATGGCGTCCTTCAGGTGATCCATGGAATTAAGGTGGTCTTTCCAGAAGTTGTCAATTACCATTAACAGAAGCTGGCGTTCAATTTCTCTCATGTGTTCCGAGCTGATACTGGTTTCAATGCCGTTATATTTTTTTCTGACCAGTTCCGTAACTTCATCAAGTATGGCAGCCGGGGTCTTGCTCGACAACTCGTTTTCGGGGACCCGGTAATCAACGGCAAATGACTTCTTTAAGGCGCTGTACAGAGTTTCCAGATCCCAGACCTCAGGATGTTTTCCTTCAACGGCATACTGGGAAATCACGATATCCACCGCCTCTTCCAGCCTCGAAAGGATTTCATCCTGGATTTCCTCTCCTTTCAATATCCGGCGTCTGACTCCGTAGATGACTCTCCTTTGCCTGTTCATGACATCGTCGTATTCCAGCAAGTGCTTTCTTATTTCAAAATTCTGGGATTCCACCCTTTTCTGGGCATTGGCAATGGCTTTATTGACCAGGGGATGAGTAATAACTTCCCCCTCTTCCGCACCCAATTTATCCATTATCCTAGCAATCCGGTCCGAGCCGAAAATCCTCATAAGATCATCTTCCAGACTGAGATAGAACTGCGATTCCCCGGGATCTCCCTGACGGCCCGAGCGGCCTCTCAGCTGGTTGTCAATCCTCCGGGCCTCATGTCTTTCGGTGCCGAGCACATACAATCCCCCCAGGCCGATTACCCCTTCACCCAGCTTGATGTCCACGCCGCGGCCTGCCATATTGGTGGCTATGGTGACTCTGCCACGCTGTCCGGCCCTTTCTATAATCAGTGCCTCCTTGGCGTGTTGTTTGGCGTTGAGGACTTCGTGTTCAATGCCCTCCCTGGTTAGGCGCTTACTCAATTCCTCTGATTTTTCAATGGAGACCGTACCGACCAGGATGGGTTGTCCCGTTTCATTTCTCTCTCGAATGTCCTGTGTAATGGCGTCTAATTTTTCGCGGTAGGACTTGTAAATCAGGTCGTTGTGATCATCGCGAATCATGGGTTTGTTTGTGGGAATCACCACCACTTTCAGATTATATATCTGGGTAAATTCCGTGGCTTCGGTGTCTGCGGTGCCGGTCATCCCGGCCAGTTTATCATACATGCGGAAATAGTTTTGAAACGTGATTGTCGCCAGAGTCTGATTTTCCCTAGCTATGGGCACCCTTTCCTTAGCTTCAATAGCTTGGTGGAGCCCTTCGGAATAACGTCTGCCCTCCATCAGGCGGCCGGTGAACTCGTCTACAATAATGATTTCCCGGTTTTTTATCACATAATCCACATCCCGCTTAAAGAACACATGCGCTTTGAGAGCTTGGGTGATATGATGCACCCATTCTGTATTGATATCTCCATAGAGGTTGTCCAGTCCCAACTGTTGTTCACACAGATTCACACCGCTTTCGGCCAGGCCGACATGCCGTGATTTTTCGTCAACAGTGTAATGAGTGTCTTTTTTCAGTTTCTTCACCACATTGTCGCATTTGAGGTATTTATCCGTGGATTCTTCAGCGGGACCGGAGATAATAAGCGGTGTCCTGGCCTCATCAACGAGTATGCTGTCCACCTCATCCACGATAGCATAGTTCAGTTCCCTTTGTACGCAATCGTCTATGTGCCGGGCCATGTTGTCCCTGAGGTAATCAAAGCCAAATTCATTATTAGTGCCATAGGTGACATCGGCCGCATAACTGCTGCGGCGCTGCTCTTCCGAGAGACCTGGGACGATGACGCCTACAGTCAACCCAAGGTATTCGTAAAGCGGCCGGTTTTCTTCTGCACCCACCTTGGCCAGGTAGTCATTGGGGGTAACCACATGGACGCCTTTACCGGTAAGGCCATTGAGGTATACCGTTAGAGTGGCCACCAGGGTTTTTCCCTCTCCGGTTTTCATTTCCGCGATTATTCCTCGATGAAGCACTATGCCTCCCAGGAGCTGTACGTCAAAACAACGCATACGGTGAGGCCAACGGCTTTCAGGAAACAGCTCCCGCATTTCCCGGTAAAAGGCGGCGGAGAAGTGCAAGGTATTGAGCGTTTCGCCCTGGTCAAGGTGGTCACGGGCGGATTGGGCTTCTAGCCTCGAATCGGGGCTCAGTTTGGAATAATCAAATTCTACGGTCCCATTAATAATATTCAGCACGCCCAGTCTGCGGTCTGCTGCTTCCCTGCACAGGGCAAAAGCCTCTACCAGCAGCGAATCCAAAGATTCCCCCGACCGGGCCCGGTCTTTGAGGGTGAGGGATTTTTTTGCCAGGTCTTTGTCGTGGAGCTTGATAAGATCCGGTTCCAAAGCGTTTATTTGTTCTACCATGGGGGAGATATTCTTAATCGCCCGTTCATGGCTGGTCCCGAAAAGTTTTGTTAAAATAAAGTTTAAAATCATTTTTTTCGTATCTCTATTTTGAAGTCTTTAAAAGCGAGGTCCTCAATTTCTCCTTCTGTTAGCAAATCATTGACCGCGGTAATAATTCTGCGTCTGAGCAGAGGAGCTGTCAGCTCTTCCCGCTCACAATTATACAGAATGTTCTGGATGACGGCATCCATGTCTTTTTTCCTGAAATCCAACTCGTCCTTCAATCCTTTGTCCGTATAGAGGGCCTCCGCCTGGAGTATGACATAGAGCATGGGATCGACCTTCAGTGGACAGATTATTTTTCCGGTCACAAAGGCCTCCCGCCCAGGACGCTTTTTAACCGGAATCCCACCTTCTATATCCGCCCTCCCCGGGTCAATTTCAGGTTCCTGGGTTCCGCTTTGATCTTCTTCTTCCGGTTGACGGGAAATCTCTTCCTTTTGTTTTTTTTCCGCGAGCAGGTCCTGCACTTCCTGCATGATTTCCTGTTCAGAAGTTTTTTCCCTCCTGAAACTGTTCAGGTTGTTTATTATCAGGAGACTGCCGGCGGTAAGCGCTACGACGACGATGATGACAATGTTTCTTTTTGACATAAACGGGCCCCGGGTGTGAGATATCCTGTGTTAATTCCTGTTCAAGTTTCAGAAGTTGCAAAGATAAAAGGCCAGGTGATGATGACGTCCGAACTGGCCGGCGCGAATTTAAGACGGTTTATCATGTTCAGCAGGCGTCTCTCAAAAGGCGGGTGATCCAGGGAACTGAAAGCTATCCGGGCTTCCATCACACTGCCATCGGCCCTGATGACAAATTCAATTTCCACTTTACCGGCCAGGCTGGGATCCTGTCTTAAATATTTTTCAAATTGCAGCTTGATTTTATTCTGGATTTTTAAAATTACCGACCGGATGCTGGAGGCGTTTCGTGAGGATTCCGCGCTGGCGCTTCCAACAATTTGCTTGGGAGCGGCCATCTTGACTTCCGCCTCCACCTGGATCTTCTTCATTTCAGCTTTTTCGATTTTCTGTTTTCCTATGCCCATGCTGGTTACCCTGGCCCCTTTGCGATTTTTTGAAGCTTTATTGGCGGTCGGCCTGGCAGTAAATCCAATGTTGTTAAGATCAATAGACCCTAAATCGGCTGCAGTTCCCCTTGCCAGCAAGTCATCTATTTCACCTTCCCCCTCCTCACCCATGGCGGTCAGTTCAGCGAAAAGCCCCGCCTGTTCTATGCTCTGTTTGAGGCTCTCCCTTACTTTGGCCCGGTTATGAGTTCCTGCCTTTTTCCGGGCCTGTTTTTGCGTTTTTGATTCCTTGCTGCGGTCTATTTTTGGACCTGTTTTTTTTGCGCTTGAACCTGCACCGGGTTTTTTCGGCTCCACAAGTTTCTGAGGTTTCTCTTTTTTTGGTTTGTCCAGTTCCAATCTGGCATACCGCTGCTTTATCTGCAGGGCTTCCCTGGCAGTCAATTCCAGATTAGGCTCAATAAATGAGAGGCTGAACACTGCGCTTCCGACAAGTAGAAATACCACGGTATAAATAGTGAGGAACCTTTTATTAAGGTCTTTCCAGGGATGGTACTCCAGGTCCTGGGGGAAAGCACTGTAATCCGGCCCGGGCGTCGAGCCGTCCAGTGGACCAAGTTCTTCCAGGGCATGGTCATTCATGTTTATAGACCACAAAATTCTGCTTGGAATAACCGGCCTGGCCGCAGCTGTACATTATTTTCGTCAACATTTTATATGACATGTTCTTATCGCCCTGTATCACCAGCTCGCCCTTGAACTCCTCGCCCAGGCTTTTACTCAGCAGCATGTTCTGTTTTCTTTCATGTTTCAAGGCTGAAACCAACGGTCCAATGACCATGGTTTCCCGATTGATTTCCTCCTTTATCATAGCCACAACTTTGTCTCCCACGGCTATCTCGTTCTGGCTCACTTTAATCTCCACCGGAGGGCGCTTGGCGGGGGTTTCTGTTTTAGATTTGGGGATTTCCAGCCCCGCGGCCGGTGTTACCAGTTGCCCTTCTGCTGAGTATGATTTCAGCAAAAAAACCAGGATAATGGTGAACATGTCCATCATGGAAGTAATGTTCAATTTTTGCATGGGGCGTTTTTTCCTGGACCGTATCCGTTTAGAAGGCATTTCAAATCCCCGCCCCAATCGATACCGAAGGGAAAAGCGGTATCGTCTGTCCCTTGATGGTGATGTCTCTGGAGGCGTCCATGACATTTATAATTTTCTGGAATGGCATTTTGTTTGAAGCGATAATCTTAATGGTTTCATAATCCTTGTAGTGAAAAAGGCTTTCCGGATCAATTTCCTGCATCCATTTGCTCAGCTGATACAGAGAAGCATTCTGCACCTTATCTTTCGAATAGTAATTTGAGAGAATGGCCGCCAGCGCAAGTTTTTTTATTCTTCTCAATTCCTCCGAAAGATCCTGGTAGTTGAAATCGCGGCCTCTCAAACCTATCTGAGGCTTGTTTTTTCCAGGATCCTGGTTGTTTTCAATCGGCTCGGAAAACGCACTGCTGACATGTATTCCCTTTTCGAGAATCAATAGCCCCAGGTTCAGTGTCTGCGGTTTTTCTTCAGGCCGGGGTTGTGAGGCCGTGGATCGTCCGGACTTGGGCAGATTCATTTCAATCAGCCCGATTTTGACGAATTCCGCTGAACTCAAGAGCAGAGGAATCAGGACTACCAATCCCATGATAGGCGTAATATCAACATCAGAGGCAATTTCCTTTTTACGCCTTCTCTCAGAAGGTTTATAATTCTTTAATTTGGTGTCTTGTTCAAAGATGCAGTTGAGAATGGAGACGGCCTGCCGGTCAAAGAATTCAATCATGCTGCCGGACCTGTTCTGGAAATAGGAAAAGCTCAGCAAGCAGGGGACTGCCAGGGTCAGCCCGAAAAGAGTGGTGTTCATGGCCGTGGAAATGCCGCTTGCTAACATTGAAGTCTTAACA
>JBHPJW010000180.1:0-2787 GCA_042567505.1 Fibrobacterota bacterium
GCTCCTGCGGGGGATCTCCCATCATGTATGTGGCTTTTATCCTTTCTAAAGGCAACCTACAAAGTAGGAGATTCCCCGGTCAATTTCTCGATACGCGCTTTCAGCGCTACTCGAAAGGGGAATGACAACCTTGGGTATTGCGACACAGTCTCCTTCGCAGGGAATGACAGGGTTAAGCTACTTTTGAGACCACATCTTCTGTTTCGCTGCCGCCCAACCGGGGCGGAAGCGGCAGCCGGCATATCAATATCAGTATTATGGATATCCTGGGCATGACTCGCTCCTTTTCTCTTCAGGTTAAAAGCTGGTCCATGTAATCTTTTTAGAAACGGTACCCAGGTTGGTCTGGATCTGGATGAAATACTGGCCGGGTTTTAGAATATCACCGTTCAGGCGGCGTCCATCCCATTTGAAGAGGTTGTCTGTGCTGGTGGAAGAACCGCCGCTCCATTCAAACAACACCCTTCCGTTTATATCAAACACACGTACGCTGTAAAGCAACTGTCCCTCGGGGATATTAATCCACAGGAAACCGTCCTTGATGTCGATGGTAAAATCAACACTGGTAAAAAGTCGGTCCAGGACATCGGTGTTGGAGAAGAATCCGCTGCCGCCCAGGGATTGCCCCTCTTCCACCGGAGTGGGATCAATGGCCAAAAAGGCCGTGTATTTGGAGAGCACCTGGTATTCCACCGAGAGGTCTATGATCTCGAGTTTGTTCTGGGTGCCGGTCCCTTCTTCCGTTTCCAGCCTGGCTATTTTCTGCCGGGCCCATACTTGCGGTATCATGTGGCTGATATTGGATTCCCGGGCCAGGGTAATTTCTTTTTCAATGGTAACCGGTTGACCGTCCCGGTATCCGCTCAGGGTCACCTGGCAGAGACCGCCGGTTGCATACTGTCCGTACACCGAGTAGGGGCTGCCCACAAAAAGATTGCTGTTGACGGGAAGCACCATTTCACTCACCTCCACATTGCCGAAGGAAATGGAGATGCTCTCAAGCTGGGGAGACTCAATTTTGTTCCAGGCCGCGTCCACCATGTCCTCCACAGGGTCGTTCTGGGTGATTTCCGTGGAGAATCCGTTACCTATTGTGGCCGCTTCGTCCAGAAAGTATCTGTTTAGGTTGTCTCCCGCGCCAAAGGTAAAGACCGTGGGCTGGCTGGGGTGATTCCTGATTTCCTCGAATATGGCTGCTTCGTTGGTAATGAAGCCGTCGGTGAGGAATATATATATGCGCTGGTGTTCGGAAGTGGCCGGTACGTTAAGGGATGCCTGCACTCCGGAAAGCAGAGCTGTGCCTCCGCCGGCGGATTGACCGTTAATAAAGTTCCGTGCCAGGGTGATGTTATCCGCGGTGGCATCAACCACTGTTCCCTGGCCAAAGGCCCAAAACACGCTGGTATTAAAGGCAAGCACTGAAAGCCTGTCAGTGCTCAATAACCGGGACAGTATAATGTTTGAAATCTCTTTTTCCTTTTCTATCGCCCACCCGCTTTGTGAGCCTGAGATATCCATCAGCAGGACCACTTCCAGGTCGGCACGGTCGCCCGCAAGTAAATCCGGGTCGGGATATAGATTGAGGGCGAAATAACCCGTGTTTTTTTCCTCGTCCATGTATGTGGCCACGGAAAAGTCCTGTTCCGCCAACTCGCGCTTGAAGCGCAGCACATAATCGCGGTTGGGGTAGGTGTCCTGGGAAATCAGCAGGCCGCAGTAGGATTGAGCCGGGCCTCTTTTTCCAGCACTCCCCGGTCCTCCAGGATGCCGCGCGATTGATCCAGCCCGGACATTTCCAGGGGGTGGGTGGGGGAGATAAAATCCACCAGCGGATATCCGGTCTGGATCATTACGTTGAATTGCAGTCTCTGTCCATTGATGTTCTCCGGCGGGTTCCAGGGGCTGGTTTGCTGGGCGCCGGCAGCGGACTTTGCCGGTGAGCTTTGGTATCGCTCGGCCACCATGGTGGGCACCGCCAGTTCGAATTCTCCGTCATTATACTTCAGCGGCATGCTCAGCTCAATCCTGATATAAGCTGTGTCTCCATAGGCAATGTTGGCCAGCTTTTGCTGGAAAATGTTAGGCCTTTCCTGGGTGAGCAGGGCCGCGTTGCCCCCCAGGGCCAGTATGGAATCATAGATTGTCCGCGCTTCTTCCTTTTCATAAATTCTGGCGATGTACAGGGAATCCAGGTATTCCATGGACATAGCATGCACGCTTCCCTCGTGGGGCAGGGGAAAGACATAGACTATATCGTTGATGTTTGGGTACTGGTTTACATACATCTGGGTGAGGCGGATATGGGCCAGACCATCGGTGATTATCACGTTATACTGTGACTTTTCCGGGGACAGGGGAAATACCTCATTAGTGACCGTATCGCGAATAACGCATATTGGTCCCGGGATTTCCTCATAAGGTATGAGAGAAAGTGAAAATGCCTGAAAAGCCATTATAAGGGAAAAGGCCAGAGTCTTCAGTCCCGGGCCGTTTGAACGGGGAATTGATACTGCTGCAGACATGAGTTCTCCTTTTGTTTAATGGGGATAGTGATGTAATGGGAATGATATCCTAAAGGAAAAGCAAAGCCCGTACCATAAGCCCTTTGCGGGAACATATCGGGTTTTCAGGCTGGAATGGAAGTCTTGAAGCGGGAGTGTTTTTGCTGGAGCTCAAAGCTGGGATCATGGAGTCTCAATAGTGGGACTGGTGAATGGGGGGGGCCATGGAATAATGGCCCTAGGGACTCCGAATATCGAACCGCAGAAGTGTTGGGATTGGCGTTTG
>JBHPJW010000181.1:0-2758 GCA_042567505.1 Fibrobacterota bacterium
TGGCATGTATGTTTTCAAAATCCCAATAGACGGCAACTGTTTCTTTTGTCATTTCTATCCCGGTTTAAAGGTGGCATGAGGAAAGATACTTAATAAGAGGGCGGACCCCAAACAATCAGGGCGCTCTTATCTTTTTAGGGATCCCGCTTTATTTGAAAGCCAATTGTACAGGGCTCTGCCGGTTATCTGCAGTTTAAAATAATGATTTGCCATAAGATTCAAGGATAGATCTATTCCCTGCTGGCAATGGCAGCGGGAGGCTCTGATGTTATGTTGTATGAGCCGGGCTCTATTGCTGCGTAACAGCTTGTTGATATTGTAATCATAATCCCGTATGTTTCCCATCAGCCATTTTTCGCTCTCAATGCCTTCCGGATAGCCCATGGTCTCACAAGGATAAATGTCTCCCTCCGGCGACATGACGGCGCGTAAGGTTCCGGCATAACAACGAGTAATATATTTCCTTTCCAGGTTGTAGCGGGCCAGGTAATGCCTTATGGTCTCCCGGTAGGATTTTAAAAATGAATTTTGCGTATTGTATTGGCAGAAATATTTTTTAACCCACCGATGGTATTTTGGAATATCTAATTCAGGATGATAACGGCCATGGCTTCTGGCAAGGCCGATGCTGAAGTCGTCAACGCCAATATCCTTTAACATGAATAATGGTGCGGCATGTTTTACGAGGTTGAGCATTTTTTTTCGTTCATAAAATGTTTGTTAACATCAACCAGCATTTGATAATAGGCCTCCAAAGCAGAAATAAAAAATCCTTCTTTTCCGCTGAGGAAGCCCTTCTTGAGGAAATATTTGTATAAAAAATAAAAGAAATATCTTACAGGCAGCCTTTGGAAGAGCGCCCTTTGGGCCGCAAGTCTTACCCCCGGCGCAGTACTGAAGAGATCAAGAGCGTGAAAGGGCGGTTTCGAGAAGGCTTCCTTTTGCGCCATGAGTGAGGCGTAGTGGCTGTGTCTGACGATCCATTGATGCACACCTTTCGACATTGGATAATGTTGAAGGAACATGTTGAGTTTGGAAGCATTTTGTTTTGAAACGGGCTTTTCATGTATGATCCCTGTAAAGCGGACTTTATCCGGGCGAAGAGGCGGACAGACAGGGGATCACAGTTTTTAGGGCGTGGCTGCGGCACAGGCGGTACTTACGACGCTTGAGATGCATAAATGGGGCGATACTTTTTCAGGAGTATCTCATGTAAAAAAAAACGCCCCGTTGTTTTGCAGGTGAGTGCATAAAGGGGGATCATCTTGTCACCGGCATTAACATCATCATGATATCCCCGGCCATACGGACTCTTGCCGGAGATACTCCTTCGGCGGCGAATTTCCCATCCCGGCCGCTGCCGTCCCGCCGGCCGGGGGTGTTGGCCTCCACCATCAGTTCGCAGCAATACCACCAGTCCAGTTCTGATGTGATTTTCGAAATAATGGGCCGACATGCCGCCGCCGTTGTGGCTGGAACCGGAGATGTCGAATCCCGCGTCAAACTTGGTGTAGTACCTGAGGAAGAGAATGTCGAGCTCTTCGCTCTCGCTGAGTTCCATTCCCACGCCGTTGCCGAGTCCCTCTGCTTGTTGAGGGCTCCGGAATTGCAGGGACCGGCTGCCGGCAAACACATTACCGGCCTCTGTGGCGATCTCGGAGTTGTGGTATACACCGCCGTTCCAGACGGAACTCAAGTCGGAACCGCTCCCATAGCTCTCAGGCCCTGTTTGAGTTTGTCCCTTTGTGATGCAGGCGGCCCATCACCGTTTATTAAGAGTTCCTTCCGCGGTAACAGGTGATCCGCACATGGTTCCTTCAACAGCTACGTGCATTACGGCGAGCGTCTCATCGAGCATGACCGTGGCAACCGGGTTCCATTCGTCCGGTTCATTGCAGTCGGGATGGTCCGGATCGCCGTTTGGAACGTTAAACGTAAGCACTCCCCCTGAAACGGTAAGGGGCGCGGGAATCGCCAAAGTTCCCTCACTGCGCGTCCAGGTGCCGATAAGGGAACCGCCGGTCATGGAGAATGACAATATAAGCCTGCCCGAGCCTCCTTCGGAATCGGATAAGTCCCCTTCCCAGGTCCCCGCGTAGTCCTGATCCGTCGCGGCCGTGTTTGGGGTCGGGCCTGACGGCGTGTTCCTCTTGTCATCCTCAAGGCATCCTCCAACGGCAAACAGGATGGCAAAGGCCGCCGTCAATCCGATGGTTCTGAAATAAACAAGCTTCATATATCCTCCTGCAGGCCGCTGACCATGGCCAGCAGCGCCCTGATGCCCGGGGTTTTCCGGTGGTCTCTGGATGATCTCAAATATACGAAATAAAAAGGAGGAAATATCTCAAATCAGTAGTGTCCGGTTAAATTCCTCACCATTTGCGATAGGCCTATGAAATATAGTAGGTTAGCACATTTTTCTGACAGGATGTACCGGATGTACAGGATGGAAGGGATTAAAGAAATAATGTATATCACCCGTTTTATATCCTTTATATTATATCTGCCGGGTTATTTTACGATATATGTTTATCCTGTCCATCCAGTCTAAAAAAAAAGATTTTACCCGGACCACACTTATCTCAAATGAAATGAAAAGATAGGAAAACATGGCAGTTCAGTGAAAATGAGAAGCGGAAAATAAAACCTGTAGATAAGAAATATGGTGTGTTTGGGCTTTTACTGCGTCTGCGGGAAGAATTTCATGATATCACCCCTGCAGGACCATAAAAGTTTACACAATTTATTTATTGAAAAA
>JBHPJW010000182.1:0-2751 GCA_042567505.1 Fibrobacterota bacterium
TAAAACCGCAAGCTTAACATCATACCCATCCGCTCCTCATGTATCATGGGAAGCACACTTACGCTTCCGTTCCTTTTTTTGTGGAGTTCGGGAATCCCCCACCCCACCAGGGTCCCCAGGAAGAGCCCGGCGGCGACGTCTGTGGGAAAATGATCACCGGAATATACTTTCGCGACACCAGTGGTCAGATTGACCGCCGCTGCCCCTCCCCAAACCAGGTACTTTAACGGGGATTCAGGATGGTAATCACTGAACCATTTCGCCGCCAGGGTTGAATAGGTGCTTACATAGGTGGCATGGCCGGAAGGGAAGGACTCCCTGGCAAAATGAGTATATTTCCGCCCTGTTTCCAGTTCCCTGTTATAGACAAAAGGCCTGGTCCGCTTGGTTAGAATTTTCAGAGTCCCCCTGATGTTCCTGTGCCAGAAATAACACTCATACCACATCACAACCAGCAGCGTCATGTCCCTCCTTATAGGCTTATCAATTAAAAGCATAAAGGGCATGAGCAGGGCGAATGTGTTCGATGCGTCAGCCACATCCGCGGCGCCGCGATAATAATAATCCACTGCCGGACGGTCCAGGAAAAAGACATCACTCCTATCCAGCGCCGCCACGTCCGCGGAATCAAACGGGTCCGGCGCCGGCATCCAGAGCTTCATGGCTGTGAAAGATCCCACGCTCACTCCCAGGTAAACCAGCTCCCTGGGCCAGGACAGTTCATAGGGTGATGACGCCCCGGTGGAATAGAGAAAGGCAAAAAAAGGTTCTTTTTCCGCATGGGTACAGTTAAAGGATATCAGAACAGCAAGAAGGCCGATTGAGGGAATAAGTCGCATATAGGGAAACATACAAAAAAGCCTTGTCCAATTATTGGACCAATCAGATATTAAATCATTGTGCCATAAAACTTTCACCATTCTGGTTTGTGAAGTCATCTTCGATTCGGCGGAAAACAACAGATCCGAAATAGAAAGAAGGTGTGAGAATTGTCGCACCAAGGGGGACACGAATCGATTTAACTCCTTGAATCATAAGGCATTAGGTGGCTTGCCTAGTTCTTCCAGCTGTAACAAATGTCCCATCCCTTTTACTGAGTTTGTCTACCGAGGCGTGGTAGTATCCTTGAATGTCCAGGTTAGACAGGGTTTTCAGAGTCCGGCACAGGTTTTGCGTCAACAAATGGTCAAACCAACGGAACAGAAAAGGAAAGTAAAACATGAAACGCAGACAAACAGGAAATAAAAGAACCCTAATCATAGTCACCCTGAGTTTAATGATGATGGTGTCTTTCAATAATCTGCATGCTCAGGATATATTCGGCATCTCGGCCGGTGAAGAATACTATCCCGGAGCTGAGATTAAAAACGTCCCGGAAGGCGCTCCCGGCTTTAAGATGCGCACCAGGGCCCAGAATCTGAAGGCTGCTTTCCCCCTGATGTTTAATGACGGAAAAATCCTGGTGAAAAACCATATAAATTACAAACGCTTTAGCATTGATTACAGAAACTCCCCGGTACAGAATCCGGACATCGGTCATTGCCATGCTCTTAGTTACACAGCCTTCTTTCAGGACTCCCTTTCGCCGCGGTGGAACATGGTAGCCATCCTCACCCCAGGAATAGCGTCCGATTTTGAAGGGGATTTTTCTAGAAATGAGATCACTTTTTCCGGAGTGTTCGGATTTGTCCGTAAACACAGCAAACAATTCCAACTCGGATACGGCGTGGCGTACACACATAATTTTGGTAATCCCATTCCCATGCCCTTCCTGTATTACAACTGGAACAACGGAGGGAAGCTATTCTCCGAGGGAATACTGCCGACCAACGCTGGTCTTTATTATGGACTGCACAAGAGGGTTGACGTGGGAGCGTTGTTTGCCATTGGCAGCGCCCGTTATCACGGCGATCCGGACAAGTTCGGAGTCGGCAATCCCCAGATAGAAATTACCGAAGGCACGGTAAGCCAGTTAACGCGAATACACTTGACAAACTGGGTCCACATGGATTTGGAGGGCGGTTACGCGGCATATAGAAAAGTCCAGTTCCTGGACGGTAATGACAAACATGACTCCTACCGACTGGAGCCCTCAGCTTATGCCAGGACCAGACTGGTCTTAGGAATATAAGAGCACCTTTAGAAATTGATTCCGGACCAATCCCTTCGGGCCTTGGCAAGCAAGCCGGAATGACTTTTTTTTGAGGTTACCATAAGAACTATACCAAAGGACTTACCGGTCTTGCGGTTTATTTTTTTACTTGGAAGGAAACACCAGGCTGAATTTTTTAATGTCATATTCCTTTACATGCTTAATCCACCCGTATTTGCTCTTTACATACAGATTGATGTAATGGACCTTGAAGTGCTTGCTCAGCTCAAAACTTCTTGAGCTGAACTCAGATTCTTCCACCTGGTAACCGCCGTCAACCAGCAGCAGCAGTTTTGCTCCTTCCGGCAGGGTGTCCAGAGTACCGGATATTTTCTTATACTCATCTTCCATGGTCAGTGAGGGAACGATAAACATCAGGTTATAGTCAAGCATTCTGGACTCATCTGCGTCAATCTCAAATTTCAGGTCATACATCTCGGCCCGGAATCCCCTGGGAATCTCCTTTATGTAAAAATGAAAAGTCTCTTTTGTTACCGGATTGGTCAGGTAATTTCCGTATTCCTGCACCAGCACACAACGGATAGTATCATCCTCCCTTACTTCGAGCATGGCATCAAACGTGGCCTCGGTTATAAAAG
>JBHPJW010000183.1:0-2735 GCA_042567505.1 Fibrobacterota bacterium
CAAATGGAGATGTACTATCTGGTTTGCTATAACATAGATGTGTTCAGGAGGTTCGTTTTCGAGAGTACGTTCCTGAAGTCTTTTGAGGTAGACAGTCAGGTATTGGAAAGAATAAAAAATGATGACATCGAACTATTAAAATTCGGTTTTAACTGGTTGAAGTTCAGTTTGTTCAAAGAAAAAACAATGCACCTCAAAGCGGAAGTGCTTGAGCAAAGGAAGAAGGACCTGGCTGACAGTAAAGTAAAATAAAGGGCACAATTCATGTCTGAGGATAAAAATATTCTGATTATCGGAGGGGGAATAAGTGGCATAAGCACTGCCTTGGAAGCCGCTGAAACCGGATATAAAGTGGTGCTGGTGGAAAAAGAAGCCTACCTGGGAGGCCGGGTGGCTCGCATGAATAAATATTTTCCCAAAGTCTGTCCGCCTTACTGCGGGCTGGAGATAAACTTCAGGCGAATCAAACAGAATCCGCTGATCACCTGTTACACTCTGTCTGAAGTTACCGATATCTCTGGAGCGCCGGGTGATTTCCAGGTCTCTATCAAGGTATTGCCAAGGTATGTGAATGAGAAGTGCACTGTTTGCGGAGACTGCGAAAAAGTCTGCGAGTCCACGCGTAAAAATGATTTTAACTTTGGATTAAACACATCAAAGGCAATATACCTGCCCCATGAAATGGCTTTTCCCTATCGGTATGTTCTGGATAAGGAAGCGTGTTCAGATGAAGATCAGGGAAAAGTGGTCCAAGCCTGCAAATATGAGGCGATTGATTTGAACATGGAACCTCAGGAGATTAAAGTGAAAGCCGGGGCGATTGTTATGGCCACCGGCTGGAAGCCCTATGACGCCTCTCGAATTGATAACCTGGGATTCGGGAAATTCCGGAATGTAATAACAAATGCCATGATGGAACGGCTGGCCTCTCCCGGAGGCCCGACAGCGGGGAAGATTCTGCGGCCGGGAGACAACAGGGAAGTGAAGAAAGTTGCTTTTGTGCAGTGCGCGGGCTCCAGAGACGAGAACCACATGCCTTTTTGCTCTTCGGTCTGTTGTCTGGCCTCTTTAAAACAGGCGGGATATGTCAGGGAACAGAACCCTGACTCAAGGGCCTATATATTTTACATAGACGTGCGGGCTCAGGGAAAGTTCGAGGACTTTTATGCCAAAACAAAAGAAGATGAGAATATCATTTTAAAAAAGGGCAAAGTGGCCAGGATTGAAGAAGACGCTTCTTCCGGGGATCTGACAGTGGAAGCGGAAGATATCCTCTCCGGTAATAAGCAGAGGGAGACAGTGGATCTGGTGGTGCTGGCCACCGGCATGCAGCCCCAGGGAATAAACGGGACGGGAGAAGTCGTTCAATATGATGAAAATGGATTTGTGTTGAATTCTGAATCAGTATATGCGGCGGGATGCGTAAAGCGTCCTTCGGACGTGGCCAAGGCCATACAGGACGCTACCGGAACGGCCCTAAAGGCCATACAGGACGTGATAAAGGCTTAGAGAGGACTCTGATGGAAAAGAAGATTGGCGTTTACATTTGTTCAGGATGCGGGATTGGGGACGCTCTGGACATGGAAGCACTGGTAAAGCTGACAACTGATGAGCATAAGGCAGATTCCTGCAGGCAGCATGATTTTCTCTGTGGACAGGAAGGCTTGAAAATCATTAAAGAGGACATGGAAAAAGACGGTGTGAATACGGTTGTTATCGGGGCCTGTTCTCCCCGGGTCAATACTGAAGGCTTTTCCTTTCCTCAGGACAAGATTTGCGAGCGGGTTAATTTGCGCGAGCATGTGGCCTGGTGCCAGAAGCCCAATGATGAAGACACTCAACTGATGGCCGAGGACTATCTGACCATGGGGATTGTGAGGGCCCAAAAAACAGAACTTCTGGAACCTTATCTGCCGGAAAACATCAGTTCTAAAATCATGGTAGTAGGCGGAGGGCTTTCCGGTATTACTGCAGCTCTGGAAGCCTCTAAAGCGGGGTATGAAGTTCTTCTGGTGGAAAAGGAAAAAGAGCTGGGCGGCTGGGCGGCCGGTCAGTACATGCAGCTGCCTTCCGAACATCCTTATGCCCAGCTGGCGGAACCCGATATCGCAGGTAAGATCAGGGAATTGGAAAACTCAAGTGCTGTAGAAGTGATGACAGAAGCCCAGGTAAAAGAAATTTCAGGACAGCCGGGTTGTTTTGACGTGACGATTTTAGGAGGAGAGGGAGAGGCAAAACAGAGGATTGGATCGATCATTCAAACCACAGGAGCCAGTGAATATGATCTGACCAAAGTGGAAAGGCTTGGTTTAGGAAAGTACCCAAATGTCATTTCCAGCGGTGATCTGGAAGCCATGGCCGTCCAAGGTGACGTTGTCAGGCCGTCGGATGGGAAAAAGGCGGAAAGCGTCTTGTTTATCCAGTGCGCCGGCTCCAGGGACAAGAATCACCTCGCTTATTGTTCAGCGGAATGCTGCCTCAATTCCCTGAAACAGGCGCAATACATCCGGTCGCAGGATGCCGGGGCCAAAGCATACATCATCTACAAAGACATGCGCACCCCCGGCCATTATGAAAACTATTATAAGGCCGTGCAGGAAGACCCGGGAATATTTCTGTCTAAAGGGGAAATTAAAGACATTAAAGAAGAAGATAAAAACAAACTGATTGTCACGGTTGAGAACACCCTGATGGGAGAAGACATAGAAATCGAGGTTGATCTGGTGGTGCTGGCC
>JBHPJW010000184.1:0-2560 GCA_042567505.1 Fibrobacterota bacterium
TTACCTAATTTGATATTCAAAAGGTAAAAATGGCATAAAAGTGCAAGGCCTCTTGAGATCGGATCACCTGGCGTCATTCTTTCCGGCGGTGCGGCCGAAGCAACCGGATTGGCCACTTGTGTAGCCGGCCATAGCGAGCTTGAAGGAGCGCAGCGACGCCCAATCTCAGAAAGACCGGCCTTAACGCTCCGCAGGCTGGGCTCGGCTTTACGCTCCGGGGTTCCTGGTAGCCTCTTCACGGAAAAAAAGAAGAAATTGAATAGTATCGCATGAAAAGAGTTTATCACACAGGTTATCTCAACGTTTATATTTTACCATCTTCCTACATTTGATTTATGGTATTTTCCCAAGAAAAAAACAGGCGCAGGGCTTTCGGTCAGAATTTTTTAATAGACCAGGGGGTGGTTGATTCCCTGCTTTCAGACATTCCCTGTGATAAACAAGACTGGATCATTGAAATTGGCCCTGGAAACGGAGCCCTTACCCGAGGTCTTATGGGGAAAGCGGGAAGGATGACGGTTATAGAAATCGATCCCCGCCTGGTGGAGCGCCTGAGGAAGAAGAAAGAATTTTCTTCACTTCATCTAATGCAGTCCGACGCAGGCTCCATTGACATCGATGCGCTGCTGAGGGAAGAAAAAGACAGGCCCTTAAAACCCGTCCTGGTGGGCAACCTGCCCTATAACAAATCAGGCCCGATATTAAGGCACTTCATACCCAGCATAAAGAAATTTCAATTCATGTATTTTATGGTTCAATATGAGGTCGCTAAAAGGATAACCGCCCTTCCCCACAACCGGGATTTCGGCTTCCTTTCCATTCTGGTGCAAAACCACGCTTTTGTCGAGCTCAAACAGAAAATTCCGCCATCGGCTTTTCGCCCCAGGCCAAAAGTGTTTTCTGCCACTATCACACTCAGCCCAAAAGCGCAACCCCATGAGGACGACCCGATGTTTCTTCCATTCGTCCGGCAGGCTTTTACTCAAAAAAGGAAAAAACTGGTGAATTCCCTGCAATCCGTCTGCAGGCGCTCCACGGTACTTAAGGCGCTGAATGAACTTGACCTTCCGGAAAATTTCCGGCCTGAGGATTTGTCTGTTAAAAATTTCGCCGCGCTGTACAGGATTTTAAAAAAAGATTTGGGTATGCATCTTTAGGGTAAAAGCAATAAGCAGGGACCAATGGGGTTTCGCAAGGTGATATTTTTTAAAATCCCCTGCGTCACTGCCTCTCTGCACGGGAAAAAAAGAGACACCGCCCTGCAGTTTTGGATTTAGATAACAAAGAATCGCCCAAGGAGGATTCGGATTTAGGATTTTACCAATACCGGTTCTAGAATCCTATCATAATACTTTCCTGGGATTTAGGCTTTCCCAGAGCGCCTATGATTTTTTCGTTCTCCACATCAGCCAGATCAACCTGGTAAATACCGTTTTCCCCCATGACTTCTTCATGTTCATCAAAAATCACGGAGACCACGGGACGGTTGTACTTTTCCTTATGGGCGTTTATCACCTTGCCGATTTTACCGCTTTGTAATTTCACAAAGGATCCGATGGGGAACAGGGACATGCAGGAGATAAAATTTTTAATATGCTCCAAATCCAGTATGCCCCGGTTTGCCAGGCGAATGATAATCTTCATGGCGTCGTAAGGTTTGAATCCTTTACGGTAAGCCCTGGGGGCGATGAGGGCCGAGTAAACATCCGATATACCTGCGATCTTCGCGTAACTATGAATCAGACGCCGTCCCCTTCCCTTGGGGTACCCTGTCTTGTTATTTCTCTCGTGATGCTGATACACGCCTATCTTAATCGGCTCGGGTATGGTTCCCAGTTTGGAGAGCAGATCATATCCTGTTACCGGGTGTTTAAAAACCTCAAATTGCTCTTCACTGGTTAATTCCCCCGACTTGGAACGGATTTCCTCCGGCACCAGCATCATCCCTATGTCCATCAGCAGAGCGCTGCAGCCTATTTCTATTATCTGAGCCTTTGAGTAATCAGAAGCCATTGCGATGTTTAAGGCTATCAGGCAGCTGTTGAGCACATGGTGATATAAGTAGTCTCCCGCCGATGGCTGCAAATTGGAAAAGTTCAGCAGCATGCTTTTGTCTATCATCAAAGACGGGGTAAAGGTCTCCATCAAACGGTACAGGTAATTATACGAAACGGTATTTCCCTCTGAAATGTGGTTGTAGACTGACCTGATGTCTTCCGCAGCGATGTTATAGCTGCTCAACACACCGGCCTTGTATTCATCCGTCCGGTCTTTGGGGCAGAGCTGTGTAATGGATCCGGAAAGGGCGTCGCCTTCCGGGACATCGCCGATCACCGGTTTCCCCAGCCTTTTTTCCAGGGAAGCTACCGATCCCGGCATGATACGCCGGAATCTGTGCTGTCTCTCAGACAGGTTGCTTATGTAAACAGCGTTCTCATCCTGTTCTTCCCAGTCATTATCCTGAATTTCCAACCCATAGGGATTTAAAGGGAGCGGAGTTTTACGCCTTTTACAGGAATTTTTGGGCGGTTTTTCCGCTCCGGAACGCTGATCATCCATA
>JBHPJW010000185.1:0-2549 GCA_042567505.1 Fibrobacterota bacterium
ATTCCTGATTCCTGACTCCTGACCAGCCGAAGGCTGCTGAAGGCCGACAGGCCGAAAGTCCGCCGCAGGCGTAACTCCTGATTCATCTTCTCCTTCCACGCAAAAAAAAAAGACCCGCTCTCTTGAGCGGGCCCGGCACTGGTAAAACTATTGTTTATCGCATCACTTGAACCCGCTCATAAAATGGCTAATAACGGCTTTGACCATTGTCCCTAGCCATCCTCTGTGCAAAAACCAAGCGTGATAATATTTCATAACCATTCGTCGGGTTTGTTTGTCTTTGTAATTATAATCTAAAATGCCCCGATGTCAAGCAGGACTTTTTCCCGGGTTAGTTTTCCCTTTTAAAGCTGATGTTATGAAGTCTTGTGTGGCAACAAAAAATCCTTGAAAAACAAACAGTTTCGTGATATAATGGGAACAGCGATACATTTCTCCAGTGTCGTTGGGGAGCCTGGTCAGTCTACTCGCGCAGTCTGCCAGGTTTCCTTTTTTTGTCCCCCCCCTACGGTCCCAGCCGCAGCAAATCAGACAAAGGTCTTTACGATTTCCGTCTGGATATTCTGAAGATCAGAATGCGCTTTGGTTATCTCCACCATTTTCTGCGCCAGCCTGGATGCCAGGTAGTACTTCTCCAGACCATTGCGAATGATGATTAAAAGATCATTATTATCCCAGGGCTTCTCAATATACTGGAACAGGCCTATTTCATTGATAGCCTTGATGGCGTTTTCCTTGTCCGCGTAACCTGTTAATATTATCCTGGGTACTTCGGGTTTTATCTTCCTGGCCTCGCCTAAAAACGAGATTCCGTCCATTTCAGGCATCAGATAATCGGAAATTATCAGGCCGACCTCATTATCCTTGATATATTCCAGGGCCTTAACCGCCGTGTTGAATTTCATAACCTGGTAATCCGTTTCCAGCTCAAGAAATGAACTGATGCTGGTCAGGACCATCTCTTCATCGTCTACAAGTACTATCACTGGTTTATAGGTTGCCTCATTCATGTTCTGCTCCGGAATAACTCAGGATAAAGTTAGCATTTTTTAGTGGGGAGTACCTGAATTTCGGAAATTACTGCGGGGTGGCCGGCACCTCCGGGATACTGCCTATCAGGCTCCTCAACCTGTGCGCCATCTGCCTTAAGATACCCTGGGTTATCCTTACATTATGAGCCAGCAAATCCAGAAATTCTTCCTTGTCAATCCTCAGCATGCAGGTGTCCTCTTTGCACTCGGCTGTGACCATGCGGGGCTCATCATCAAACAGCGCCCAACTGCCAAAGGTCTTCTTTGCATCAGCAATCATTATTTCCCTGCTGTTCCTATGCAGCAGCACTTTTCCGTGAAGAACCAGATACATTGAGTCGGATATTTCGCCTTCCCGGAATATTTCGTGTTCGGACGGAAAATGAAGTTCCTGCGCTACCGCCGCTATCTGGGACAGGTCTTCGGTCGAGGTGTACTCAAAAACATCCACATCCTGAAGGAAGATCACCTTTTCAATAGTTGTCAAATTGTTTTGCATGATACTATCCCCTTACTCTGAATTTCTTGAAATAAAAAACTGGGCCGCCTCTCTAACTCTGTGATCCCTGCTCCGGATCAGAGCCTCTGATTCAGCCTCCGGCATTCCGGTTTTCTGTCCGGTCAGATAATAAAGCGTGCAGGCCTTCAACCAGTTGTCGTCACCATGCAGCAAAGTAAGCAAGGCCTGGCGTCTGCCGGACAATTTCCTTTTGTATAAAACCTCGTATTTTTTAAGTATCGGATTTCCCGTTTCGCGTTCCAGGATAGGCAGCAGATAACGCTTCAGGCCAGGTTCCAAAAGCGTATCCAGGTATTCCAGAGTGTTGGCCTGCAACACGCTGTGGTTGCTGGTTACTCCTTTGTACGCGTTTATCATGTCATCCGGAGTGTATATCAGCCCCAGAAGACGGAATGTCCTTCTCAACAGCTTATCCTGTTTCTCCTTCAAGGCTTTTTTCAGAAGTCTTCCGGAATTTCTCTGATGTTCCAATTCGGTTTGAGTTGTTCCAGCTTCGGAGAAAAGAACATGAAGCACGTATTGAATGTCGTAAAATTTCCGTATGCTCAAGCGCACCTGGTTCCCGAAAAAAGTCCTGTTAAACTTAAGGCGGGGACGGCTGTACTTTATCCTGTTCAGACCACGGAGGATTTCCGAGTATGCGGCCGAATCCGCATTTTTCAGATTCGCGCTCAGGGACGCGATGCTTTTCTGGGTAGGGATATACGACAGCACGCGCGGGATTCCCAAACGCACATATATATCAAGGTTCTTGTCTTTTAAACACTGATCCAGGAGGTCCACGATCCTGTCCCCCATTTTTGCCAGGGCCTCCCGTGCCAGCCTGCTCACTTGTCGTTTGCCCAGCAAGTTCACCAGGTCGCGTCCGAATTCCACCGCGCCGGCATTCCCGGCGCAGTTAATGGCTGCCCGTGCCACATTGAGGTTTTTATCCGACAACAGGTTTCCTATATAACTGTAGAGCGAGGGAAGCCTGGCTGTGCCTATCACCCTTGTCA
>JBHPJW010000186.1:0-2500 GCA_042567505.1 Fibrobacterota bacterium
GAGTGGACAGCCCCCGCGTTAATTCCCTGCTGGTGGACGAAGCTGGGAATCTGCAGGCAATAGAAGATGAAGCGGTCACTAAGACTTTATCTGAAATCCGAAAACTCACTTATTCCGGAGTGGCCCTTTACCACCATTCTTTTTTAGAATTCTGTGAAAATCGAAACGCCCACATCAGGGAATTCTGGGAAAAAGCGCAGCAGGCAGGGAAGCGGATATCGGTCCGGAACTGCGCCGGATCCAGCTGGTATGATTTCGGGAATCCTCAGGGCTTGTGGGAAGCCGCGCATGAGTATATGAAATTATCAGGCAATCGCAGTTACAACTACCCAACTCCGGAAGAATCCATTCCCTGGGTTAGCAATGAAGCCGGCATCCCGGACCTTCCCCCGGGATTGAGGAATGTGCTTGTTTATGAAACCCCGGATAAGCCCATAACCGCAGGGCTTGCCAATTGTGTTCTGGGCAGGGACTTCAGTTGGCCGATAAACCAGGGGACATAGTTGTGAAGAGGAAGGGCCTCTCAGGGCATTGGTCAATTTTTAGGCCTGAATGGAATAATAAAGTAAATTGTTTACTTATAGTATGGACTCTGAGGAGTCAGGAGTCAGGTGGGCATGAGGTGTGAGGAATGGAAATATCGACAAAGGATCAACCCATCGGCATGTCGGTGGCACGCCTTTCCCCACACCCCACACCTATTATAACCCAACACCTTACCCTTTTTTCCCGGCCACCATGTCTACACAAATCCTAATCCGGAGTAACTAATGAAAACCAGACTGTTAATACCACTTTTCCTTGTTTTTTATTTTCTGATTCTCTCTACCTGTTCGAAAACGGCCAGCCGCCTGCTCATAAGCGATAAGGATGAATCAAACCTGGGAACGGAATTTCATCAGCAGCTGCTCGATAGCGTTAATACTGATGGAACAAAACCCTTTCCCGTTTTTGACCCGGGCAGCGATCCGGCCAGGCTGGCATTTAAAGCCTATGCCGACAGTGTTTTTAATTCCATTATCATCTCTGTCCCGGAAGACGAGCACCCTGATTATGATTTCACCTTCACTATCATAGACCAGGACGTGGTTAATGCTTTTGCCGTACCCGGGGGATACATATATATATACACGGGAATTTTAAAAGCCCTGCAAAACGAGGCGGAAATGGCGGCTATCCTCGCCCATGAAGTCGCCCATGTGACCCAGCATCATTATGCCAGGACGGTTTATAAACAGACCATCTACGGCACGCTGGTAGAGGCGCTGGTAGGCAGTGAAAGCGCGCTTTCAGATTTTGTCAAAGGAGCCTTTGGCGTTCTGGCCGGCAGTTATGTGAGCCGTGATCATGAATACGAGGCTGATGAATTCGGAACCAAATATTTAGCCGCCTCAGAAAGAAATCCCCGCGGGATTGTTTTTTGACAGAATGGACGCGGGCTGGCACCCGGAACTCATTTCCACTCACCCTTCACCCGAAAACCGGGTTGAGGCCGTTACTGAGCAGGTTGATGGAGAAAAGGCTGATGGGAACTGGGTGAATCTTGACGATGAAGAGCATAAGTATTCTCAGCGGTATCTGGGTCATATCGCTGCAATCCAATGATATCATAAAAAAATCGGTCCCCGGGCGGTTGGAGGGATAACCGCCCGTGTTGGGACCTTTTTAGGGGGTAAAACTCTTAAGGGGCTGTTTTTTCTTTATTAAAGTTTTCGATAAATGAGGGGACTTTGTTCCCGGCTTTTATCTGTTTTTCATTTATTCTGTCTATTAATTTCCAGGGGTGGGCAATGTGAATGGTATCCGGCGCTGCAACATGGGAACTTCCATTTACAGGCTGTAATTGCATTTTTTTCCAGAAAAACCAATTTTTTGAACGCTGCACTATATAGAGCTGATTCCAGAGATAGAAGATAGTGTTTATGAAAATCCAGGATTCCATCCTCAGCCAGGAAGAGAAAGAGGTCATGGAAATGCGGTATATTAAGTCATAATAATATTTATGGGTCACGGTCTGCAGGGACTTGTCGTATCCCAGGGTAATTTGAGCCAGTCCCGTAAGTCCGGGTTTTACAAACCGGAGTCTTTCCAGATAATAGGGAATTTCTCCCAGGTATTTTTCTGCGAAGTAAGGCCTTTCCGGACGGGGTCCCATAATGCTCATTTCTCCGGTGAGGATGTTCCAGAATTGCGGCAGTTCGTCCATGTGCAAAAAACGGAGCCAGCTGCCGACCCTGGTGACCCTGGGGTCATTCACACCATCTGAGCATAACTGAGGTCCGTCGACTTCAGCGTCAATCTTCATGGTCCGGTATTTTAACATAGTGAAGGTGTTTCCGCACAAGTCTCTTCCCCTGCGGTCGGATCCGTGTTTGCGCAGATCCTTCATAACCAGAATTCTGCTGGGATTGTTGCTGCGCCTGTCTTTTGTGCGGCGGTTTTTTCCTACCCGGGCCTGCTTGTAGAACACCGGTCCCCTCGAGTCTATTTTTATAGCCAG
>JBHPJW010000187.1:0-2500 GCA_042567505.1 Fibrobacterota bacterium
CCAACCCCCTCATTGTCCTGCGCGAAGAATTTGATGACTGGGCCATCCTTTTTAATCCCGACACCGGTGAAGGACATGGAATCAACCCGGTAAGCGTATCCATCTGGAAGCAGCTGGATGGCAGGCAAACCATTCCGGAGATTGCCGGCGATCTGAGGAATAATTTCAACAATGTCCCCGGGAACGCTGAGGACTTTGTCCGGGAGTTTGTAAAAGACCTGATTGAAAAGGGCCTGGCCGGATACGAACAGACGCAAGTCTGATTACTTATGCAGTTGATGAAAACACCGCGCTCGGTGGAAATCGAGATTACCACGCGATGCAACCTCAGATGCGCCTATTGCAGTCATTTCTCCAGCGCCGGTGACGTGGAACAGGACCTTCCCGCAGATGAATGGTTAAGGTTTTTTAAGGAACTGAACACCCTCGGAATTCTCAATGTATCCCTGTCCGGAGGCGAGCCTTTTTTCCGTGAGGACCTGAAGGGCATTATTGAAGGAATTGTCTCCAACCGCATGCGTTACACTATCCTGAGCAATGGCACGATAGTAACCGGTGACATGGCCAATTTCATTTTTACTACCGGCCGCTGCGACGGTATACAGATCTCCATAGACGGCTCCTCTCCTGAAATCCACGACCAGCTCCGGGGAAAAGGGACCTTCAAAAAGGCCGTCAACAGTATCCGGTTGCTCCAGCAGCATAAGGTCCCTATACAGATTCGGGTCACCGTCCATAAACACAATGTCTCTGACCTGGGAAATATTGCCAAACTGCTCCTTAACGATTTAAGCCTTCCGGGATTCTCCACCAATTCCGCTTCCCATCTGGGTTTATGCCGCATGCAGAATGAGAACATTCAGCTTTCTATTCAGGATCGAATGACCGCCATGAATACCCTGCTTAACCTTAGCGAGAGATACCCGGGGCGGATAACCGCCACCGCGGGGCCCCTGGCTGAAGCCAGGCAATGGATGAACATGAATAAGGCCCGCAGGGAAAACCGGGAGCCTTTTCCCAATGGCGGATATCTTTCCGGCTGCAACAAAATCTGGAAGAAAATCAATATCAGCGCTGATGGTACCATGATAACATGCATACAGATGGGACATGTGAAGCTGGGACAGATAAACCGGGACAGGCTTGTTGAAATCTGGCAGGGCCATCCTGAGTTGCGGAAAATGCGTGAGAGGCGGCATATCCCTTTGAGCGGCTTTGTACAGTGCCGCGCGTGCGAATACATCGACTATTGTACTGGCGGGTGCCCTGCCCTGGCGTATTCCATGAAGGGAAGTATTGATCTGCCAGCTCCTGATTCCTGCCTGAAGCAATTCCTGGAAGCGGGCGGAACAGTACCGGACAGGGAACTGGCAACCGTTAACAAACATTGACCTCTGCATCGTAATGGTAATGAAGAACCAAACTGTTCAGGATCGTTTTCCCCTGCGGAATATATATTTCTACCTCACCGACAGCTGTAATCAGCGCTGCCGCCACTGCTGGATTTCTCCCAGGTATCAGGCGTCAGGGACGCCCCGAACGTTTCTTGACACGGGACTTTTTCAATCTATAATATCCCAGGCAAAACCACTGGGGCTTGAAGAAGTGAAACTCACCGGAGGTGAACCGCTCCTCCATCCCGAATTTGATGCCCTTCTGGAAACGGTAAAAAAAGAAAACCTGCATCTGACTCTGGAAACCAACGGTCTGCTCTGCACGCTTGAACTGGCTGAAAAAATTGCTGCCTGCAAACGCTCATTTGTGTCGGTCAGTCTGGACGGGGCCGAGGCTGATTCCCATGAATGGGTCCGCCGAACGGAGGGATGTTTTGAACAAACCGTGACCGGGATAAAGAACCTGGTGGAGGCCGGACTCAAACCGCAGATAATTATGACGATGATGGAGTGCAATAAGGGCCAGACCGCTGAACTGGTCACAATAGCCGAATCACTGGGCGCCGGATCCGTGAAATTCAATATTCTTCAACCCGCCTCCCGCAGCCGGAACATGTTTGAATCAGGACAGAACCTTTCCATAAATGAACTTGTGAAACTTGGGACTTGGGTTGAAAATGTTCTCTCCCGGAATTCAGGCATACCCCTTTTCTTCAGCCACCCTCTGGCTTTCAGACCCCTGGGCAGAATGTTCAGTGAGCACGGTCCAAGATGCGGCGTCTGTGGGATACTCAAAATTCTCGGTGTGCTGGCAAATGGATCATATGCCATGTGCGGTATTGGTGAATCCGTAGAGGACCTGGTGTTTGGCAGCGCGCTTGAGAATAACCTTAATGAGATTTGGCATAACACCCCTATATTAAACGAGTTACGCGAAGGGTTGCCCGGCAGGCTGAAAGGGACATGTTCCCGCTGCCTTTTAAAAGAAAAGTGCCTTGGATGCTGTATTGCCGAGAACTTCTTTACCAGCAAGGACTTGTGGAACCCTTTCTGGTATTGCGAAGAGGCCATGAAATCCGGTGTTTTCCCCCGGACTCGTTTAAGAA
>JBHPJW010000188.1:0-2489 GCA_042567505.1 Fibrobacterota bacterium
CTTGCTGCCGAGTATCCTCAGCGCTTCCTCAGCGTCATAGGCCGAATGGAAACCGACCTTGGGCATGTTCGAGGCGTGTTTCATGTAGGTCTCATACATCTTCTGAACTCTTTTTGAGTTTTCCACGGCCAGGACACAGAGCTTGCCGTTTTGAGAAGGAGCGGCGGGGTCAAGGGCCAGCAGCCATTGCCGGGGCTCGGCCTGCGTTACCGCCCGGGCGGCCTCGGAAGTGAAATAACCGTATTCCAGAATCAGAACGATGATATCCTGCTTTCCAAGGTGCGGTAGTATGACCGGAAAGAGGAAATCGGATTTGAAGCCGGCCCAAAGCCCGAGGTTGAATACCGGCATGCCCAATTCCCGTTCCAGACGGGGACTGTCGATCCCGTTGTATAACCCGCTTCCGCCCATGAGCAGCACCCTGGGCGGCCGGGAATTGTCCAGGGCGTCCGTTTTGTTTATTATCACGGCCAGGGGATGGTTATAGTTTGCCGGGACAGCCCAGAGCATGATGATAAACATCAGGACCAAAGAAGACAAGAGCAGCGATTTATAGAAATTGTTTTTCCGATAAAAACCCGAATCCCATGAGCAGGAGTATGAACAAGAAATAAAACGGCAGCTTTACTAAAAAGGATTTCCCAGACAGGTAGTGATGGATGGCCAGTCTGGCCTGGATACCTTCGACACAGAGCAGGAAAACAATGGACCAGACCGCCACCAGGAATTCAAAGAGCCTTTGATCAAAAGCCAGCACGCGCTTTATGCTGTCCGCGTTCTGGAGAACGGCCGGCAGCGCGGCCCATCCGGTATGCAGGTGGGTAATGATGTATATGGCCTCCCTTACAGAACCCGCCCTGAAGAAAATCCAGGCAAAGGTAACCAGGAAGAAGGTGATGAGGGCCCCTGTCAGCTTAACCGCCATCGGGGAAGTGTGCGCGGCTGCCGAGCGGGACAGGGCTGTCATGGGTTTCCGCAGGACTTTGGATGTTATCAGGTAACCGCAGTGCATGGCGCCCCATAAGAAAAAGGTCCAGTCAGCGCCGTGCCACATGCCGCTTAATAAAAAAGTTACCATCAAGTTGAAATACGTCCGCGGGGCTTTTCTTCGATTACCGCCCATGGGTATATAGACGTAGTCTCTGAACCAGGTGGAAAGAGAGATGTGCCATCTGCGCCAGAACTCGGCGATGGAAGTTGAAAAATAGGGCCGATTGAAATTTTTAACTGAGCCGATGGCGATATCTGAATATCCTGAGAAGTCGCAGTATATCTGAAACGCGAAAAAGACGCTGGCCAGCCAGAGGGAGACTCCCTGCCAGCTTTCAGGAGAACTGTACACTGCGTCCACGAAGGAGGAAAGCCTGTCAGCGATAACGGTTTTTTTGAACAGCCCCCAGGCTATAAGCTTTATCCCGAATGAGGTCTGGTGGTAATTAAAGCTGAATTTCTTATGGAACTGGGGCAGCAGGTGCCGAGAGCGTTCAATGGGGCCGGCCACCAACTGGGGAAAGAAAGCTACGTACAGCGCGAATTTTCCCAGATGCTTTTCCGGTTTTTTCCTGTGTTTGTATACATCGATAGCGTAACTGAGGGTCTGAAAGGTATAGAATGATATGCCCACCGGCAGGAGAAAACCAAACGTTTTTGATTCGTAAAAAATGTTGCAGGTGGCCAGCGCGGCCCTCAGACTGTCATTGAAAAAGTCGAAATATTTAAAGAAGAACAGCAGACCCAGGTTTATGGACAAACTACCGAACAGGTATATGAGCTTGAGGCGTTTCTTTTTTGTCCGGGCCAAGGCAAGGCCGGCGGCATAGCTGGTCAGGGTGGAGATCAGGATGAGAACTATATACTCCGCTTTCCAGCACATGTAGAAATAGTAACTGGCGGCCAGCAGCAGAAGCCAGCGCCATGACTGAGGGACGCATTGGTATACTACCCATATGACGGGAAGAAAAACCAGGTATTCAAGGGAATTAAACAGCATTTTTTATTTTAAGCAGGGTTGTCTGAAAAAACGCACTGATAACCGGTTTGAGTGATTCCGTCAAAACGCGATTCCCACCGACAGGCCGAGCAGTACCCAGTTGCCACTACTAAAACGAAGTTTGTCGGCAGACACATTATCGGGCGCCCGGTTGGCGAATCCCAGGCCATACCCGGCTTCCAGGGAGGTGGATACAAAGTTCTCCACCAGCCGGTAGCCCAGTTTCAAAGATGCCAGGTTGACGCCGTTCGACCAGTCATCTTGTTCCGTGGCCGTTGTTATTATCCATTCTCCCTCCACCACCCTGTCATATCCGGTGGCGAAATAAAGGCCGGTCCCTTTATTCAGGACATACCAGTTTATCCCGGCGCCCACGTGATAAAAATAATTTTCCCAGCTTTCCTCCCCCGTGCTCCGGTCATCATCTTTGCCGGCCGGAAGATAGGTGAAGCCGACATAAGGCGCTATCCTGTTATGTAATGCCCGTGTAACATATTCC
>JBHPJW010000189.1:0-2423 GCA_042567505.1 Fibrobacterota bacterium
GTGCGTTGCTTTCCGTGTCCCTGAAATTCATCAACCGGAATTCAACCGGGGAATTGACATCAAAATAATCCAGATTAAAGTATGAGGAACTCCCAGTGATGACGAGTTTGCTTGGCCCATCGAAGTGATAGGAAAACGCGCCCTGGATTACATCAATTTCCAGGGCGGCAGTATCGATATGTTCATTAAAGGTGATTACAGCCCTGTCAGTCACACTGAGCGTGTCTGGGACTATGCTGTGTACTTCCGGCGGATCGATGTCCGGGCCGTTGGCATTACTGCATCCATATACACAGAGCCATAACAAAATAAGTACAGTGAGCAACCGATACATAAGAACTCCGATTTATACTAAATCAAAGGGAAAATACGCTTTTACAGAGGATAACGCAATTTCGTAAACAAAAATTTACATTTAGGGTATGCAGAATAAGCCAGGAAGACAAGGTACTACGGACTTGTCAATACCATCTATTCGTAAAAAATTCCCTTTTTTGCCGAAAAAGTTCTGGCTTTGGTTTATTCTTCTGGGATTTCTGCCCCTTGGAGTAATAACAGGAGTGGCCCTGGTACTTGCCCAATTAAGCAAGTCCCTTCCATCCCTGGAAAACCTGGAAAGAATCGAACCGGCCCTGATTTCCAAGGTATATGATAAAGACTCAGTACTGATACACGAATTTTATACAGAAAGAAGAATATGGACTGAATACAGGGATTTTCCGGAGCAATTGGTGCAGGCAGTGATGGCCATTGAGGACAGGAAATTTTTCCGGCACTGGGGAGTGAACCTGCAAGCATACCCTTCGGCACTGCTTCCGGTCCTTATTGGAAAACGCGCTCGCGGAGCCTCCACACTGACCCAGCAATTAGCCAAAAACCTGTTTCTATCGCCGGAAAGGTCTGTAGTCCGGAAAATTAAAGAACTCATACTGGCTATAAAAATTGAACAAACCTATACCAAAGAGGAAATTCTGGAATTTTACATGAACCAGGTTTACCTGGGAGGAGGCTCATACGGGTTTCAATCGGCGGCCCAAAAATATTTTTCCCGGAGGCTTGATTCACTGTCTGTCGCTCAATGCGCCCTGTTGGCGGGACTGTTACAGCGACCGGAGGCATACCGGCCTGATTACGCTCCAGAAAAATCAAAGGAGAGGAGGAACCTGGTTTTGCGGGCCATGTATCATGAGGACTTTATCAAGAGAGCACAACTGGTTGAGTCCCTTACAGAGCCATTGAACTTGACCGTGTGGAACCAGGAATCCCTGAAAGCCCCGTATTTTGTCGAAACCATAAGGCAATATCTGGAAAAAAAATGGAACGAGGAGTTTATTTATGGAAAAGGTGTGCATATCTATTCCACTTTGGATAATGATATTCAGGATGTCGCTGAAGCCAGTTACCGGCAGCGCCTGAAAAAAATAAGGACCAGGATAAGGTACAGGACGGCGCGCCATCTGTCCATGCCTCACTACATGAAACTACCTATTGACACACTGGTCAGGCATTGGGACTCACTCTATGCCAGGTTTGATTCTGTGTTTATCAACGGAAAGGCTGAGAAACGCCGCCGGGCTAATGGGCAAAAACCCCTGTTTCCGGATTCCCTGCATTACCGTATCGCCCAGGCAGCCGTGATAGTGATAGATAATCAGGACGGCTCGGTGAGGGCGCTCATCGGCGGGGAGGATTTTATTGAGTCTAAATTCAACCGAGCCCTGCAGGCGCTGAGGCTGCCGGGTTCGTCTTTCAAACCCATTGTCTATACCGCAGCCATAGATAACGGGGGAAATCCTCTGGATTCTTTAAACGACCAGCCGGTGACCATTCCCGATCCTGCCGACACCAACAACACCTGGCGTCCAAAGAACTATGATGGAGTTTTTGAGGGCAACTTGACCATGCGCCGCGCCCTCTACCGCTCAAAGAACCTTCCCGCCATCAAAGTCGCCATTACTTATGGATTGAAGACCGTGGTCTCCTATGCCAGAAGGTTCGGGCTGAGGCACCATGTCCCGGCCGTGCCCTCTATCGGAATAGGCACCTGTGAAGCGACCCTTATGGAAATGACGTCCGCGTTCACCGTTTTTCCCAATTCGGGCATTAGGCCGGAACCATATTATATTCAGACCATACTGGATAAGGATTTCAGGACCATTCACCGCCATATTCCCCGCAGGCATGAGACCGTCAGGAAAGAAACGGCCTATATCATCACCACCATGTTGCAGGATGTGAATATCCGCGGCACGGGGGCCAAGATCTGGGCCAGCGGATTTAACAAACATCCTTCGGGAGGCAAAACCGGCACCACTAACAAGGAAACCGACGCCTGGTATATCGGATTCACCAAATATTATACTACGGGGGTCTGGGTGGGGACTGATGATCACAAGCCGCTGGGAAGAGGGCATACCGGATCT
>JBHPJW010000019.1:0-44506 GCA_042567505.1 Fibrobacterota bacterium
TCCCGTGTTCAAAAACGACATGATACAGTCGGAAGCAGATGCATACGTATGGCCCTATGCAAAAGGCCGCGCCAGAGGATTGGCAGTAAGCCCTCTCAGTAAAAGCGCTCCGGAAGCCGCTCTGAGGGACGTTAAATTATATGATTTTTTAGCCTTAACCGATGCTATGAGAATCGGCAAAGCCAGGGAACGATCCATCGCCGCCGGCAAACTGACAAGCATGATAAAGAAAATGGAAAAAGATGGCAGGTAGCAAGGATAATACCGATCGATTAGAAATTGTCGCGGCCGGATTAAAAGAGCTCGCTGATGATGTAATATTTATCGGCGGAGCATGTATTCAGTTTTATGTATCTGATCCGGAATTGCGGGATTATAGATTAACCAGAGACATTGATTGCATTATTAAAACATACAGTTATGGGGGATTTACCCGGTATTGTGAAAGATTGCGTGAACTCGAATTTAAACATGATGACTCCGAAGGAGCTCCCATAAACAGATGGAATTATCAAGGTGTTCTGGTGGATACCATTCCGGATAAAAGTTCCTCCATAGGCTTCAAAGAAATAAAGTGGTTCAGTGAAGGGCGGGAGCAATCCATAAAAACGGAACTGCCGTCCGGGAAAATGATAAACATCCTGCCTCTGTCATTCTATATGGCCACCAAGCTTGAGGCTTCGCAAAACAGGGGCGGGGAGGATTTCCCGGCTGACCATGATATTGAAGACATTATAAACATAATTGATGGAAATGAGGATCTGAAAGAAATCCTTTCAGCGCCGGTCAGGGTTAGAAGTTATCTATTGGATTCTTTTAAACGGTTGCTGGGCGCTGACAAATTCAAGCGGTCAGTCGCCGGGCACATAGGGTACGAAACATCGGCTGTTGAAAGGGCCGGCGATGTTATTGAAAAAATGATGAACCTTGTTAAGGGGAATAGGTAAAGCGTACTTTGTCAATGACAATTATCCGGGTCCGGCTGCCCGGAGCGTTTGCCGCCTGGCGCATAGGGGTTCTTACTCGCGCAGAGGACGCAGAGAACGCAGAGGAGGGGGAATCATCATCATAAGGGAGCCGAGTGAATTTCTCGCGCGGAGACCGCAGAGGCTTGCCCCCGCCAACTGCCAAGTAACGGCATGGGCGGGGGACGCAGAGGGGGGTGTTTTAATCATGACGGGGCCAAAAGTTTTTCTCGCGCAGAGAACGCATAGGGGAGAGAGGGATTATAAAAACGGAATTGGGGCTAAAAATAATCGCGCAGAGAACACATAGATCGCAGAGAGGGGGATAGATACACCAGGTAAACAAGTGGGATTTTGTCATTTCCTGTCACCCGCTCATTCTATTTCATGGCAGTGGGTGGGAGAATGGTTTCGCTGTTTATGGATCAAATCCAAAACATGCGTTTACTTATGGTTCCACTGGATTATTTTAAGAATATCCTCTGCGATCTCTGCGTCCTCTGCGCGATTAAAAAAAAAGAGTCCCCCCTTGATATTGGAGGAAGAGACTCCCCCCGGCAGCTGCCTTGGGTGCAGTAAAAAAGAAATTTCTCCCCTCTGCGATCTCTGCGATCTCTGCGCGATTAAAAAAAAGAGTCCCTCCTCGATAATAGTAGGGGAGACTGCACCCGGTAATCGTCTATAGGATATTAATAAATATATTCCTACCCTCCCTGCGTTCTCTGCGCGATTAAAAAAAGTTCCCCGGCGAGATATGAATTAATCCTCCCTTGGGCCATAAGTTCCTATATTTCCCTTTTATTGCTATGGACAAAAACCTCAAGCTTTCAGATGACCTAAGAAGCCAACTGGCCCAGGCCGCCGTGTTGTATAAAATGACGGAAGGGGAAGAGGAAGTCGATGCCGGGCTTTCCGGGGCCAACCGGGCCCTGCAGGCCATCATGGAGGAGGGCAAGGATGAGATCTGGAAGGTGGAAAAAAAGAAATATGTACTGACCCCCAAGGGCGAGCTGATCTGGGAAAACTGGAAGGCGCGTTGGTGGGACTTCCTGGCCAACTTTGACGTGTACGCTGGCGTAGACCTGCAAGAAGGCCTATTTGCAGATGATGAGGCCGACTGGGATGCAGTGGATGAACGGGGCAACCTGATCTGGGAGGACCTGCGGGTGGCTGTGTGCCTGAGGAAAACCCAGCTGGCCCGCAAGCAGGGTAAAAAGACGGCCCTCAGTCCTTTCACCATCACCTTTCTGGCCCTGCTTTCCGAGGGGCGCCTGGAGCAGAGCCGGGAATGGCAGTTTGACATCGCTTTTGATTCCATCTTCTGGAACGAGATAGAAAACATCGTGAATTCCAGCGTCTGGCCCCAGGAACTGGGATATGAAGACGCGCCCTGGGAGGAGGTGGTTGACGATATCATTGCCCAGGGCATGGAGGTCAGCAAGCAGAGGTGGGAGAGCGAAGAAGATGACGAGGGGGACGACGGGAGCGTGGAGCCCGCGGAAGCCTATACCAGCCGGGAAGAGGTTGAGAGAGCATACGGCCGGGAGATAGATGAGTACGGCTACCAACCCGGGTATTTTTACTACAATCCCTACTGGTACATTACCGACACAGCTATCGCCGTGGGGGCCATAGGGATGTGCTGGGCGATGTTCTAGGCCAAGGGATTTAGCCGAATTGGAGTACTGGAGTGTTGGAGTAATGGAGTCTTGGGGTCTTTATACGAATCCTTCCATGCTACCTGAGTTGAATTATAAGGCCATGCCCGCATTATTTATTAAATCATGTGCCGCCGTCAGGCATACTAACTTTAAACCCACTCCTCCAGTACTCCAACACTCCAATACTCCAAAGAATAGATATCTAGGGGAGATTTAACCTAAAATCACAGGAAAACCATGAAAGCTTTTATCGCCATATTTGCCGGGTTATTCATGTTATCGTATCTCTCCAAGTGCGAGAGACGGGGGGCCTATGATGTAGGGGTGGGGAAGACACAGGTCGATACCAAGATCGATCTCACCGACAAGCTGGACCCGCAGATCCTGCCCGATGTCTTAAAAGACGTCTTCGCTTCCATCCAGGTGGAGGAAAAGCCGGACACCAAAAAGTTCCAGCAGATGGTAGTGCAGAAGTTCAGCCAGGCCGTCATGGATGATCCGGAGGTGAATTACCGGGTGGATCTGAACGAAGACGGCACCATTGATCCGCTGATGGTGGTCCCGGAAAACGTGGAGAACGAGGCTGCGGTTTACTCCCTGCGGGTGCCGGACCCGTCTGATTATCCCAAAGATCCGGGAAGCAGCTCGGACTGGGACAAGATTGCCGACAAGCAGAGCATAGAGCTGGTGGAGGTGGGCGTGACCTTTGATGAGGCCAGCAAGCAGGTGGCCATCAGTTCCACGCCCAACCAGCACGTGTATGAGAAGGGCGGGGCCAACTCCCACTATACCCAGCAATATCCCCATCAGCACCATAACTGGATACAGACCTATTTCCAGTACCGCCTGTTTTCCATGGTCCTGTTCGGCCCCTACGGCTGGGGCTTCGGCCCCTTTTACGGCGGATATTACGGCGGCTTTTACCGGCCCTACCCGGTGGCGTCCCGGGCCCAGGCCAGGGCAGGTTCCAGATATTCCAACGCTCCCAGGAGCAATCAGGGCCTGAAGACGGCTTCGGGGAAATCGATAAAGGGCACCAAGGCCGGTTCCAGGTCAGGCATGCCCAAGAGTATTAAGCAGATGAAGTCCAGGCGGGCCATGGCGGTGCGCAAGCAGAAGTTTGCCGGCCGCCGGGGAGGAGGATTTGGTTCTAAAAGCAAAGCAATAGGTCGACGGTCCGGGGGGTTCGGCAGTTCCGGCGCTAGGAGAACAGGAGGATTCGGCCGGTCCCGCTCGCGCAGCTTTGGCGGCGGCGGCTCCAGAGGATGGGGAGGTAAATGATGAACAGAGAATTATCAAGTTTGTATTTGTGGCAGCTCAGGGAGTACCTCAAGGACGAATTCCTTGCCAACCTGGGGTATTTTGTGATAGCGCTGGCGCTTCTATTCATTGCCAAGCAGGCCCGGGACCTGACTACCCGGGGAATAGATGACGATGAGGAGATCACGAAAAAGGACAACTTTGCCTTCGGCCTCTATTCCGCCGGATACTATCTGGGTGTGGGTTTGACCTTTGTAGGAGTGTTCCTGGGATCTGGAGGGACCTTTATCAGCAATGTGATTGAGCTGTTCCAATACGGTATTACCGGGATAGTGCTCATGGGCATGTCCTATGCCATTTCCGACCTGGTCTATCTCCGCAGGATAAAGGTAATGGACCACCTGGTGGCCGGGAACAGCGCTGTGGCCACTTTTCTCCTGGGGCGATTTATTTTCACCGGGCTCAATGTGCTGGCGGCCATCCATGGGGAGGGGAGCTGGTTTATCTGCTTTGTGTACTTTATCCTGGGCGAGATGGGCTGTTGGATAGGCTTCAGGGCCTATCTGATAGTGACCCCCTATGACGATCTCAAGGCCATTGAAAAACACAACCAGGCAGTGGGCATTGTCTCGGCCGGGTTCATGACGGCCATGGGACTGCTGGCCCTCAACGCCCTGTGGGGGGACTTCCTGGGTTATGACATGATGCTGATAAACTTCGGCGGCTGGTTTATTGGCGGTGTGGTCCTGCTCCTGCTGTTCCGTTCCGTGGGCAGCCGGATCCTGTTTCCCAAGTCGGGCCTGGTGCAGGAAATCCACAACGACAACAACAAAGGCGCTGCCTGTATCATGCTTTCGGCGTACTTGATTATTGCCACGGTTATTGTGTTGAGCTTCTGATCCTAGTAACGGCGTGCCGGCGGCGCGCCGCCATGTATTCAATGGTAATGACACCTCGCAGGAAAGCCCTGATATGAACAGCCTGAGAAAAGTCCGCTTAATTTCCCAAATTGGTTTTATCGTCTTTATCCTGCTGACGATATTTGCCATCAACCGGCACCCGGTGGCCTATAAAATTGCGGCGGACTGGTATCTCAGGCTCAATCCGCTATCCGGGCTCCTGGCTTCTATTGCCTCCCGGACCGTGGTCATTGATGTGCTGCTGGTGTCTTTTATCACCCTGGTCCTGACCATTCTCTTCGGCCGGGTGTTCTGCGGGTTCTTCTGTCCGCTGGGGGCGCTGATAGATTTTTCTGACAAGTACCTGTTCAGAAAGAAGCCGCCCGGAGAGCGTCGGCCCGGAGCAGCGCTTCAGAAGCTCAAATACCTTTTCCTGATTGCCGTGATGGTACTGGCTTTCTTCAAGGTCTTTTTTCCCTTGTTCACCGACCCCCTGTCTTTTTTCACCAGGGCCGTCACGCTGCTCCTGTATCCCATCCTGTGGATCATCGGCCTGGACGGGATGGAATTGTTAAGGCCGGTGATAGAATTCATGGGCGCCGAGGACCTGCTGCTGACTTCGGCCAGGGTGCCTCTGTTCTACGGCACTCTGGGCGTGACGGTCCTGCTCGCCCTGGTCCTAATCGGATGCTTCTGGGACCGGCGCTTCTGGTGCCAGTATGTCTGCCCCACCGGGGCCCTGCTGGGGATCTTGAGCCGTTTCGCCATCTTCCGGCGCCGGGTGAGCTGTAGGGACTGCGACTTCTGCAAGAAGGGCCGCACCTGCGCCAAAGTGTGTCCCACCCGGGCTATTGATGATAAGGACATCACCGTCACCTCGGCCGCCGAATGCGTGGTCTGCGGGGTGTGCACGGATATCAAGGATTCCTGCAGTGCCTTCGGCTTTGGAAAAGCCGCCTACCAGGAGACCCTGGGCGCAGACATCAGACGGCGGCAGGTGGTGGCGGGAGCCGCAGCAGGCATCTGCTGCCTGCCCATGTTCCGGGGAAACGCTTTAAACAAGCACGAGGAGTCGGGCAGGCTCATCCGGCCGCCGGGGTCCGTACCGGAAGAGCAGTTCACGGGCCAGTGCATCGGCTGCGGGGAATGCGCCAAGGTATGCCCCACCAACTGCATCCAGCTCTGCTCTTTTGAAGACGGGATTAACAAGCTGTACACTCCCAAAATCGTGCCGCGCATAGGCGGCTGCGAGGAGAAGTGCTACGTGTGCGGGCACGTGTGTCCCACCGGCGCCATCCGGGAGCTGGTGTATGAGGAAAAGCGCTTTGTGAAGATAGGCACGGCCGTCATCAACAAGGACAAATGCCTGCCCTGGGAGCAGACCAAGGAGTGCCTGGTCTGCGACGAGGTGTGCCCGTATAACGCCATCACCACCAAATTGATGGATACCCCTTACGGCCCTTATAAAGTGCCCGTAGTGGACGAGGACCTGTGCCTGGGTTGCGGGCTCTGCGAAGAGCATTGCCCCATCTTTGACGAGGCCGCCATCGTGGTGTTCAAGTTCTCCGAAAACCGCCGCGCCTCCGGTCCCTACCTAAGCGAGTCAAAGAAAAAACAGGTGCTGGAACAGAGGCGCAAGTCAGACAGGTCCATTGGCAAAGTGCTGAAGCCCGGCGCGGACAGCACCGGAGCGGGAAAGCTTCCCGAGGGCTTTATCCTGGATGAAGAACAGGGCGGATCCAAACTGCCGGAGGGTTTTATCATGGATAATGAGAAACAGGACAAAGGCGATCAGGCCCTGCCGGAGGGATTTATTTTCGACTAGGCGCCTCTTTTTTTATTTTTTTAAAGGGGATGGAACAACGGAAAAAAGACTGGGGGTAAATGAAATCTCGTAAAGAAATATTGTCTCTCTTATCTAAGATGAAACCAGAACTCGTTGCGCGTTTTAAGGTCCGTAAAATTGCCCTTTTTGGTTCTTATGCTCGTGAAGAACAAAATGAGGCAAGTGATGTTGATATTCTGGTTGACATTGACCCGTCTATCGGGCTTGAATTTGTATCCATGTCAGAGAAAATTGAGCATTTGCTGGGTATTCCAGTTCAGGTAGTATCCCATCGTGCCATTAAAAAGAAAAGAATGAAATTTATAGAGCAGGATCTTATTCATGTCTAATAGGCCGGTTAAGCTTCTCCTGGAGGATATCTCTGAAGCTGTTGAAAAAGCCGAAAGATATATTGAAGGTTTAAATTTTGACGCTTTTGAAAAAAATGAAAAGACCATTGACGCTGTCGTAAGAAATCTTGAAATTATTGGGGAAGCGGCCAATAATCTGACTGAAGCTTTTAAAAGGAATCATGCAGATATTGAATGGAGTAAGGTTATCGGTTTGCGGCACCGGATTATCCACGGATACTTTGGCGTTGATTTAGATATAATCTGGCAGATTCTGAAAAATGATTTACCTGTTTTTAAACATAAACTGAGTTTACTTCAGAATAGCATTGAACCGTAAATTAATATGGAACAATATTCTGCCTGTACATAATGCAGTTTCTGGTGAGCAATATCAGAAGTTCCCAGATCTTGATAGATTCTGGATCATAAACACGACGGCCCTAAAGTAAACAAGTACATAATTGCCTTTTAATCTCGAACCCCGGCAACGTATGGGGACAAGTATCAATCGCCTGTAAAACAAATGTTCGTAACACCTTTTAAATAAAGTGATTAAAATAAACGCTTTAGGATTATTTCAGGAGTATGTTCCTTCTTCCCGCAGGTCCTCGTCTGGTACTTAAACCTGGATTTAGTTACTTTAATTCCAAGGAGAAAATTATGCAGTTATCACGCAGAGACTTTATTAAAACATCATCCGCCGGGGCCGCGGTGTTGGCGGCAGGCGGTCTGAGGCCATTACGGGCCGAAGCTGCCGGGAAAAAAAGCGAAGTGTTTACAGGCAAGGGAAAGGCCTCGGAAATTATCCCCAAGATCATGAAGAAAATGGGGGGCATGGGCCGGTTTGTGCAAAAGGGCGCCAGGGTTGTGATTAAACCCAATATAAGTTTTGCCAACCCCCCGGACTGGGCCACCACCACTTCGCCCGAGGCCATTCATACCGTGGCGCAGTTATGCCTGGACGCCGGCGCCAGGAAGGTGATTGTGTGCGACAACACCCTGCGGGATCCGGAAATCTGCAAGGAAAAAACGGGGGCGGCCAAGGCCGTCAAGGGCCTGAAAGGCGTGGTCATCTTCACTCCCAAGCGGGATAACATGTATGTGGAAAAGACCTCCGACAAGGCGAAGGAGCTCATGCGCACCGATATCGTGAAGGAGCTGGAGCGCGCCGATGCCCTGATTTCCCTTCCCATCACCAAGTCCCATAGCGCCGGGGGGGTATCTTTGGGCATTAAAGGGCTTATGGGACTGGTAAAAGACCGGGACATCTTCCACCGGGAAATGGATCTTCACATGGCTATCGCCGAGCAGCTTTATTACATCACCCCTCATCTGACCATTATCGATGGAAGCCGGGCCCTCCTGGACAACGGCCCCTCAGGGCCGGGGCAGGTGGTGCAGCTAGACAAATTCGCTGCCGGAACCGATCCCGTAGCTACAGACAGCTTTGGCGTCACCCTGGCCTCCTGGTACGGGCGCCAGATGGAAGGCAAAAACGTGAAGCACCTGAGGAACGCGGCTGAGCTCGGATTCGGGAACGTGGAGTCCAGCCTGATCTCAGAGATAGCCGTTTAACAACTCATATCCATTCGGGATGCCGCCGGCATGCCGTTACAAGAATTTATTTTTTATCATTAATTCATAGTTGGGCAGCAAAACAGGCGTGCCATCGGCACGCTGAAGTTTCAATACAGGTCCGAGAAGTCCATTAAAGCAACTATTGCGTACCGTTGGTTCGCAATGGTCGAGATTTGAACGGTATATAAAGGAAAATAGACCTTTGTAGCGGCATGCCGGCGGCATGCCGAATGAACAGAAGCATATGTCAAAACAGATCCTGTTTTTTGTAGCTATGCTCCTGATGGTGGAAACCCTTGCCTCTTCCCCGCTTGACTCCCGCGTTTTCTCCACCGAGACCTATGTCTTCATAGTCCATCCCGGGGGCCTGCTTTCCTATTCAAGGAAGTCCAGGGACTTCCGCGGTATTGTACTCGATGAGTCCCGGGTCAGGGACAGTATCATAGACGTGGCGGAAAACGACGGCATGCTCTGGCTGCTGGCCCCCTACGGCATATTCCAGCTGGACATGGGCACCGGCACAGTCGAAAAGATTCCCTTCCTGGGTGAGGAAACCTGTGATGGGAAAATCGCTTCCGACCTGGACTATGTCTGGCTGGCCTGCCCGGACAGCCTGATGCAGTTCGATAAGCTGGGCCGGGAATGGCTTGCTTATCCCCTGGAAAGGGAAAAAACGGAGCGGAAGTTCATATCCACCGCCTTCAGTAATGGAGACGAGGTGTATTGCGCACTTCCCGAAGGCATGCAGGTGTTTTACATAACTGATGAAAAATGGAAGAGTTATCCCATTCCAAAAGGGAGCTTGTCCGGGAGCAATGAATATCTTTATGATGAGGACAATGTCCTGGTGATTGATGCTGACCGGATCTTCAGGTTCCTGGTTTCCAGCCGTTCATGGGAGGTAATCACAGCCGATCGGCCTGTTGCCGACGTGGTCATGGATAAGGAATACCTCTACTACCTGGACGGGGAAAAGGCCTTTTCCTTCAGCCTCTCAAATTCCGTGCGGGAGAAATTTGACCTCAAGCCCCTGGACAAGGCCGGGACCTTTAACAAGATCAACGATTCGGTGTTTGTCATTTCCCAGGGGGACAACATTGTCCTGTATGACGTGGTAAATAAATCATCCCAGTACCTGCCCTATGGCCGGAACATGTCGGGAGCGAAAGTGGAGAAGTTTATTCCCGTGGATGACCTGCTGCTGGTCATCACGCCCGGACAGTTGTGCATTTATGACTTCAGCAACAAGTTATGGGAATTGTTTCCCCGCCGGAAGCTCCGGGGAGGTCAAAAAGCCGTATCCTGGGATGAGGACGGCCTGGCGGCCAGGTACGCGCGTGGCTACTCTTCTACCGTGAAGGGTTTCATTGATCAGGAAATGAACTTGAATTACCTCGGCATCCAGCCGGACTCCGGCAACTTGCTGGACAGGCGCCGGGCCACGGATTCCCTGGGCAACCTCATGGTCGACACGGCCGGGCGCCCCGTGTTTGAAAACGTGTATGACAGCGTGCCCACCTTCGGGTACAAGATCCCGGATACGGACCTCGATCTCACCCTGCACAACGCCTTTCCCAACGGCAGGTATCTGGACGTGTACTTCAACAACTCCCACTCCAGCGACCCGGTAAAAAAGGTGATTCAATACCGGGGAAGCCCGGCCGACAGGCTCCAGGACGGGATCCTGGGGCGCAATTCATTTACCATACCCCGCTCCCAGACCCTTCCCGGCAACCAGTTTGAGGGGGCTGCCGCCGTGGTTGAGAGCTCACAAAAACTCAAAAGGCGGGACAGGAAACTCTGGCGGGTATCAACGGGCGCGGGATTTTATACCACCCGCACAGTCAATAAAATTGTTCCCTATCCCGGGGACAAGGGCGCCTACCTCATCGACAGCACGGCCCTGGACTCCATCCGGATAATACCGGGATCATTGCGCATCTGGGTGGACGGTGAGGAGCTGGATTCCACCGCCTATTCATTTCTTTTTACCAACGGCTACCTTCAGTTTTACCGGGAAGCCAATCTGGATCCCATGTCCGTGATTTCAGTCAGTTATCAGACCGAAACCATTCCCGATAAGGGCATCAAGGAAATAGAGCTCCTGCCTGAGAACAACCTCGGCGCCCTGGGATACGGGGACGTGATCACGTCCTACACCGACTGGCTCTCAACCCGGGTCGCCTACGTGCCCCTGGAATCGGAGTCAACCACCCATCACCTGGCCCATGTGGGCGTCCCCGTGGAGCTGCGGCGCAAGGGCCTGTTTTTAAGGCTGGATCCGGAATTCACTTATGACACAGAGGGAGAAGCCGGGGCCGGGGGAGCCGACGTTCAGGGGCGGATTGGCGAAAGGACCAGTTTGAAATTCCGGGGGCTTGTGGCCGACACCGGGTTTATTACCACAGACGACCTGTCCACCGGTTACGGAGGGATAAAAAGGGACCTGGATTACGGCGCATCCTACGATGTGTTCAAGGACCTCACCATCGGATACAAACAGCGGAACCTGACTGCCTCTGCCGGAGAGGAGGACAAGTTCGAGGTGTACTCGGATATCCATTTTCCCCGGTATCCGTTTTTTAACATCAGCCTTTCCCGCAATTTTATTGACGCCCGGATAGATACATCCACAGCGTCAAGCCCTGGTTCTGAGCCCCTGGAACTCATCCAGGAAAAAGACAAACTGCGGGTGAAGGTCTATGAAACCTCATCACCTTTGCTGGAGAAAGCCTTGAACTTCAACAAGCTGGGATATGAGTTCATGCAGACCGAGTTTGTTTCTGATGACCTGCTGGCCGGGAGCAGCGGAAGGGGTAGGATATTTTACGGGCGAACGGTGGTTTCACCGGTCAATTCCCTATCCTTTACCTCCGCAAACAAGTATCAGAAAAACCCGGGCGGAACGGACGTGAAGAGGGACCTGTATACCACCCAGATATTCCAGACCATAGACGCCCCTCCCGGCTTTGACCTGACCGGATCTTACGAAAATAAATACAAGCAGTACAGCGGCCTGGACAGCAGTTCGGTGGAGCTTATCAGGTCCTTTAACCTCATTGTCAAGCCCGGGACCTGGATTCCCTCCCTCATGTGGATGTCTCCCCGCGGAGGCGTTTCCCAGACTTCTGAATCCGGGATTGATGAGGCATATCCTGGCGCCGGCGCCATACTACTTGGCGGTGAAGATCCGGATTTCACATCCCTCACCCGGACAGCTGGAGTCCACATCGTCCCCTATGATGATTTTTTCTTTAACAATAAAAATGACTGGAGTTCCTCCAGCAGTGTAAGCTCCTTTTACACCTTTAACGATCTCAAGCTCTGGTACAACGGCAAACGGGAGCTTTGGCAGACCCGGTATGAGTTTAAAACCGACTATGACCGGCAATTCTATCAGAAGGGATTCATGAATTATGAAAATGTCTGGCGGCCCTGGATAAACACGGCACAGGGACTGTTTTTTACCTTTAGTGAGGATTCCACCACGGAATCCCTGAAAATGGGTCCCGGCTTTAGAATCGGCCTGAACGTGCAGGATTTCTGGGCATTAAAAAAGATCATCAATAACCATTTCATCAACATCGACTGGTACCGGGATGAGGGTGATTTTGTTAGTTCCGTTCCCGGACTTTTTTATAATTTATACCTGAGCATCAACATAAAGCCGAATTTTTTTGTTATTCTCAATAATACCCTGGCTTTTAAGACTGAGGATGAAAGTGACGCGTGGGAACTGGAAACATTAAGCGGAAAACTTTTTTTGCAGGCATTTTTCTAAGATAAAGGCAGAAACCCAAGGAGAGCACATGAAAACAAGTATCTTCAACCTGTCCATTTTAGCTGTATTCTGGTTTTTTAATTCATGTCAATTCGTGGAAGAAGAAGAAGAAAAGGTCTCTTTGAAGGACTTGCGCATCACCAACGAGGTTTCCGGCTGGAATGAGACCGACTATCTGCTCTATGACGTGGACGGCCTGTTAGGTCTGATAAACGGCGGCGCCGATCCGTATATCAATGGGGGAATGGTTGAGGGCATTAACCAGAAAATGGGCAAGGATCCAAAATTATACGAAGCCTTTGTCATGGATTTTGTGACCGAAGCCGCTGCCAGGGCCATGTACGAGGAAGAGAAATCCAGGCAGACCTGGGTAATGAGTACGGTGGGCAATTATCCCGAATCCCAGGCGTCGATTTATAAAAATCCTCTGAGCGGGACAGTAAAAGCCTATGCATACATGAAAAACTATTTCTTCTGGATCTCCCTGCAGGGCTCCTCCGATCAGGATGAGCTGATAGCTGAAGCAGACCTGTTTTTCCAGTTCTACGATGGCAAGATATAGTCGGTGTGTTTTGCGGTCCGGTGATCCGGGCCTTTTGTGTAATCAATAATCGGTAAACGGTGAGTTGTGGAAGATCCTCGGGGAATTTCCGGACAGCGGGATTTCCGATTAAGGGATGATAGTGCTTTTATCATGAATCCCGATGGATGAACGATCGCTTGTTGCCGATTCCGAATAAGTCCCTGCTAAGGCACACCGGGCTCACTCATCCTTCACAGCCGTGTACGTAGTCCTCATGTCCACAGACATGGACATCCCGTCCTGGCTCTGGCTTTCTTGCTCATCAACCATGCAGGTCATGTTGTTTCCACTTATAATAACGGTGTAGGCCAGGGTATCCACCCCTGTCCCCTCCTCATTGGGCTGGGTGGCGTATACTAATCCCCCGGTTATCCACCAGTTGCCGGTGATGGTGACCAGTTCGTTGACGGCAGACGATTTCATCATATAACCGCCGATAGCGCCCTCCATTATCTGGTTCAACTGGGCGGTGTCCGTGACAATATCATAGGTCCCGTCGCTCCTGAACTCTATGTAACTGCCGGCCGGGGGCGTCACTGCCGTGTCTATGAGGAGGGTGGTGTCTATTCCAAACAGAGGTAGGGACATGTCCATGGTCGCGTCCACATCGAGCATGGTCCAGCTCCATCTTCCCAGAATGGATTCGCTGGTGGCCGGCTGGCCCGGGCCGGCGGTGTCGTCGTCGCAGGCGGAAAGAAAAAAGACGGCAACCGCAATCGTTCCCGTCAGCAATATTTTTTTAAACATAACCCCTCCTTTTTAAAAATAACCGGACAGCTCTTTTTTTCAGGTGAATAAATTGTCCGCAAACCAGTTACATGATGAACAAATGTTCTTTTTCTCCGAACCTCCACTTTTCGGCGCGATTATCAGCCTTGCCTATTGCCGTTTTTAAAGCATTTATCATGAATGAAACCAGATGATAATGTACAAATCAAACCTCAATTTGAATAGAGCCGGTATTTTTAGAGAGACAGCTTGAATTCCGGTTGTTTTTATGGTAGAATAATGCGTAGTGAGGCCCGTATTTCCGCGTGTGCTTCGCTTTTGGGGTCCGGTCTCCTACCCACCCAGGCAGCGGCCGGGCCCTTTTTTTTTATAGGGAACCACAAAGTTGTAACGGCCTGCCGCCGGCACGCCGCTACGAATGCTGATTATTTCTCCTGGGCTTCTTCTTTATCCTTCTTGGGCTTTCCCATGAAGTGCTTGTCTTTTATGAACCCTCCCCGGGAATCCAGCTCTTCCAGCTCTTCCACCAGGTCTACTCCCAGATCCTCGTCGCCTAAAATATGGGGAGTTACGTACAGCACCAGTTCCGTGGTTGAGAGGGACTTGCTTCTCCAGGAAAACAGGTAACCCAACAGGGGAATATGGCCGAGGATGGGGACAAACTTGCGCAGGCTGGTTTCCTTGCTGTCAATCAGGCCGCCCAGAATCAGGGTCTCCCCGTCCCGCAGTCTCACGTTGGTGGTGATGGCTCTGTCCGTAACCGGGGCGGGGCGGTTGGGAGCATTTGAGGGCTGCGAGGTTTTAATGGATGGCTTTATTTCCAGATTGACGTCGCCGTGGCGGGTCACCCAGGGGGTCAGGTCAATGGTAATGCCGTCGTCAATGGCCCGGAAATCCGTACTCTGAAAACCGTCCTTGTTAAAGGAGGTGACCGGGTGGTAGTTGGTGCGGCGCACCCTCAGGTGGGCCTTGTTGCCGTTTAAGGTGGTCACCTTGGGCATGGCCAGCACTTTGCCCCGGTTCTTTTCCAGGTTGGCCCTGAGATGCAGGTTCCAGTTCTGGGGAAGGAAGCGTATCGCTCCGGTAAAGGAACCGTCTCTGTAAGTGGCGCTGGCCCCTGAGATATCAACATTGGCGGCCAGGCTGGGATTGTCCGCGGCGCCGGTTCCTTTGTCTATGCCGAATTCGGAACCGCTGGAACGGTCATATTCCACGATGACCACCTCGATGAGCACCTGGGGCACCGGCATGTCGACTTGCTCCAGGAAATCCTTGATGCGGGTGATGGTCTCGGCCGTGCCGGTTATCAGGATGGCGTTTTGTTCCTTGACCACAGTGGCCCCTTCGGAGATGGATTTGGGCAGCAGTTTGATGGCCTGGTCGGCCCGCACGTATTTCAGGTTGTGGAGCTCCACGGTGGAAAGCACGGCGCCCGAAGTTGTTTTGGGATTCCTCTCTCCTACCAGAACTATGCCGTCTTTTATGATAAAGGTGTATTTGGTGCCCTGCAGCAGGACTGACAGGGCCTTGTTCACTGATACTTCCTTTAGTTCAGCGTCCACAGAACCGGAGATTTCACCGTAGGAAATCATGTTCATGCCGGACTGGTCGGTGATGGCCCGGATGGACTGCCTCAGGTCGGCGGACTTGAGAGAAGCGGTCACTTTTCCGCTCATCACATCTATGTCTATGGGCCCGGTGGGCCGCGACGGCCCGCGCACCCTGCGCCGTCCCTCTTCTTCCGTGTCCAGGTTTTCCACCAGGTAGATGCCGGCCTTCTGTCGGACTGAATAGTCATTGGCGGCCATGATTGCCTTGAATCCGTTTACCGGCAGCACATTATTCAGATGACCAGTGACCTTGCCTTCCAGATCCTGTCCGGGCACAATGCTGATTTTGGTTTTGTCCGCGAACTCCTTAATAAATTCCTTCACAGGCTTGTTCTCCACCTTGATATCTATGCGCTTGGAATACAGGTTCATCTCCGCGATGGCCTTTTCGCTGGCCTTCTGGATGTAGATGACCTCGTCCACCTCATTCATCTCCAGCCCATTGGCCGTGCATATTACCCTGAGCCCGTCCATTACGGATATGTCCTCCAGGTTAATGGTCACGTTCATGCCGCTGAGGTCCGCTTCCGGGACAATATTTATCTTATAGGTCTTGGAAATCATACGGAACAAATTGGTGATGGGCTGATCCACCACTTCTATTTTCATCTGTTCCGTGATGGCGGATTTTTTGATTTTGCTGACGGGCGCGGATGGGGTTCTGGGTTTCTTGCCGGCTTTTTTCTTCCTGGCCCTGGATACATTTTCCTGGCGCCGGTCAATGAATTCCTGTTCCTGCGGGGACAAATCCGGCCTGCGCCGTCTGGGCCTTGGGGGAGGGGCCGGAGGCTTCAGTTTTTCCGGAGGAGGAGGCGGTTTCAGCGTTTCCTTTTTTTCTTCCTGAGGGGCCGCTGGTTTAACCGCTGTTTTTTTTAAATCCTGGGTTTTATCGGGATCCAGGTCTTTGGATTTTTTTACCTGGGAAGAATCGGTTTCCGCCGACAAAGAGCAGAACAGAAATGCAATCAGTGCAAGGGATCTTTTCATATTCAGCTTTCGGCCATGGCCACCCGCATTAATTCAGAAACGGTGGTAATTCCATCTTTAATTTTAGTAAAACCATCCCGGATAAGGGGTTGGATTTCCGCTTTTTGCCTGATATCGGCCTCGCTTTGGCCTCTCAGAATAGCCTCCTTTATTTTATGAGTTACCGGCAGGAATTCAAAAATGCCCGTTCTTCCGCTATATCCGGTGTGGCCGCAGCGGTCGCAACCCGCTGCCACAGGGCAATTTTCCGGCAAATCAGGCAGAAAGTCCAGTTCTTCTGGTTGAGGCGCCTGTGATGTACCGCAATCCGTACAAACCCTGCGCACCAGGCGCTGGGCCAGGATTCCCAGTACCGCAGAGCTGATGAGGAAGGGTTTTACCTTGAGGTCAAGCAGCCTGGTGACGGCTGAGGCGGCATCGTTGGTGTGGAGGGTGGAAAGGACCAGGTGCCCGGTCTGGGCAGCCTGCACTGCCAGGGCGGCAGTCTCCTCATCGCGGATTTCACCCACCAGCATCACGTCCGGATCCTGCCGCAACAGGGAGCGAAGCACCGAAGCAAAAGTCAGCCCCGCTTTTTCATTTATCTGTACCTGGTTAGCCCCGTCCATCCGGTATTCAATGGGATCCTCGATAGTGGATATGTTTATGTCCTTGTGCAATATTTCCCGCAGGGCGGCATACAGTGTGGAGGTCTTGCCAGATCCGGTGGGGCCTGTAACAAAAAACATGCCCTGGGGCTTGTGGATTATCCGCTTGATGTCGGCCAGGATGTTTCCCGGCATTCCCAGGGAATCCAGGTGCGACACGTAAAAGGCGTGTTTTAAGATGCGGATCACCACCTTCTCTCCCAACCGCGTGGGCAGGGTGCTCACCCGCATGTCTATGGTCTCGCCGTTGGACACCCATTTGATTCTTCCGTCGTGGGGCCGCCGCTTTTCAGCGATGTCCAGTTCGGCCAGGATTTTTATCCTGGAAATCAGTGGCGCCTGCACCCACTTGGGCAGTTCCAGGCTCTCCCTGAGCATTCCGTCTTTCCTGTACCGGATTTTTATCAGCAGTTCATGGGGCTCCAGGTGGATGTCGGTGGCGCCTTCGGCTATTGCCTGGTCGACTATGTCGTTCACCAGTTTGACCACAGGCTCGGCTTGGCTCTTTTCGCGCAGTTCCTCCACAGAGCCTTCGTTTCCAATTTCTATTTGTTCCTTGATTAAATCAGACATGGTGCCGCCCTGGTGGTCCCTGCTGGTGTCTCCCGCGATAAGCCTGATTTGGGTTTCCAGGTTCCTTGGGTCAACCTCGCATAGTTCCACTTTTTTTTCTGTTCTGAGCTGCAGGGCCTCAATGAGCAGTTCATCGTATGTTTCCGCGGCCACGCGATAAGTGTCTCCGGAACGGCTGAATGGGTAGCACCGGGAGCGGACGCAGAAGTCCTTTCCGATCTCATGGGCCAGGCTCATATCGGCGGCAAATGAATCCATGATAAAAAAGTAGCATTTTTTTTGTGAATTTGTGTTTTCTTTAGTTTGGATTTAGACCGATAAATTCTGCCGGGCGGGAAACTGCATACTGTTTTCCATAAAATAAGGCCGCTGGTAGCAGCGGCCTTATAAGTGTAATATAAGGCTGCTTACTGCAGCAATTCTATGGCATCGAGGATTACAGGATAGACCAGGTTTTGACCTCCCGCGCACTCCGTAATCCAGTCGTTTACGTCAGGAACGCCGTTTTCCGCGCATCCGTCGGTCTTAGACAGGATATCGTTCTGGAGCTGATTGAGGGCGCCTTCGTCATCTTCTTCGGCCAGCTTGCCCAGCACGGCGTTCAGCTTGTTGGTAAGGGTCTTTGCCGAATTTTTTCCCTTAATTACATCGGCCGACAGGCTGTTGATGACTGCTATGCCGTCTTGAACCAGGTCTGTGACCGCGTCCTGAATAGAGATTACCATGATGGTCAGGTTGTTGGGAGCGCTGTTCAGGTTTCCGTCATTTACCACCAGGCTGATGACGTATGCCCCGGGCAGGTCCGTCCAGTAAATTTTTTCATGTTCTTCCTGATTCCAGTCAAGCTGGAATGACTATGCAAGTCAATTTATCAATTTTTAGAGGCGCCCTTTTGTAATAAATCTACTTCAGCATCAGCATGTACCGGCTGCCGAGGGCAAGTCCCCTGGTATCGCCTCCCACGGTCAGGTTCCACAGGTGATAACTGCTGCCGCTGGCCACATTGGTGGCGGCGGGCCCTATCCGTAAGATGCGTGAATAACCAGAAGTGTAATCCACAACATCCATGGTTACAGGAATGATGAAGGGAGACGGCTCATTAACCGCGTTGTGGATAAGGGAAAACGTCTCCTGGTATGTACCCGTGCCCATTCCCGCCGCGTCAAGAGTGACGAGCACCGCCTGCGATCCTCCCGGATCAATGGTGCCTGAAACCGGGGAAGCCCGCAGCCAGTCCGGCAGCGCCGCTATGCGTACCGCCAGGCCGTCTTTCACGTACGCGGTATTATAGGCGACGGTAAGGCCGTCGTCCCTCGCGGTGTTTTGTATGCCGGTGGTTCCGCTGGTCAGAGTACCGGACACGGACTGGTAATACAGGGTAATTGCCCCTGAAGCTTCCAGGACTATTTGAAACGTCAGGGTGGCGTCGCCTGCCAGCCGTGGAACATTATTGAATTGAATAACGGCTCTATCACCCAGATCCTGAAAGTAAATGTCTCCGGAACCGGAAGTGGTCAGGTCATCGTAAAATCCCGCCACCAGGTCGGCGGGCATGGACGCGGAAGGCAGGGGGTAATTACTGTATCCGCTGGAGCCCGCGCCAAAGGTCAGGTAGCCGTTTGAACACACATATATGGTTTGGTAGCCGGATCCGTAAAAGGGCATGCTGAAACTCAAGGCCTGGGACTGGAAGCAGTCATCGCAGTTGGAAGCGGTGCTGAGCAGGGTACCGGTACCGCTGATATCGTTCCATACATAGGAGGGGCCGCCGGGTTCGTCTGAATCCTTCCAGGTGTACCCGAAATTGTCCGGGCCGCCGGAAGCCGAGGCAACAGGCTGTCCTACCCGGGGATCCGCTGCCCCTTTTTCCAGATGTATATAATGACTCTGATCATAGAAGGCGGCGGCCGGCGGGGCAGCGCCCTGGGTTATACCGGCCAGGGACCAGGTAATGGCTTCTCCGCCGCTGTTACTGATGGTTATGGCCTCCGTTTCGCTCTGGCCCTGCAGCACGAAACTCTGGATTGAGGAAGGTGAAACCTGAATTTCCGGGCCCTGGGTTCCGGTCCCGGAAAGGGGCACGATTATCACGGGATTGTCCTCGGCATCGCTGGTGATGGTCAGGCTGCCTGATTCAGCACCGGCATCCAGAGGAGAAAAGACCGCGTCAATGAGCACTGAATCAAAAGGCGGGACAGTCAGGGGGATGGCCGCGTTACAGGTAAATTCACTGTTATCGGAGATGATGGAGGAGACAACAGTGGCTTCGTCTCCCTGGTTTTCCAGGTGGAGCTGGACCGTGGACTGGGTTCCTTCCCAGACGTTTCCAAAGTCCACGGACTGCGGAGATACCGAGAGTCGCCTTAATCCACTGATAGACAATTCCACGGGCACTACCAGGGGTGATGCTGTGGCAGGATCATTGTGGCTGAGTTCGATACTGCCGCTATATACTCCCCCCAGCAATTCGCTGGCGTTTATAGTGACCGTGAGTTCAAAATCAGTCCCTGCGGGAACCGTGATAAGGGTCCGTTCCGGCGACACCGAAAGCCAGTTTTCAGAGTCAAACCAGTCAAAGGTATTGCTGACCATCAGGAGCAGGTCTCCGCCCCAGCTTCCGTCAGAGGGAAAAACGTTAACGGCCACAACGGGAAGATCGGGATTGTAGGCGCCTAAAAGATAACCGGTGTTATACAACCCCAGGGATTGCCCTGTCCCCTGGACGCTGGTCCCGGTAATGGGGATGTCGGTGCTGAGGGCGGACAGGCCGTCAGTGATGGGATGGGGGACAAAAGAAACCGAAGCGCTGGCTGATCCCGGGCCCGCCATGGCCATGGGCAGATAGGCCGGGGTTATAATACGGCCTCCCAATCCGTACGCGCCTGTGTTAGCGATTGCTCCCACCATGAGTATCAGCTTTCCGCCTGCGTCCGCATAATCCGCCAGGGTGTTGCCCAGCAGGACGGGATCTGACCAGGAGGCGTTGGCCGATACCACCACCACATCGTAACTCTGCAGGTAACTGAGATTGGGAGTTGACAGTTCCCCGTTTAAGACATCGAGGCCGGACACGCTGGAAAGGCCCAGAAGGCCGGCTGAAAAAATATCCGAACCGTCCGTGGGAATGATGGTGGTGAGGTACAGGACATTCAGGTTTGAGGCGCCGGCTGAAGTTACCGGACGCGCATCCGGCTGTAGCTGCATGGCGTCAGTCCCCGCACCGGATGTACACGGTTTTTTGCAGTAGTCCGGTCCTTTCCCCGCCTTGCCGGGAATCAGGACTGGAGGGGCCGAAGCCCGGGCCTGCTGGCTTCCGGTCTCGGAAACGGCCGTAAACCTCAGGTCGGCGACGCCGGTGTTGCTTACCGTCAGCGGTAGATTCAATAACTCTCCGGGGAGCATGGCCTCCGTGAATTGCGCCGGTGAAACTCCTATGGCGGCGGGACCCGTGCCGTTGCCGTCCAGGGCGATGGCGATAGACGGATTGTCGTCGGCATTGCTGGCTATGGTCAACTGTCCGGATTCAGGTCCCTGGGCGGCGGGGCTGAAGATGATATTTACCTGGTAGGTGCTGCCGCCGTCCACGGTAAAGGGCGTTGTTTCCGGAGTGGAAAACACGGGATTATCAAAGGTCATGGCCGTTACCGTGGTGGCGTTGGCGCCGTCATTGGAAAGATCCAGGACCAGGGAATGGCTGGATCCGGCGCCCACGCTGCCGAACGACAGGCTGGATGGAGATGCCGTCAGGTTGTTTATGGGTTCCAGCACCCCGCAGGCCGTCCAGACGTCCTCCACGGTGGGGACGTCATATCCCAGGATAGTGGCTGCCAATACCCATGCTTCGCGGGAGTCCCGGTATTGGGAACTGCTGGTAAGCAGGTATATGTTGGCATACATGGCGATTTCACCCGCGGCCTGATATCCTATTCCCGTGATAGAATACGCGTGGCCGTCATTAGTTCCCGTACCGCCCTCAGACAGAAGGTAGTATGCGAAATTCTGCACACCGCTGTTGTAATGGACGCCACCATTATCGCCGCTGCCGGTGTACCAGTAGGTCCCGAGGTAATAAGAGGGCTGACCGAACTTCTGGGGATCCCTCAGGTCCCGCAGGGCCTCGCCGTCCAGCCAGGAGTCCTCTCCGCACAGCCAGTCGGCAAGTCCGTCAACACCGTACGGGTAGCTCGATCTGCCGTCGGGCTGAGCCCAGAACTCCACCAGGGTCCCAAGGATATCGGAATAAGACTCATTGAGCGCTCCGGACTCATAGGAGTATATGAGATTGGAGGAATAATCCGTGATGGCATGCCCATACTCATGGGCTGAGATATCGAGGACAGTAAGCGGATCAGCCGATACTCCGTCGCCGTCCCCGAAGTGGAAATCGCTGCCGTCCCAGTAGGCGTTTACGTAGTTGGTGCCCTCATGCACATTGGCCCGCGCAAACGCCCCGGCGTCGTTGAAGCTGTTCAAGCCGAGTACCTGGCCCACATACATCTGCACTATCTCAAAATTCTTTGCCAGGCTGACGGCGGCGCGGTCCGTGGCGCCCCAGTCGCCGGAAGTATTCTGTTCCCAGTCAGAGGTGTTGACGTTGTAGACGCCCCACAAACTGTCGGTGTTATAGAGGAAATAGCGGTTGGTGTTATCCAGCCAGCCCAGAATTTCCGCGGTTTCGCCGCCTTCCCCTGCGAGCAGTGAACCGGTAACGGTATGTTCGCCGCCGCCTGCCGGCGCCCCGTGAATCACCTGGTTTTCTTTAAAAAGCAGTTCCCCGGTCCCGGCCTGGATAAAACATTTCCAGATGGCCGGGTCATCAGAAGCGTCCGGCACCATAACTTCAAAGGCCAGCTGTCCGTTAAAGATAACCAGCCTGGGTTCCCCTTCAATAACCTTTGTCGGAGGAAGGTCAAGACCCTTGAGCGCCGCGTCTTTCACTTGCCGCGCGTTCAGCCGGGGCTGCGCCTGCAGGTCCAGCAGCGGGGCGAAATCGCCCCCCACGGCATATATTTCATTGCCCGGATTTACATGGATGACCATGTCGCTTCCTATGACTGGAATATCCCTGTGAAACTGCATCAGGCGTATGTGTTTATTGCCCAGCTTATCATTCTGGACTTTAGTGACTTTTACTTCACTGTGCTTTGCCGCCAGTTTCTTGTTTAACCTGCTGGGAACGCGCTTCGCGGCCTCGCCTTTTAACCCGATAAGGCCGTTGATCAGCTGTTCCTGATCTTCCAGCAGGTCCTGTTTGTTCAGCTTCCTGAGGTTTGCCAGGCCTTTTCGGAAGGGGTTTTCCCCCGGCTGACCTTTTTCCTGGCGGTCTGAAGGCCGCACGGCAAAACCCGGCTGGACGGCTAAAAGCAGTGTGAGAGCAGCCGTCAATCCCTGGATAAGTCTTCTCATTGTTCTTTTCCTTTCTGCAGGCGTTTAAGGATTTTCTCTGCTCTGTTAATCGATCAACTGCCAGCCCCTGCTCACCTTGAGCCAGGTGGAGTTGTTTTCCTGGTTGACATAGTAGGTGCCGATGGCAAAATCGCCTTCCATGGTTTCCGGATCGCTGTTCCCGTACACCACCTGGGGCGCCGCTGGCGCGAACAAGGGGGAGCCTCCCAGGGAATACGCGGAGGCGGTCAGCGGTGTCCTGGGCAGTAAAACATCAGGGGTCCCGTCGTCAATGGTGATTTCCACCCACAGGCCGGCATTGCCGGCAATTACCGACTGCAGGTTTTCCGATGTGGTCCCTTCACCCAGCCGGGCCACGAACAGGCCGTCCTCCACGGTGACCGCCTGGCCGTCGGCCGCCAAAAAGGTCTCTGTATATAAAACTGAGCCGGCGTCTTTATCGTTGTACAGTCTGACGGTAACGTCCATGTCCACAGGGTCCGGATAACCCACGGGGTTGCCGGACTCATCCGCCAGTTCGCCTGAAATGGCGAGTTTTTTATTCTGGGGAGTGGTCTGGGTCACCGTGAGGATCGCGGGATTGCTGGTGACGTTGTCGGCGGCGTTGCTTACTGTTACCGTGAACTGGGCGCCGTTGTCTGCCATGAAAACGGCAGGGGTGGTGTAGCTTTCGGATTGGGCGCCGGGGATTTCCGTGCCGTTTTTAGACCACTGGTAATACAGGGGCTGGCTGCCTGAAGCCGCCACAGAGAAGGTGGCGGCGCTCCCCTCGAGCACGGTCTGGTTGATCGGCTGGGAAGTGATGACCGGAGGGATAGCGTTGACCGTGACTGCGGCGGGATTACTGGTGGTGCTTCCGCCTGAGTTGGCGACAATCACATCGAACTGCGCCCCGTTATCAGCCAGGGAGAGAGGGGGCGTCAGGTAGCTGGATGAGGTGGCCCCGGATATGTTTCCTCCGTCCCTGCGCCACTGGTAGGTCATGGGCGCGCTGCTGGCGGCAGTCACTGAAAATGAAGCGGTCTGGCCGTCGTTTACGATCTGGCCGGCCGGATGAGATGTGATCATGGGCGGCAGGGGACTCACGGTGAGGAAGGCCGGATCACTGATGGTATTGCCTCCGCTGTTTGATACCACCACGTCAAACCGCGCCCCGTTGTCTCCAAAGGCCGCCGGCGGAATGGTGTAACTGGCGGAAGCGGCCCCGGAGATATTTCCCCCGTCCTTGCGCCACTGGTAGGTAACGGGTTCGCCGCTGCTGGCGATGACGGAAAAAGTGACTGTCTGCCCTTCGATAATAGTCTGGGAAACCGGGTGGGTGGTAATTACCGGCGGCAGGGCGTTCACGGTCAGGATTGCCGGGTTGCTGGTCACAGGTCCGGCGCTGTTGGAAACCACAACGTCATACTGCGCTCCGTTATCGGATAGGGAAACGGCCGGAGTGGTATAACTCGCGGATGTGGCTCCTGTAATAGCGCTTCCGTTTTTCCTCCACTGGTAGGTCATGGGCACGCTGCTTGTGGCGGTAACGGAAAAACTGGCTGTTTGTCCTTCAGGAACTGTTTGAGAAACTGGATGGGACGTTACTACCGGCGGCAGCGGGTTCACTGTCAGGACGGCGGCATCGCTGGTCACGCTGCCTCCGGCGTTGGAGACAATGACGTCGTACTGGTCGCCGTTGTCAGACATGGAAACGGCCGGTGTGGTGTAGCCTGCCGACGTCGCTCCGGATATGGGGGTTCCATCTTTTCGCCACTGGTAGGTAAGGGTACCGCTTCCGCTGGCGGTAACGTTGAAAGTGACGGTTTGTCCCTCATTTACCGATTTGCTTGAGGGATGTACCGATATCACAGGCGGCAGGGGATTCACGGTCAGAATGGCGGGATTGCTGGTCACAGGTCCGGCGCTGTTGGTGACTATCACATCGAACTGGGCTCCGTTATCGGAAAGAGTTGTTGCCGGTGTGGTATAGCCGGCGGAGGTGGCTCCAGCAATATTGCTTCCGTTTTTCCGCCACTGGTAGGTCATGGAGGTGCTGCTGGTGGCGGTAACATTGAATGTGGCGGTCTGGCCCTCAATAACGGTTTGGGAAACCGGGTGGGCGGTAATTACCGGCGGCAGGGCGTTGACGGTCAGGGTGGCCGTATTGCTGGTCACAGGTCCGGCGCTGTTGGTAACCACCACGTCGTATTGCGCGCCGTTATCAGAAAGAGTATTGGCAGGAGTGGTATAGCTTGCGGAAGTCGCTCCTGTAATATTGCTTCCGTTTTTCCGCCACTGGTAGGTCATAGATATACTGCTGGTGGCAGTAACATTGAAAGTGGCGGTCTGTCCCTCATTTACCGATTGACTGGAGGGATGGCTGGTTATCACAGGGGGTAGGGGACTCACGGTCAGGGTGGCGGCATTACTGGTTACGCTGCCTCCGGCGTTGGAGACAATTACCTCGTATTGGGCCCCGTTGTCAGCGATTGAAGTTGCCGGTGTGGTATAACCGGCCGAAGTTGCTCCTGATATGGGGGTTCCATCTTTTCGCCACTGGTAGGTAAGGGTCCCGCTTCCGCTGGCCGTCACGGAAAAACTGGCGGTTTGTCCCTCATTTACCGTTTGGCTTGAGGGATGTGCTGATATCACCGGCGGCAGAGGATTTACCGTCAAGACAGCGGCGCTGCTGGTTGTGCTCCCGGCGCTGTTGGTAACTATCACATCGTACTGGGCCCCGTTGTCAGAAAGGGTTGTTGCCGGTGTGGTATAGCCGGCCGATGTCGCTCCGGATAAGGGCGTTCCATTTTTCCGCCACTGATAGGTCATGGAGGAGCTGCTGGTGGCGGCAACTGAGAAAGAGGCTGTCTGTCCTTCACTAACAGTCTGGGAAGCCGGCTGGATGGTAATAACCGGCGGCAGGGCATTGACGGTGAGAACAGCCGCGTTGCTGGTCACGGGGCCGGCGCTGTTGGCAACCACCACGTCATACTGCGCGCCGTTGTCGGAAAGGGAAACGGCCGGAGTGGTGTAACCAGCGGATGTGGCTCCAGTAATAATGCTTCCGTTTTTCCGCCACTGGTAGGTCATGGACACGCTGCTGGTGGCGGTGACAGAGAAAGTGGCGGTCTGGCCTTCGTTTACCGTTTGACTGGAGGGATGGCCGGTAATCACGGGCGGCAGGGGACTCACGGTGAGGACGGCGGCGTTACTGGTTACGCTGCCCCCGGCGTTGGAGACAATCACGTCGTATTGGGCCCCGTTGTCTGCCATGGAAGTTGCCGAAGTGGTATAGCCGGCGGAAGTGGCCCCGGAAATATCGCTGCCGTTTTTCCTCCACTGGTAAGTAAGGGTGCCTTCTCCCGTGGCAGTGACGCTGAAAGAGGCCGTTTGGCCTTCGGTTACCGCCTGTGCCGCGGGATGAGAGGTGATTTGCGGGGGATCGGCCGTCACTCCGGTCCAGGGGGTGAGACGGGCATTCGGTATGGGGCGTTCGGCGTCCCCGGTGATTCCCGGGCCGTCCCAGCCCACGGCGAAATTGTCCAGGCCGCCGCCTTCCTTCATCAGGGCCTCTATGTAATACTTCTGTCCGCCTATCAGGCTAATGGAGGAGGAATGCTGGGAAGCGAACTTTGTCCATTCCCGCGGCGAGGTCCAGGTGTCCACATTGCAGATACTGACCGCGCCGGCAGGGTCGGCGCTGGTGGAGAGATAGAGCGCGCTCGCATCGTCCGAGGCAATCCAGAAAGAGTAGTTGCCGCTGACCGGCGGATGGACATATCCCCTTATTCTGGTTCCGTAGTTGTCGGCCCAGTTCGTGGGCGTTTCAAAGATGGTGAGGAAGTCGGAAACATCTGGATTATCGGGATAGTCCGGGCTGCCGGTGAGATCGCTGATAAGACTTCCGGCTACGCCGGTCCAGGCTTCCCGAAGGAGGCCGTTGGTAATGGTAATTTCGCCTGCTTCCACGCTCACGTCGTCAATGAGTATTTCGCTCTGTTCATCAGCGTATGTTTTCTTGTTGTTATGCGCCCCAATGGTGAGCGTATGGGACCCGGCAGACAGCAGTCCGGCGCTGATGGTTACCAGCTGCCAGCCGCTGGTTGTGGGGGAGCCCCCGTTTCCGTCTCCTGCCAGCCTGTTGACATAATCATTTCCACCGGTGCCCAGCAGGGCGCCGTCTATCTGGGCCAGGCCCTCGGCGTATTCGTCGGCTTCATAGTTTTCCGCCAGGGTCAGGTTGTACCGGAACGTGAGCTGGATCTGGCCGGCCTCGGCCAGAGAAAAGGTCGTGCTCCAGCCGCCTGACATGCCGTTAATCGTATTGTTATCGAGGCCCCCCATCTGCACCTGCAGGCCTCCTCCGGAAAACCCTCCCGAGGAAAGGTAGGCGCCAGAAGCATAGGCGCTGTTTGAGGTCCCGCGGAAAGCGTCGTCCACATAGGAAAAGCCTTCAGCGTCCGAATTGAAATTCACGTCCAGGACGGTTTCCGCCAGGGCTGGATGTATGGTCGCGGCAAGCATCGCTGCCAGCCAGATGGCGCCGAGTGAACGGGCTGATGCGGATAAAACTAAAGATTTCATTTTAACACTCCTGCTGACTTTATGGTTATAAGGTGACTGCATCCTATTTTTTCAATTCAACAAAACATAGCCAAATAAAAAAAATCCGGGCGTGCATTTGTTGTAGTACTTCTCATTATTAGCCATCAGCCCTCCCGCTTATGGCAAAATGGTGGTGAGGTAAAAGATAGAATGATAAGGAAAAATATCAATCCCGGAAGGAATACTGAAAACTTACCTGAATTGAATTGATACGAAAAATGAATTTCTCCCCTGATCCCCTTTTGTGCCGGGGTATCACTTAAAGAGGCCTATTACCGCGATTCTGAATTATCTTCTTCCCGGTATGAGATCAGGCGGTTCCGGGGATGGGCCCGGATCCGGCGGGACAAGGTTTTGTTCCCTTCGGCGTATTCGATTGAGACGTTTATCAGGCCTATTCCGGCGCACTCCCTTCCCTCCAGCGTTCCGGAGCCGTCCAGGTCCAGCTCTTCCATTTCCAGCAGGCCGCTCCTGTCCCGGTCAAGCTGCTGCAGGGGTGTGGGGGGGCTGCCGAAATATTCATGCTCAGGGTAATAAATCACCGGGCCCAAGGCTTCCACCCTGAAGTTGTCGACCTTAAGAGGACCCGGGGCCTGGTTAATGGTCAATCCGTCCGTGGTAAAAGAATATTCCATGAGCTTCCCTCTTTCCGTAAGGAGCTTGAGGCCGTCTTCGGCAACGGAAACAATACCCTGCCCGGTCATAATCTGGTTCCTCAGCTGCCCGCAGAAGATGTCAGCCTGGAATGTAAGATGGTTCCCTGTTTGCCGGTGAAGGACCGCCCGGTTGAATCTGAGGTAAAGGGTAAAGCCGAAGAAAACCACCAGCAGGGATAGTGACAGGGCCACGAGCAACTCAACCAGCGTGTAACCGCGGATTGTTCCGGTTTTGAGGGTCGGTTCTCTTTTATTCAATGCCATTGATATTCAGGTTTTACCATGGACAGGGTTATAAGCGTTTTAGGTTCCCGGCCGGAGAAGAAAGCTGATCCTTTCTCCGTTTCCTTTACTTCCACCTTGATTTCCAGGGGACGTGAAAGAAAAAGAGCTTTGCGGTTTTCGTCCCAATCCTGTTCAAAAGCCAGTTCTTCAATTTTCACGCTATCCATGACGATGCGCTGGATTACGAGCTCCCATCCTCCCTGTGCGGTTCTGGAATAGGCGGTGTCGCCTATCAATTTTACCGGAACAATCCGCAGGTACTCCATTTCGTCCCTGGCAAACTCCAGGGCGTCCAGGTGCCTCCGGTTCAGGGCATCCAGTCTGGCGGCGGTTTTATAAGAGTACCACACGGTTCCGGATCCCATCACAAGGATGGCCAGGGCGACCAGGACCTCGAGCAGGGTAAAGCCACTTTGTTTTGGAGTACTGGAGTGATGGAGTGGGGAGTGGGGAGTAAGGGGTAGGGCCGCCTTGATATTGTTTCGTAGAATCCCTGTTACAAAGCAGTTGCCCACCATGACACTGCTTTCTCTCTTCTCCTTACTCCCCACTCCCCACTCCTCTCTCCACCAGCCTCCATTCAACAAGCTTAAAATCCCAGCTGGATCTGTCTTGGGAACCGAAATCCAGGGGCAGGGTAATCTGGGGGGGCATGAGGTCCCGGTTAATTTCGGCCTCGCCAAGGCAGTTGCGCTCCTGATTGTCGTCACAACGCAGGCTTTGGGTGATGACCAGTCCCTTTATACTTCCGGAGAGCCATGCGCTTTTTCTGGTAATTGCCATGCCCTCTATGGCATTGTCCCGGCTGTTCATTACCACGGTCCCGTTTGCCCCTGCGGCTATCAGCAGTCCGCGGGCCGTTGCTTCATCCCGCATTCGTATCCCGTAGGCTTTCACCTGGGTTTTTACTTTTTCCTTCACTTTTTTGCCTGACGCGCGGTCTTCAGCCTTGAATGGTGCCGAACCGGACTTTTTCCTCAAGCCTATGGAGAGCAGCACAGACTGCGCGGCGGTCTGGGATGTCCCTTCCAGGAATATGTTTTCCTGTGCGATGGCCTGGAGATCCAGGAAGCAGCGGTCCAGCACATGGATATCTTTGCCGGCGTAGGCTAAAAGGTTGCGGCTGGAGACACTGTCCTCAAAGTATATGCTTCTGCCGGCGGAAAGCTGAATGTCTTCTAAGGAGATGCAGCCCTTTACATAGATGTCGCCATGGGCATAGAACGTGCCCGGACCATTTATTTCCAGGCATGCTCCTCCGTAGTTTTCGATGGTGATATCTCCCAGAGGGAAAAAAACCTGTTCAACAGCGGAGAAGTCCGGCAGGACGCCGCTGCCGAAATATCCGTTGCCGTGTCCGCCCCCCTCTTTGCCCAGTTGTTTGTTCAGTTCGTCCCGGTAGTAATTGTCACGGTCACTGCTGAAGCTGCCAATCAGTTTGCTGACAGTAAACTTGGGTGCCAGGGCGAATTCATGTTCCGCCGGGATACGCTGCCTGGTCCTGGCCAGTACGTTGCCTGTTATCCGGTCAAAGGCCGCCGGTTCCAGCGGGTGTTTCCCGGAAAGTACCAGGGCGGATGAAAAGATCGAGTCAGTCAGCGCCCGTCCAAAGCGGGTCCGGATTTCCACTGATCCGGTTTTGTACTCAGCAGAGGAGGAAATGGCGAGGTAGGCTCCTTCCTCTTCGGAGGAAACCTCAGGAACAGGAAGTTCCGGACTCAGGAAAAACTCCAGGGCCTCTTCGTCTGATTGCGCGCTGTCCTCATTCTCAGGCGCCGGAAGGGAGCCGCCGGCCAGGGTGTCGATTTTACCCGGCATGCTGGCAGAGTGCTTTTCCTGGTGCAGCTGGTGCGCGATGCCGGACTCAGCCAGATAAAGGGCCTGCAGATGGTTTTTCTGCCTGTCCCACCTGTGCAGGCCCCGGAAGGACTGATTGAAAATGGCGGCCGCCAGAAATCCGGCCAGGGTTATAGCCGCCAGAACTACCAGGAGCGCGGAGCCCTTCATGTTATCAATCCGCCATGTGTATTTCAAAAGTGCCGCCACGGTCTTTGAGGGTCACTTTATCGGGGCCAATGCTGATCACCTCCGCAGAGTCTATCTTATCGCCCGTCTCCACCACCATGGACAACCCTGAATTATTTATCAGGATAGCGGTTTTCTCGTTGTTAATGCCTTTCAGCTTAAATCCGCGGCCGGGAGCAGGAGTTTTACTTTTTGCTACCGTTTTCCTTCTTTTTACAGCCCTGTAAACGCGAAAGGGATTTCCCGAATCATACAAGGCGGTGTCCCTCTCCGCCGCGGTCCTTCTGTTCCGGAGTTTTTCCAGGGAATTCAGGAGGGCGGTTTCCTCATGAGCGGCTTCTTTTGTCATAAACTCAGCGCTGGACCGGGAAGGGTACTTCTGGATAAAGGAAACGATGAACAGGCAGGCCAGCATCAGGGAGGCGGGTATGTACCAGCGTTCGAGCAGGTATCTGATCCAAACCGGCATGAAAATCTCCTTTATCCTTTCCCTGTTTTGATGGAAAACGCCGAAACGTAAATCGTGTATCTCAGACTGCTTCTCGTTTTCCTGACTGTCATTTTTTCAATCGCGTATTCCGGATGTTCTTCATTCAATTTCCGGAACAGATCCATCAGAGGGGGGAATCCGGTGATGCCGTCTATTCTGATGGACAGCAGCCGGAAGGCTTCCTTCTGTAAAAGAGAGGGTTTAATCTCCAGTACTTCGAGGCCGGAACCGGTAACTATCTGGCGCACTTCGTCCACACGTGACTGGACGTCCTCCAGGTTAACCGACCTTTTTTGAATGTCCCGCAGGGTTGCCCGCATAAGGGATATTTTTTTATTCAGTCCAAGTGATACAGAGTCCAGCCAGCCGCTTTCGTAAACGTTGCTTTCTCCGGTCCGGATGTTTTGTTCCAGAGTGCCGGTCTCACGGGCAAGAGGGAGAACTGTCCAGTGCCCCGCCATTCCCAGGATGCATACCGGAGCCAGCCATAGTGCGGCCTTCAGCCGGCTTCCGCTCAGCAACGGGGAAATGAAATGCCCGGTCATGACTGCTTTTGTCCGTCGGCAAACATGGTTAAAACCTTTCCACCAGGGCGGTGACGTGGAAAACGACCCTGTCCTTCTTCATTTTTTTTTGTTGCTGAGAGAGAGCGACCCCGGAGAGCAGAGGCGAGGATTCGAGTTTCTTCTGCACTGCGGTGACACTGTCCCATTCACTGACCCAGGTACGGAACTGGAGGGAAATGGCCCCGTCCCGGTTTTCCTCAACCACGAATCCGTCCATGCCGGATTTTTCCGGGAGCGCCCGGTTTATGGCCCCCAGCACCTTGTGCCATGCCACGGGCCGGTTCCACAAGGGCCTGAAAAGGTTCAGTGAGTCCGCCAGCCCGTTTCGCTCTGTTTTTTTTCCCTCAATAATATTGAGTGACTGTTCATGAGATGCAGCACGGGACTTGATGTCATGTAGAGTGTTCCTGTGCGAATAGAGTTTAAATCCGAAAACGGCTGTGACTGAAAGGATCAGAAGGATTGCCGCGGCGGTAGTCCGGACAAGCAGGGACAGGTCCCGGACATTGGTAACCATCAGTCTCTCATCAGGGGTGTTCCGGTCATGCAGGATGAGGTCGGGATTCCGCGCGGCCAGGGCCAGCCCGCAATGCATCAAACGATAGAGGGCCTTCCTTTCCCCTTCTCCGGAAGAAGGACTGCCGGCATCCGGCAGATCCAGGCTCGCTTCCATGACGTCCCAGTCAGGCTGCCGGCCCATGGCAGGTGCCAACTCACAGCCTTCTCCCGCAAAGACAATGACTTTGAGCGGTTTGGCCCTGTCCGACCCGGACAAAAGATAACGGGTATGGGCCTTGAGTCTCTCCAGGGTCTGTTCGCTGTCCGGGGCCTGGACCTTCAGGAGATGATAGGGTGAGCCGCCCATATATAATACGGAAAAGACCGTTTCCCGCCAGGCCATAATAAACTGAAAGTTTTGCTCTCCGGTCTTTTGCCCGGCCCGGGCGGCCAGCGCCAGTACCGCCGTTTCCACCGGCAGGCTCAGGTCGGACCGGAAATTTGCATGACGTTGTTCTTTGTCAGTAAGGCTGATAAACACCCGGTGCCGGGTCCCCTGTTTGGTATCTTCCTGGAAATATGTATGCCACAGGGCTTTTCCAAAGCGGTTTCTTTTCTGTCCCAGGCATTCCTTCAGGTTCTGTTCAACGGCCTCATGGGTTAACACGGCGCCAAAGGGCAGACTGATCTCGCGGTGCAGGCAGGTGACATTGCGGAGGCCTTCTATGACGCAGGGAATTCCGCGCAGCCATTTGTCATTCGTTGCTATTGATGCCGAAGAGAGTTCCAGGAGCTCAGGTTCTTTTCCGGCTCGGAAAACGGCATATCCCGCGTCAGCAATGTGGGTGGATGTTTTTTTGTTAAGCATATGGCTTTTGTGATGGATGATGGGGGTAATTTAGCAAAATAGTTGTGAGGTGTGATCCTCCTCCCTCCCGTAGGCGGAATTCATGAATTCCGCCTACGGGAGGATGTGGATTACGAATTCCGCCTACGGGAGGATGTGGATTACGAATTCCGCCTACGGGAGGATGTGGGTTACGAATTCCGCCTGCGGATGGGAGGAAGTTAAAAATCCCACATAAATATGCTACATTCTCCTCGTGACCTTTCCAATACGCATCCAGCGCCTGTTCCTCCTGCTGTCCATGCTGATGTCCGGCTTCTGCGGCATTATAGCAGAACTGAGCCTGTTCAACCTGGCCAACTCGCTGATAGGCGGAGTGAACATCGTGCTGACCTATACCATGGGAGTGATGATGTTCTGCATGGGTGTGGGGGCGCTCACCGTCAGACTCAGGGTCTTCCGCGGGCCGCTGCACCTTTTTTTTGTGGGCATTGAATCAATCCTGTCCATAATAGTCGGCGTCTGTGTTCCGGTCATATATTTCCTGTCGGCCTGGTTCCCGCATCTGAGCATTGCCTGGGTGCTGGGCTTCTCCGCCATCATAGGATACCTGATTGGTTTTGAGATTCCGCTCATTCTGCTTATTAATGAAAGGCTCAAACAGCCCCTGCAGGACAACAGCGCATTAGTTTTTTTCGCCGATTACGTTGGCTCACTCATCGCCTTTATCCTCTTTTCCCATTATATGCTGGTGACCTTTGGGCTGGCATATACCGCCATTATTGGAGCGGGATTGAACTGGTTGATTGCCGTGCTCACGGCCGTTACCTTCGGCAGGGAAATACAACGCTTCCGCCTGGCGCTGGGCCTGATAACTTCCTCGGGACTGGTTCTAGGCGCTTTGCTTATTAACTGCGGGACCTTTATGGCCTACACCGAGCAGCTGCATTACCGTGACAAGATCGTTCTTAGCAAACGGACACCCTATCAGAAACTCATTGTGACGGACAGCAGCCTGGCGGGAAATCCACGCTATAATCATATTCACCGGGAAAGGCCCAGGAAAGAACTGGCCAGCGTGAAGCTGGACTCGGTGACCGTGTCGCTAAAGGAGTTCAAGCCCTTCCAGGGTAAGCGGGACATCCGCATGTTCATAAACGGGGGGCTGCAGTTCTCCACCGTGGATGAGCATTATTATCACGAGATGATGGTGCACCCCGCCATGTTTTTGTCTCAGCGGGCTGAGACCATCCTTATCGGGGGCGGGGGAGACGGCATGGCGCTCAGGGAAGTGCTGAAGCACCCGTTTGTGAAGGAGGTGCTGGTTATAGACATTGATCCGGAAATCACCGCACTGTTCACAGTCAATCCCCTTTTCTGCGGATTTAATGATTCTGCTTATCACGATCCCAGGGTAAAGGTGTTGAACGCGGATATGTTTACCTGGCTTAAAAACTCCGGCAGGGGCTTCGATGTTATCATACTCGACTTTCCCGATCCCCATCACGACGAAGTGGCCAAGCTCTACAGCCTGCAGATGTACCGGTACGCCCATCTGAGCTTGAATCCGGGGGGCCTGCTGGTGACCCAGTCAACTTCTCCCTATTTCAACCGCCGGGCCTTTCTCATAATCGCCAGGACCATGGAACGGGTTTTTCCGGGCAGCGTACTGTCATATAAAGTGGCAATGCCGGCATTTGGGCTGTGGGGTTTCCAGCTGGCCTCCAAGGAAATGAGCGGTCAGGAGCTCAAGAGGCGCCTGGAAGGATTTGCCATCGATGTTCCCGTGGGATTTATCAACCGGGAAATCGTGCAGAGCTCCTATCGCTGGAGCCGGGTCACTTTAAAGGGATATGACACCATGCCCGTAAACGACTGGCTGAAACCCGTTCTGGTTAAGGCTTATGTATCCGGGCGGTAGGGGAGATTGCCCTCATCTTAAGGGGGATTAATCATATGTTTTTCCCGAATTCCTGTTCTAATTTTATCTTTTCAAAGTATCATGTCCTATACCGAGCCCCTTATAAACGCCTTTAACCAATTGAAAAAAGCCTATTCATATGCTGTTTCCAAAGAAGCTGGGGAAAACCAGGATTACGGTGAACAATTCCGGAACTCCTCCATTCAGTGTTTTAAAATTACCTATGAATCCTGCTGGAAAGCTGATAGGCGGTCTTAAAAGCAATCTTGAAGAGTCTGACCTGACCATAAGGGTGGACGTGCTGGACTGGTCTAAAACAGACGAAGGGTTCCGCAGGTTCATTGACCGGGACAAAAAGCGCCTGGTTTTTTAAGCACATGTTTCACCGGAAAAATAATAAGCTTCTAAATAAGACATCCTATGGCGATGCGGGTTATTCGCAAAGGAAATAAAATTAGTTACCTTATGTAACCAGCATACTGATAAAGAATTAACTTAATAAGTGATGTAGCGATGATCTGCAAATACATAATACTTTCATTAGTTGCCCTCCTGCCTCAGCAGCTATTCAGCGCCGAGGTCCTGGGATTTGAGGAACGGAACTATCAGGCTCAGGAGCAGGGAGAGATAAACCTGCCCTACCGGCTGTTTATACCGGATGGTTATGAAGCTTCCGTGGAGTATCCCCTGATACTGTTCCTGCACGGGGCAGGGCAGCGCGGCACAGACAATGAGGCGCATATAACACAAACAAATTGCCTTCCTCTGCTTTTTACCGGGGAGGAAGTGCAGAGCGCCAATCCCTGCTTTGTGGTGGCCCCCCAGGTCCAGGAAGATTCCCAGTGGGTGAATTTTCCCTGGGAGGACGGTTCTTATGTGCTGGATGATTTGCCCATATCCACTTCGTTAAACTCGGCCCTGGGCATACTGGAGGAATTGAAAGCTGAATTCTCCCTGGACTCCAGCCGGTTTTACGTGATGGGGCTGTCCATGGGCGGGTACGGCACCTGGGACCTTATCATGCGGTATCCGGACCTTTTTGCTGCGGCCGTTCCCGTGTGCGGAGCGGGAGACCCTTCCCGGGCGGCATCCATCGCTGATATAGGCATCTGGATATTCCACGGCGATGAGGACCCGACCGTTCCTGTGGGCGGAAGCCGGGAGATGTACCAGGCCCTGCAGGATGCCGGCAGCGAGGCTGTGTATTCAGAGATTGAGGGCCGTAATCATTTTTCCTGGCTGGACGCCTGTGCCGAACCGGACCTGGCCGGTTGGCTTTTTTCCCATGCCCGGGAAACGCCCGTTTCCATTGGCAAAGGTTCCCTGTCGATTGGAAACAAGCCGCAACGCGCGGAAACTTTCAGCGAATTCAACCTGAAAGGTGCGAAAGTGGACGGGAAATCAGGAACTGGGGCTTCCTGGAAGAAGGGAAGAATTAGGGTAGAAGGGGCAGCCCCGACACCTCATTAATCCTGATAATCCTGCATGCCCGTCCGAAGCCACCTGACCCATAGCTGGACCAGCCACGGCGAAACGCAGTGGAGACGGGACAGCGGAAGGAGGTTGGCGGAGGCGGGTTATCCTGTTGAAAAACAATAACCCACACACTGCTTGCTCATAACCGGCTGAATACCAATATTTAAACCATATGGCTGAGAGAAGGACCAGGCGCGGGAGGGCCGGATGGGGAGTGCTGCTGTTTCTGTGCTCTCCGGCATTTTTGGCTTTTTTACTTTTTTTCACGTTTAAATTTCCTGCCGGTAAAAATCCTGAGCTCTACGGGATCTATCTTCCCCGGTCAGGGGCGCTGTTTTCCCTGCTTTGCCTCCTGGCTGGGCACCTTTCCTACCCGCGCGTGCATAACTTGAAGATTTACCTGCTGGGATACCTGACCGGGCTCACCGGCCTGTCCTATTTCATACTCAAGGGAGGCGTTCTCGGGCATGACTGGATTGCTTCCCGGCCGGATTTTAGAGACGGGCTTTATGTACTCATCTTCCTGAACGCGGTGGCGGCGTGTTCCCTCACCTCCTCCTTAAAATACCTGTGGACCAGGCGTCTTACCAGGTTCCTGGTGATTGCCGAGGCCGGGTTGATATATGCCTGGGCATACCACCTGGACCTTCCCGGCTGGCTTACATACCTCAGTTCCTCCACCGTGGGAGAAACCCATGGCCTATTTGGAGCCACAGGTTTTATAACCGTGCTGGTTTTGAGCTTGTTGCTGGTGAAACGGGAGTTCTACCTGGGCGGGACCATAACCGGTTTTATGCTTTTATATACGGCCGCCTGGTATGCGCCGGAGTTCCTGGCCGAACCCGGTTCGTTTGAAGTCGCGGTGTTCCTGGCAGCCCCCGTTTACCTGATGATGGGTATTCTCAGCCACTGGCTGATGTGCATACAGCACAGGGGGGACTATGATCCGCTGCTGCAGATTTTTAACCGCAATTACTGCGATAAGATTATCTCTGAGAGGTCCAAGGTAAACACCACACCGCCCTTTTCCGTGGCCATGGTGGATATCGATCATTTCAAAAAGGTCAATGATACTTACGGACACCAGGCCGGAGACGAAGTACTGTGCAATACCGCCCTGGCCCTCACCAGGGAGATAGCCCCCCGGGGGACATTGTGCAGGTACGGTGGTGAGGAAATCGTAGCCTTTTTCCCAAAAACAAGGCTAAAGGATACCGCGAAGTTGATGGACAAGGTCCGCAAGCTGGTGGGAAAACTGAAGGTGAAGTCGGGCAGAAAAAATATCCAGGTAACCATTTCCTGCGGTATATCACAGCGCGAGTCATCTTCCCAGAGCATTGAGAAGGTTATCAAGGCGGCGGACAAAGCTCTTTACCGCGCTAAGAAAAAAGGGCGGAACCAGGTGCGGACCGGCAAGGCCTCAGTGAGGTGAGAGGCCTCTGAGAAGGAGTAAGGAGAATGTCACGGCAGACCCCGCCTGCCTTGGCAAAAGCCGGGACCCGGCACCTCGTCCCGGGTAAGAATCCGGGTGAAGTCCGGAAAGACAGCCTTGGGTGGTCAATTCAGTACTCCAGTACTTCAATACTCCACGGGACAAGCACCCCCAGGTTTGGCTGAGCGCCCTAGTGTTACGTCCAGTTAATTTTTTGATGTTCTTCCTGATTCCGGACAAGCCGGAATGACTTTTCCAGGGCATATAACATGAAAAAACTTATTGTATAGTTCACTACTTCACTTCTTCATAATACGGCCCCGACAGGGTTATGCCGGATTCAACCGCGTATTCTCTCATGAGATGGTTCTGGAAGGTGAAGGTTATCCAATCCTTGTTCTCGAAGGAGTATACTTCAGCGCTTATCACAGGCAGGTACTGCTTCTTCTGGGGTGATTCGAGATTCTCCACCACGAATGTTCCCCATTCCCGCTTTTTTTGCAGTATGCCGGGCATGTTTCGCAGCCGTCTGCTAATCTTTGGAATCCCCAGTTTGAATTCAAGCTCCTTTTCTATAAATTCCGAGAAATGCGAGAATTTTTTTCCTGTCTGGTTAGGAAAGTCAAAATGCATTTCATACAATTCATCCCAGCGGTTAAAGGTCATCGAAGCCTTGATAGAGACCTCCTTATCCGCCTCCAGGAACGGCAGCCGGCATACCAGGGAACGGTCCAGTTCCTTGGTGACGGCGCCATGGAGCCTGCGGATGTTCGCGGCGGCTTCGGCTGGAGATATGCTCCAGCAGAATCCCATGAATTGCATGGGAATATCCGCATTGAGCGCGTCTAAAACTTCCTTTATTTTTACTACCCTGCTGCTGTATATCCGTTTTCCATGTTCGTACTCCTCCAGCGAGATCAAGTTGCCGTCATCCGTCCACCAGCGGTATTTTCCATCCAGTTTTCCAATCTTGTAATGAGCTTGAATGAATTTTTTACCGTTCTGGTAATATTCCTCCGAAGGCCCGGTTTTCAAGCCATAGGCGTAGCTGTAGACTGATTTCAGTTCGCCGCTCTCATACCATTCCCTGGAGGTGCCGTGCGCCTGGTTATCCTTCCAGGAGACTTCCTGGGATTCCTGTCCATTGGGGTAATAGGAGATGGATCTTTCCACCTGCATGCCTTTTCTGTATTTTCGTTGCTCATGGGGCTGGCCGTTTTCATACCAGGACTGGTAGATCCCGTCCAGAGTGTCCTGCAGGTATTCGCAGCGCTCCTTTTTTAGACCGTTGGCGTACCACCAATGGTAAGGGCCGTCTTTTTTCCCTTTCCGGAAGAGTATATTGAGTTTGAGCTTGCCGTTGTCATGCCAGTAGCTCCATGGGCCTTCCTTTTTCCCCTCAAGATAGTGCCCTTCGGAATACAGCCTGCCATTCGGGTGCCATTCCTTGATGAATCCGTGCAGCTTGCCATCCAGGTATTCTCCGGACATTTTCACGTTCCCGTTCCGGTGCCAGCAGAGATAAGCTCCGTGTCTTACTATATGGTCCTTAAAATCCGGATTGACCGAATATTTCTCCTTGATTGATTTTTCCGGATGATCATTGGATTTTTTATAATAGCTGGTAACAATCCTGTACTTGCGGTGAAGAACTTTTTTTCCGGCTTCATCCCACTGGGTTTCATACATAGGAAAGTTGTTTTTATATTCGCTTTTAAACTTCACCTGCCGGTTGGGAAACCAGGCTTTGGCAATGCCGTGCTTCTGCCCGTTGCGGTAATTGATGACTGATTCCAGCTGTCCGTCCTCATACCACGTTTTCAGGGCTCCGGTTTTCACAAATACCCCGTTTTGGTTTTTAATCAGGAACCATTCCCGTTTTAAGGGACCGCTCTCATAGTTTTCCGCCCTCCGTACAGTCTTTTTGCATCCCGAGACCGACAGGGCAAGCGGGATGAGAACGGGTAGTATGAGATTAAGCATTCCGGGGATTTTGTGCATCAAATTGCCTTCATTTTGCAATGAAAAGGTAACTCTTCAGCAAGTTATCGTCTTTTTCGAGTACAGGCTTTATTGGCTTGAAAGGTGAAAAAAACATCGCCCGGAAACGCGGAGAAAAGAGTTACTTCGATTGTATAAAGTCAGATTAACTTTTTTAACAACTAAATACACAAATAACACGAAAATTTTTGTGTATTGTAGCGTGTTTCGTTGTTTATTAAAAGAAAACCTACCTGATCTTCAATCCCAGATACATGTTGGAACCCGAGCGATCGATCTGGATCAGAAGAATATCTTTTTTTGATGATTTGAGGATCTTCTGAAATTTTCCCACATTATTGACCCGTTTCTTGTCAATGCTCAGGATTACATCACCTGCTTTAAAGCCGGATTTGTCAGCTGGAGAGCCGATACTCACATCAGTGACCACCACGCCCGAGGTTATTTCCAGATTATACTGATAGGTATGCCCCTGACTGATATTCTCCACGGTAAGCCCATAATTTTCAGATGTTTCCCTTTCCCGATTTTCCAGGCGCTCTTCGTCTTCTCTTATTCCAATTTTCACCTTTAGAGTCATCTTGTTTCTTTCTCTCAGTACATGAAATTTAATGGTCTTGCCCGGCTTAAGCATAGCGACCATATTTCTCAGATGATTGACGTCCTTGATTTTTTTTCCATCCGCCTTAACAATCAGGTCCATCTCTTTAAAGCCCGCTCTCTGGGCGGGAGAATCTTCTATCACTCTGGCAACCAGGGCTCCTTTGGGATTTTTTATACCAAGAGCCTGGGAGATGTTCTCGTCCACAGCCTGGAGATAAACGCCCAGGTATCCTCTGGTTACAGAGCCTTTTCCGATTAAATCCTCCATGATGTCATGGGCCATGTTAATGGGAATGGCAAAACCTATGCCGTGACTGGCTCCGGTCCGGGAGGCGATGGCCGTATTTATTCCTATCAACTGTCCATCCAGATTTACCAGGGCCCCGCCGCTGTTACCAGGGTTTATGGAAGCATCGGTCTGAAGATAATTCTCATAGGAATTTATTCCCACCCGCCGGCCCTTGGCGCTTATGATGCCCGAGGTCACGGTATTTGAATAACCGAATGGGTTGCCGATGGCAATAACTGTTTCTCCCACTTCCAGTTTGTCCGAGTCGCCCAGGGGCGCCACCGGCAGGTCTTTTGGGGGATTCTTGATTTTAATGACTGCCACATCCGAGAGCTTGTCGGTTCCAACCAATTCAGCCTCAAACTCCTGCTCCTCAGAAAAAGTGACCTTCAGCTCATCCGCATCGCCCACCACATGGTTATTGGTGAGAATATGTCCCTGTTTGCTGATGACTACTCCGGACCCCAGGCCCTGCTGCTTGTATGGCTTTTTCCTGGGCTGCTGGCCGTGGGGATCGCCGAAAAAGAAAAAGAAATCCTCAAAAGGATTAAAGTACTGGTGGGGTTGTACCTTCAGGATCTTCTCCGAGTGGACCGAAACCACGCAGGGAATGATGCTCTTAACCACTGCTACCACCCTGTCGGATTTCTCCTTTTCTGATTTGAGGGGAGCGTTGAGTTCAGGAATTATGGGTTTCGTATCAGACCGTGAGCCACTCAGGTTATCCGATTCATATTCCGCCTGAGAGGCTCCTCCTTTCCGGTTCTCCTTTCCCAGGCATCCCGACAGGACCAGACCAGGGACCACAGTGAGTATTAAAAACATCGAAATTAATCTGAAGAATCTGTTTTGCATTTTTTTCGCCTTTTTTTTAAACCCAAAAATCTTAGTAAATGGATTACCAGAGAAACACAATTTAACAAAATTAATATTCATCACCTCATTGAAGAAAGTGGTGTTATTTTGGATTTTTATTAAAAATACATAGATACACCGGTACGGATGAGCTACAATAGTAGTGGATAATCGAAGACAGAATTTGTATTTCATATAAAGCCACTTGTCAGCAGATATCTGATTATTAAGGATTCAGTTCTTATATACCTGATAACTATAAATCTCAGCCATCGGATTGAATTTTTCAACCCTTTTTCTGTTATGCATTTATCAGAATTACTTCCGTGGAACAGTTCGGAATTTATGGCGGCATACCAAACGTAAACCCAAGCAAAGGAGAACATACATGATTTCTGTAACCAGCAAGAACATAGATATTGAACAAGAGACCAGAGATTATATAAATGAGAAATTCTCCGACCTGGACAAGTATCTTGACAGGATTCAGTTCATTGACGTATTTCTAGAGAAGAACAAGCTTCGCAATCAGGTTAATCTCAAGATTGGCGTAAAAAAAATGGGAGCCGTCACCTTAAAGGGGGAAGCGGAAAATTTGCGGGAAGCCATTGATTTGATACGTGATAAGGCAAAAACCAGATTGACAAGATTGAAAGAAAAAGCAATTTCCCAATAACCATCAAACCTCGAGAGTAATATGAAAAAAGCGATTTTATTTTTTTTGGTATTGCTTTGTGTCAAATCCGGCCAATGTGCGGATCCGTCCGAAAAGGGTGTGGCAACCACACCCCTTTCTGTCTACAGCGGCGGATTAGGGGGAGGAGCCATCTTTGCATTGAGTGAAAGGCTGAGCGATGAGTCAGAACAGTATCTCAAGCTTTCCTTTGTTAATTCCCTCTATTTACGGGAAAATCTGAATCTGTTCGTGGATATTGACTGGTTTGCGCCGGGGGGCAACTATGGCGCTGACCTGGGATTCGACTTTATGTTCAGCAGGTCGGACTTAAGGCCATTTATGGGAGCAGGACTGGGAGCCCATCTGTTTGATAAAAAAGGACGTAATTTCGGAGAGAATCTGGGTGCTTCAGCGACCGTTCATATGGGTTTCCTGCTTGATCTCACAGACAGGCTGCAAATAAGGGTGAGGATCCCGTATCATATTGTGTTTAACGCTGATAAGGACCAGGGAATCGGGGTGGATCTCGGTTTCCTCTTTTCTGACAAATTCCGGCGGGTGAAGAAGCTGAATTATTAAATCCTCCGGGATTTCAACCTCTCCGGCCCATCATCAGTTTCAGACATATAACCTGAGCAGGTTCCGGCATGTGCCGGAAGGAGTGGATCCTCTCATTTCTGTCTCCCCAGATTTGCATGCTCTGCATGGTTTCAAGTTCTCCTTAGCTGGAATAGCTAGTGTTACGTCAAGTTAATTTTTTCATGTTCTTCCTGATTCCGGACCAGTCCCTTCGGGCCTTGGCAAGCAGGCCGGAATGACTTTTCCTGAGTTCAACATTGGGACACCCTGACTCCTGAAACGGGTTACCAGATCAGGTCGTAGAGTTGCCGTTGCTCGGGATCCATCTGGAGAAGAACCCTCTGGTCTACAGGATCGCCGGGGTAACGGAAGGTCATTTCATACATCGTCTGTGTCAGTTCGGCAGCCCGTTTGGAACTCATTGGAATCTTCTTCTCGTTGAGGCGTCGTTCGAGTTCTTTGTAAATCGTATATGCCACAAACGCCACAACAATATGAGCTTCAATCCGACGACGACGGCGATGATACATAGGTCGAACCCGCAGGTCTGTCTTCGATATGCGAAAAGCTCGCTCGATCTGCCAAAGCTGTCCATAGTTTTCAATAATATCCGCTGGGGGCAGATCTGTGTTGGTAATGTAGCCCTTCAGACCGTCCCAACGGGCGGCTTGAACGATCTTTGCTTCGTCAATTTCTACCGTCACTTCGCCAGTCAGCTTCAAAAATTTGTTGTAACCACGATTATTGAGTTGTTCCTTTGTCATTCGCCCTGACCCAATTCGTTTGCTAAGCCTCGCCAAACCTCGTTTGCGATTGTACTGGTCCTTCTTCGCCCGCTGGTCCGAGTAACTGACGATAAGTCGACGATTTTGCTCATGGTCAATTACGATAGATTGGCCATTGCTCAGCCCGTTGCATCGCGTTAGAATCGTCTCCTGCATCGCATCGGTCTCGTTGCGAATTCGAGCGGCAACGATGAATGGGTACTTCGCCCGGTCGAGCGCATCAAGGTTGTATTTGCTTAACATGGCCGCGTCAGCTACCACGACGGGCTTGCCGAAACGATACCGTTTCTGGATTTGTTGCAACACCTGCAAGAGCGTTTTTCCCTCAAACGTGTTACCCTCGAAAATATCATAGCCGATTGGATAACCCTTCTCGCCAACGAGTAGCCCGAGCATAATTTGCGGGTTCTGAAATTTGCCGTCCTTTGAAAAACCGATCTTTCGCAAGTCGTCTTCGTCTTCTGCCTCAAAGTACAGGCTGGTCATATCGTAAAAGACCACCGCAACGCGTTTGAGAATTTTCTTTGTGTGACGGTAGGCGATCTCCTTGGCCTGTACGGCATACTGTTCGTTGAGCCTATCCAGAAAGCGGTAGACCTCCTGAACACTCATCCTTTTTCCCTGATAGCGGTAGAAATAGTCGATAGTTTTCAGCTTGCTTGTAGGATAGACCAGCCGGGCGACCACGATATCGCGAAAAAATTGCTCAGGAATCACATTGAACCCAATGTCGTCGAAAAGCCGGCCGAAAATCAATTCAGGTCCCATCGTACGAATTGAAGCATTGCCGAGATGCTTCACAAAGTCCGCTATCACTGCTCGGTCATGCTGATTTTCAGGAAACAGAGAATACTGACCACTCTGACGGGTGATGAAAATCTCACCCATCTCCATCAGCCGTTGCACCTCCTGTGGATCATGTGCCGCCCCTATCGTCTTGACTACCCGATAGCCGTTTGATTTATCTATGATCTGCACACTGACGGAGCCTGATTTATTGGACTTTTTCCTAACGAACATGACCTCATTTTACTCATGGGACACCCAAATTTCAAATCCTATCCCTGAAAAATAAGGA
>JBHPJW010000190.1:0-2423 GCA_042567505.1 Fibrobacterota bacterium
ATAAGCCTGCCTCATGTGTGGAATATGGAGCCGGACTATGATGGGAACCACGAAGTCGCCTTTTACTATAAAAAATTCAAGGTGAGTGAGAATGAATCATCAAAAAGGTTTTTCATCCGGTTTGATTCGGTTTTCCACTCTGCCACTGTCTGGCTAAACGGCAACCATCTGGGTTCCCACCTGGGAGGAGATGTCCAATTTGATATGGATGCTTCCAAACACGTAAAAATCGGCGAAAATAATTTACTGACAGTTCGGGTCCAATCTTATGATGGCAAAGGACATCTCATGGATCGGTCTTTCAATGAACTTCCCCTGGGTGCAGTTTGTAAAAAAGCCCCGTTTTCGGGGATTCTGGGAGACATTCATTTCCTTATGGGGGGACGCGCGGGAATAAGGTCCGTCCTGTGCTTTCCCGACTACGAAGCCGAGCAGATAACCATTGAAACAAAATTCTGGAACCCTAAAAATTATAAGGCTGATCTGGAATATATTCTGACCAGTCCCGATGGAAAGACCGGGACCCTTCCGAAATTTATCAAACTTGAGAAGGAAGATGATACCTACAGCATAACGTTTTCCCTTGATGATGCAATGATCTGGTCTCCGGAAATGACGAATCTTTACAAGCTGAAAGTCAGGCTGCTGGGCAGTTATGATGTTAATCTGCATTTTGGATTGAGAAGAGTGGAAATCGAACGATGTAATTTTAAAATTAACCATAGGATACGGAAAATAAGAGCTGTGAACTTTTCACCCCTTTTTCCATTCTACCACGCCATCCCACCATTTAAATACGACTTGGGCAAAGACCTTCAGATGGTTAAAGATATGGGATTCAACCTCATCCGCTCGGGCGGAGTTCCGCTAAAAAAAGAAACACTGGATATCTGTGACAAATTGGGCATCATGGTTATCCAGGAAACTACCTGCTACAACCAGAAATCAAGCAAGGAGGGATTGGATGAACTGAAAGAACAGGTAAAATCTCTCATCTTGAGCACGGGATACCACCCCTGTATTATTGCCTGGGGAATCGGGGCCGAAAATGGTTCCATGGTTCTGGAAAATGGCAACAAATTACTGCGGTATACCTGTGAAATCGATCCATACCGCCCCATCATATCCAATCTGAATTCCGTCTTCATTGACAGTAACGGCATAGGAAAAATTGATCTGGGGAAAGTCTTCAATCCAACTGAGGCGAAAATTGCTCCCTTTGAATCCCATAAAATGAAACTGGCCGCGCCTATATCAACAGGCACCCAGAATTTACTGACGAATTATTGTTCCACAAAAGATGCCAGGAGTATTAACGATAAAATTCATGGAAATAAATCATTCTGGGAGCAGTACAACTATTTAAAAGATGAACTGGGGGGGAAAATCCTGGTTGATGGCTTGGGAATTAATGTCCCCCAAAACCTGAAGAAGATTGTATCCTCTTCAATTTCAAAAAAATTTGCCAAATCTGACGAAGTACGTAACCTCAAAGAATTCAGGAATGAGTTAAATGAAAAAATAAAAAAACTTGGGATCTGGAAAAACGCAGAAGAATTTTTAATAGATGCGGCAAAGATCTGTCAATCCAGCACTGTATGCCATCTGGAATCGCTTCTGGTTAATTCGCAAATCTCCGGATATATCTTTGAACAATGGGCTGACTTCGGCAACAATTTTTCAGGTCTGGTGGACTGGTTCCGGAATCCCAAACCGGATATGGAGTATGTGAAAAAACTGAACCAGAAATGTAAAATCATGAGTAAGGCCAAAGTCCGCACCCCCTACATGGGAACTTCAGCTGCCATTGATATATACATGCTGAACGAAACAGGTTTGGAAGACTATGGCCTGCTTATTCGGGTTAAAGGGCCAAACGGAAGAATATGGCATCAGGAATCCATGCCCGGCACGGCAAGACCGGGATTGAATTCCATCGGAAGGTTTAAGTTTCCGGTTGGGATGGAAAAAGGCTGGTTTACCTTTGATTTAACCCTTTCTCAGGGGAAAAAAGAAATAGACAAGAAAGAGGAAGTCTTTTTTGTGCCGCCAAAGGTAAAAATGGACCCTCTCTTTAGTTCTGTCTGTTTCAAAGGTGGTTTTGCCGAAACAGTTACCTACTCCTCAGATAAGGATTCCAACATTATAATAGCCAAAGACATTCATCAATTACCCAAAAATGATCTGCATAAGATGTTTGAAAAAGCAAACAATGGGTCTATCCTGGTATTAGGCGGTTTAACCCAGGAAGACGCGCAAGTCATAAATAAGTTAAAAACGCTCCCTTTTGAAATTTCCTGTTTCCGAACATCCCGCACATCTCTGGGAAGCTTCCATTATATTTTGCATCATCCTGAATTTAAACATCTTCCCGACAAATGCCTGATTGGACAGGCCTTTTCCGATATAATCCCTCCCTGGAG
>JBHPJW010000191.1:0-2416 GCA_042567505.1 Fibrobacterota bacterium
AGGCAAACAGAGAACAGATTTAAACCAGGGCGCTTGCGTACTGGCCCCGGCGGCTCTGGGGCAATACCGGATATCGGGAAAGGCGAAGGTTTTTAAGGCATCGGTGCCGGGGGTTGCCCACCGTCCCCATGGGGGGGGGTATAGGATAAGGGCGTTGGGACTTAGAACAATCAAACATTCGAACATTCAAACATTCGAACATTCGATTGACGAACCGAACCAGATGCCAAAGGGAGGGTTCCCAGTGAGCTTGAAGAAGCAGAGCATAGACACACGCACCAAAAGCGACGCCCAATGACGAAGGAAGGCGAGGGTAAGAGGCTCAGGACCGTTTCCTTTTGTGCCCTTCCCTCATAAATGAAAAACCAATAAGATACAGTAGTCCGCCGCCTTGTCCTGCATATCCGCCTCAGGCGGAGACGCGGGAAGGCGGAGTGACACGCCGAAACAACCAGGCATTCAAATGACAAAGGGGAGGACAGAAAAAATGCGCAATGTAGTGTACACCATCATCAGCATTTTTCTTTTTACAAGCGCTCAGGCGCAGGAGAGCAGGACCATAACGGTTGATGATACCGTAAGAACATACCTACTGGACATACCGGGGAACTATGACGGCACAGAGCCGTTCGGGCTGGTTCTGGCCTTTCACGGGCTGGGCGGTAGCGCAGAAGGAACCAGGACGTACATGAGGTTTCATGAATTCGGAGAACAGGACAGGTATATTACCGTGTGGCCGCAGGGCCTGGACATACCTTCATTACTGACGCCAGGCACTTTCGAGCCCGGCTGGTACCTCACTATTGACAATAATCGGGACGTCATGTTTGTTGAACTGCTTCTGGACAGCCTGGAACGGGACCTGAATATCGATCCGGGAAAAATCTTTGTTACCGGCATATCCAATGGCGGCTTTTTCTCCGATATACTTGGATGTCAGCTGGGCGATCGCTTGGCCGCCATCGCCCCTGTCATAGGGGGGGCTTCCCGCTTGCAACAGTGCTCTTCAAATCCCCTGCCCATGTTCCGCCTGGGCACGGTCGAGGACGAAGTGGTGGACATCGAGTACCTGCGGGACGCCACAGCGTTCTGGGTCGGCCACAACAACTGCAATCTGCCCCCCGTACAGGACGGGATGTGTGACGTTTATTCGGGATGCGCGGAGGGAGCAGAGGTGAGGCACTGCGAATATGAATGTCAGCGATCAGGGCTCCAGCAGCAATGTCATACCTGGCCCATGGGACCGGCCTATGATTTTGAGACCACGGAACTGGTCCTGGATTTTTTCCGGCGGCATGGCTTGTCGGCCGGCGCCTCAATTGAAAAGAAACAGGCGCCATTTTCCGGGGAAGTCCAATTCAGGTACATGGACCAAGGCCCATCACAGAAGCACATATACATCAGTTACGGCCTTCGGGGGTCGGGAAACGGGCAGGTCGTGAAGGTAAAACTGTCGGTTTACAGTCTTTCCGGGGAACCGATAGAGGTGCTGGTTGACAAATCCCAGACGCCCGGGTCCTACCATGCAAGATGGGAGGCGGGAAATATATCTTCGGGTATATACATCCTCAGGCTTGAGGCCGGAGCCTCCGATCTGGTGAATCAGGTGCTTTTAATCTATTGACTATCATCCTGTGGCGAGGACTCGTTTTTTTTTAGACAGGATGTACAGGATTTACATGATTTTATCCCGCCTTTGGCGGGATCAGGAATCAGAATAAAGGCTGACATTCCGGCGACCCTTCGACTCAGCCCTTCGGGCTGGCTAAGGGTGACGGCCGGAATCTTACCAAAGTATACTTGAGCCCAGTTTACTATGGCAAGACGCCGGGTTCCCGCTTCGTCCCGTCCTCCGTCGCTGTACCAGCTACGGAGGACGGTACTACGCAGGGCAGGCAAGCCCGGCGCGACATGCTCATACCTCACACCATACACCACACACCTATTTATCCAGTTAATCCTGTTATCCTGTCTAAAAAAAAACTTAGTCCTCAAACCCCAATTGCCTGAGTCTTTCCAGGACCGCGTCGGTAACCGTTTCCGAGGCCAGCTGGTTCAGGCAGTTGATATGGTCACAGGAGGGCATGCTGCTGAGGTAGTAACAGGGACGGCACTCCATGGGCAGGAAGACTGGGGTGGAAGTGAGGGCGTTCCATTTAAGATGGTTAGTGGGGCCAAACACAGTCACTGCGGGTACGCCGATGGCGGCTGCCAGGTGCATGGTGCCGGTGTCATTACCGAGCATGAGATCACATTCAGCGACCTTCAGCTTCAGGCCCTGGTAATCGAGCATGCCGGTGGTGTTTTCCATCAGGGCGTTGATCCGTTTTTCTATTTCCTCTGATTGGTTTAATTCGTTTTCTGTCCCGAACAGAACATAGCTTTGCACCTTTCCGGCCAGGGCCTGGATGGTCCG
>JBHPJW010000192.1:0-2392 GCA_042567505.1 Fibrobacterota bacterium
TTCCCAGGTCATCGAAGCCAGGCTCGTTTCCGAAACGTCCCTGGATAAAGGCCTCCCTGTCCATGTAGTCGTGATGTACATGGATACCGGAGGCACCGGAAATGTCCCGCCTTATCATTCGGGATGCCATTGCCGACAGCATTTCCATCCGGTTGACCCTGTACTTAAGCGCCCTTTCCATGACGCTGTGCAACAGGGGAAGGGACATCTTCCTGGAAAGGAGGTAAAGCTGCCTTATGTACTGGTTCCGGTAAAATATTCCGCTTTCCCTGGATTTTACAAAGTCGAGGTATTCACAAACGGGATTCCCCAGAGCGCGTAGTTCTTTTTCCTCACCGTCGCTTTTTTTCACCCGATGCCTGGGCTTATAGCGCAGACTTACTCCGGGGGGCGCGAACCGTTCGTTCCTGATGCCGTCCAGCGGCAGGTCATAGCGCACCAGCTGGGCTGTCCCGTGATACAGAACTATATATTTCGAATATTCTATGATTTTCACTTCCCGTATCCTGTTCCTTTTCCTGTCATGCTCGGGCACCCAGTAAAAGTTTGCCTGAAAGGCGGCATAACCGTATTCATCAAGACTTCGGTTATGTACCCGACAGACCGGGGATATGTAGTCAGACAGTTTGAACAGGTAAGGCTTCTCATATTCAAAGGTTTCAATGGGAATCAGTCCGGTTTTTGCCTGGGGCCTTCTGGCGTACCTGTCCGTGGCCCACTGAAAGGCTTGCTCATTGAGATCTTCCAGGCTACTGAACGTTCGGCCAGGAAAAAAGTTGGTCTCCACGGTACGAAAGTTCCTTTCCTTTCCGGCCTTGCGGTTGTGGTGTCCTATCTCGTGGGCCTTCCATACAAAGCCGTAATCTTTGGCGAAGTTCACCATTTCCGGAACAAAGACCGCCCGGGAACCGCTGCCGTACCAGATGGCGAGATTGGTGTTGTCTATGACGCAAGTCCCAGCGCTGTATCCCCAGAACCCAAGAGCTTTCTCCATGAAGCACTTCATGGCAAAACGGTCGTACCGCCGGTAAAACCAGATGTATCTCATCTTGGAATAACGAAGATACAAGCCGCTGCAGATGACCTTAGTCTTCACCCCGCCTATCTTCAGAGTATAGGGAGATGTGTCCTGCTGCATCTCTTCCCCGGGGACATCGGGTTCATGGCAGCTACGCACCGAGACCTTTTGCCCCAGTCCAGCCTCTCTTATCTTTCTGGTAAGGGTGGAATAAGCTATTACCAGGCCATGTTCCTCGGTGAGGACCTCGTGGATCCTTTGTCCATACCCTTCGCATTCGTGATAAACTTTTTTCAGAAGTTCCTCACCAACATCTATGGTGCCACTGCGGGGCTTTTGAGAGCCATCACTGCCGCTGCTCCGTATTATTCTCCTTACGGTCTTTATGTCGACCTCCAGCAGGCGGGCTATTCGTTTTTTACCCTTTCCCGACTTGAACAAAGTCAGCACAGCCTGTCTTTTGTCCGCATCTATCATAAAACTCCCTGAGCGTTGTCTTGAAATCATCCAGCGTATCCATCAGCTTGCCTGCTCTTTTGCGGCCCAGCTCAAAAAACTCATCACTGCCCGTTTTCATCTCCTTGAGTCCGCGGCGGAACCTGAATATGCACGCTCTTATTATTTCCAGATTGGAGATGGCATTTGATTCGTTTTCATTCATGCTATTACCTGTAGGAGCGGGTCCAGCCCCTCTCTCTTTCAATTGCCGCAGGGTCCAGTCCAGATTACCCTCCCGCATCTGTTCCTTGAGCATTTTTCCTCCCTTGAACCAGGCCCCGGCCAGCAGGTCTATGTCACGGGTACTGTATCTCCTGCCCGATACGCGTTTAACGAACGATTCCACTTCCTTACCGGCGCTTAAGCTCTTTACGCGCGTAAAGGGACGCAGCGTGTACATGTATGATCTCACCGGAAATGCGCCGGAAAATATCTTTTCCCTGACCTCCGTACTCATCTCGGAAAGCATCCCCAGGCGAACACTGACCCAGGACACCGAACGTTCCAGCTTCCGGGATATTTCCTCCGTCCTCAGTCCGTGGCGCTGGTGCAGTTCATCCACCAGGGCAGCCTCCTCTAGGGCACTCATCCCCTTGGATGTGGACAGCCGGATAAGTTTTAGGATGCCCATGGCTTCATTACTGGCCAGGGAAACCGCCGGAACTTCGGTCAGGCCCAGTTTTTCCGCGCACCGGACCCGCTTGAACCCGTCCAGCAAAACGCAGGTCTCCGCGTCCGGGCGTTTTATCACATATAGCGGGTCCAGAATGCCCTGCTCCAGGATGGAAGCAAGAAGCACCTGTTCCCTGCGCCTATCCTTGAGCCGAAGGCCGGAATACCTCAGATCCAGGCTGTTTGTCTCTACCGTTTGTATCA
>JBHPJW010000193.1:0-2392 GCA_042567505.1 Fibrobacterota bacterium
GTCATCAGTTCGCATCTGGTCGATATCCTCCCCGCCAGGGTCCCGTTTATGGAAACATGGTATTTCAAGTTCCTCTTCTGGACGTTTGGTATGGCCCTTATCATCGCGGCGGTGAAATATTTCCTTACCCGGAGGAAAAAACGCAAAGAGGGAAAACAGAGTGAACAGGTAAGCTTTGCCGAAGGAGTAAAGGAATTAAAATCCCGGCTGCAGTCAGCCGGCTCAAAAGAACTGCTGCTCAACATGGAAACCCTGTGTACCCGTTTTCTGGGACATGAGCTTAAGAAATCCCCGGAAGGAAAATTCGAGTCCCTTCTCGAGGAATATTTGCAAACGCACCCTCAGCACAGGGACAACTGGCTGAAATTGCGGCATGATTTTGAACTTGCCAAATTCGGGGGCGGGCAGAAAGCCCGTCATGAAATCCTGGAATCATACAGAACTTTAAAAACCTGTCTTCATTTAAAAGAGGAAAACGAACATGAGTGAATTGGACATTAAGGAAATTACCGAAAAGGTCAACAGCCATTCCGGGCTGGTCCAGAATGTTTTATCAGGCCTGAGCCAATCAATCATAGGCCAGAAAAACATGCTGGAAAAATTGTTGATAGGATTATTGGCCGACGGCCACATTCTGCTGGAAGGCGTGCCGGGGCTGGCCAAGACCACGGCCGTGAAGGCGCTGGCCCATGCCATTAACACCGATTTCCACCGGATCCAGTTTACCCCGGACCTGCTGCCGGCAGATCTCATCGGCACCCTGGTCTTTAATCCCAAGTCCGGGGAATTTAATGTGAAAAAAGGGCCGCTGTTCTCAAATATTATCCTGGCTGACGAGATAAACCGCGCGCCTTCCAAGGTGCAGTCCGCGCTCCTGGAGGCCATGCAGGAAAAACAGGTCACCATAGGCGATGAAACCTACAAGCTTCCCGAACTGTTCCTGGTCCTGGCCTCTCAGAATCCCATTGAGCAGGAAGGCACCTATCCCCTTCCCGAAGCCCAGGTGGACCGGTTCATGCTCAAGGTTATCATCTCTTATCCCAGCAGGGAAGAGGAAAAGGACATAATGGACGCGGTCTCGGGTCAGGGAATAACCTTCTCGGAAAACAACGCCCGGGAAGAGGAAATTATCGCGGCCCGGAAAGTGGTAAAACAGATATACATAGACGACAAGCTCAAAGAATATATCGTAAGCATCGTAAGCGCCACCCGGGATCCGCTGGGCTCAGGCATCAAGGACATCGCGGAGTTTATCGAATACGGAGCCTCTCCCAGGGCGAGCATATACCTGGCTACGGCGGCCAAGTCTCACGCCTTCCTGAAGGGCCGCGGTTATGTGACTCCTGAAGACATCAAGTCCATCGGTCTGGACGTGCTCCGGCACAGGATAATATTAAGCTATGAGGCCGAAGCCGAAGAAATCCAGGCGGAGAATATTGTACAGAAGATCTTTGACAGCGTGGAGGTACCATAAAGCAAAAATTTTTAACAATTAAATACACTAAACAAACCAAAACTTTTTTAGTGTCTTTTCGTGTTTTTCGTTGTTTATAAAAAAAATGATTCCAAAAGAAGTCCTTAAGAAAGTAAAGCAAATCGAAATCCGGACGCGGAATGTTGTTAACTCCGTGGTTTCGGGGGCATATACATCGGCCTTCAAGGGAAAAGGCATGGAATTCGCGGAAGTAAGGGAATACATGCCCGGAGATGAAATCCGTTCCATAGACTGGAACGTCACAGCCCGCATGGGGCACCCATACACCAAGAAATTCGTGGAGGAACGGGAACTCACCGTCATGCTGGTAGTCGACACCAGCTCCTCGGGCGAATTCGGCAGCCAGCGCGAGATGAAGGGCGAGGTGATGGCTACTATAAGCGCCCTGCTGGCTTTCTCGGCCATATCCAATAACGACCGGGTGGGCCTCCTCATATTCACCTCCAAAATCGAGAAATTCATTCCCCCGGAAAAAGGACGGAAGCACGTCCTGCGCGTTATCCGTGAACTGCTTTACTTCAAGCCGGACGAAAAGGGCACTGACCTCGGGTCGGCCCTGGAATACTTAAACAAGATTTTAAACCGCCGTTCAGTTGTGTTCCTGATCTCCGACTTTGAAACCGGTGAATTTGAGACGCCCATCAAGCTTTTAAACCGCAAACATGACACTGTGGCCATCACCGTGCTGGACGCCAGGGAAAAGGAAATGCCCGATGTGGGGTTTCTTGAACTGGAAGACGCGGAGACCGGGGAAAGCGTCCTCATCGATACTGGCGACCGTCTTTTCCGGAGCAGTTTTAAGAAAGAAGCCGCCAGACAATCTTCCTACCTGAACCGGCTGTTCCGGAAACTCGACATGGACTTTGTGGAGATCATTGTTAAGGGCACCTATGACGA
>JBHPJW010000194.1:0-2380 GCA_042567505.1 Fibrobacterota bacterium
TCAGCCTGGTAAGGGAATACACCCAGGAAATCCCACACACCTTTGGCGCGTCCATCAGGCTGGACAAACTCATCCATGGCTCCTTGAGGTCAGACGACAAGGGGTTGGTGACCGAAGTGATTTTTCAAAGCGATCAGAGCGTGCATTTTTCCCCGCCCGGGTTTGTGTTTTTTGTTCCAAAAATGTTTGTGCGGATAGCTTCGGTCCGCCGCGAAAAAGGGGAACTGTTCGGATATGTGATTGGCCGGCCCATGAACATGCCGAGTAAGTTCTGCGCCGTGCGATATAACCTGACCACTTGCGCCAAAACCAGCATTAAAAACTACAACCTGTCACCCAAGGAATATGCCAGAAAGCTCAAGAACGTGAACTACTTCGGTTTTGTGAAGTGAATTGTCCTTCACTCTCCACCTATTTCTACTAGAAAAGAAATAAGATTATAGCGGCGTGCCGCCCTCCTTCGCACTTTGTGCTATGGAGGACGCGACGGCACGCCGTTACAAACATGTTATGTTTCGATTTAGACAAGGAAGTCGATCATACTTTGCGCGGGCTTTCGTCAAAACTTAGTTTATGGGCAATGAAATATTTATGCGTGTGTGTTGTGCTTCTGCTGCTGCCCGCCGGTCCGGCCGCGGAGGAAGACGGGGCTGTGGGCAGAACAAAGCTGATAGATCTTCCCGCAACCGGACTTCTACCCAAAGCGTATTATGACATGGACGTCAAGTTTTTCTTTGGAGGCGGCATCGTGCTGGCTTCCAATTTCGGGGTTAATGACAGGTTCAATGTGGGCCTGGGATGGGGCATGGGCAATCTCATATCACAGACAGATGTTGACTATTATATCCCGGGCGTATGCGTCAAGTTCCTGGCCGTAAAAGAATCCTATTCCCTTCCCGGAATACCGTCCGCTGAGCGCTTATGATGACCGGAGCGGGTTTGATCGTCATTACTTCAAATCCAAGGGCTTCTTCCTGACCGTGAGCAAGAATTACTTTTTTCTGGGATCTCCCATGGGCTTGCACGGTGGATTGAACTACAGTGTGGTGGACAACAAGCTGGAGGAGTATGGTTACCTGAGTCCCGATGACAAAGACGATGGGAAGAATGATTTCCCAAACGCTTCTGCGGGAATCGATATGATGTTCCTTAACAGGCTGGCCCTGCTTCTGGAATACGATCTGGCCATGGATGACAATCTTGAGCACAGCCCCCCTGCTCGGCTATCTGAACTTCGGAGTTCGATACCACTTCGCGCCGTCATTTTACATTGAGATAGATTTCAAGGACATGTTCACCAATAAGAGGGTCTACACTTCCGGATCCGAATACCGTGACGGCAGGATGAGCCGGGAACTGCAGGTCGGCTATACCAGGCATTTTTAAAAGTCGGTAACGTATGACGGTGATGGTGAAGATGTCCGTTTCGTTAGGCGGCAACCATAATATCTCCCCGGTTTTCCGGTAATAGTTTCACACTTTGACAACGTTATAGTGAGGGCTGTGGCTTGGTTAAACCGGGCTTATTTACCAGGGAAAGAGAGGGCGCCTCAACATTTCATGTCTTCTGAGACCTGACATCACGCAAAAAGAAGAAGAAGTTGAGCCAGGGAGTCCAATTACTACATTTTACCATTCAATGATGGAGGGGGCTCATCTTCCAGCATTTTCCCGTTTCATGCCTGTACCGGAGTGAGGGGAAACTACGCAAAGTTATGTGGTATGTCTGCCACATGAAGGAAGGAACAGTATTGAATACTGACTATCCCTTTCGTCTGAGAATACCAATTAACTAAGAAATACGGGAGGAAACCATGTGTCAGACTAAACAATCGGTATTCATCATTGCTGCAATCAGCCTGACTCTGTCCCTGTCTCTGGCGCAGACCAACGTGGGAAACTGGAAGATTGACGGCACGGCCCAGTGGAAGCCACAGCCCGCCAAGGAAGCCAAAGACGGCAAATTGCGCATTATCGCCTTTGGCGCCCATCCGGACGACTGCGAGCTGCGGGCCGGCGGCGTGGCCGCCATGTGGGCGGCCAAGGGGCATCATGTAAAGTTTGTATCTGTGACCAACGGCGATATCGGGCACTGGCAGATGGCGGGAGGTCCCCTGGCCCAGCGGCGCAGGGCCGAAGTGGAAAACGCCGCGAAAATCTTCGGCATTGAGACCGAGGTGCTGGACATACACGACGGTGAGCTCATGGTGACCCTAAAGAACCGAAAGCTCATCCTGAAGCTTATCAGGGAATGGCGCGCGGACGTGGTCATATGCCACCGTCCAAGCGACTACCACCCTGATCACCGCAACGTGGGTATGCTTGTGCAGGATGCCGCCTTCATGGTTACAGTGCCTTATCTTGATCCCTATACCCCGTA
>JBHPJW010000195.1:0-2379 GCA_042567505.1 Fibrobacterota bacterium
TGCGTGCGAAGTTGGCAAATGCCGCTCCCTGTCCGCCCTTCACGTTCCGGGCAAAGTTTCCAAAGGCTGCGCCCTGTCCGCCGTCCACGTCCCGGGCGAAGTTGCCGAAAGCCGCTCCCTGTCCTCCTTTCACGTCCGCGGCAGCGTTTAAGAAGGCGCTGGCCTGGGCGCCCTTGACCTTTCCCGCCAGGTTAATGCCGGTGGAGGCTTGAAAGCCCTTCACCTGCCCGCCGCAGAAATTTAACAGGAGGCTAACCTGGGTGCCGTTGACTTCTTCTACCGCCCATTGGCCCAGCAGGCCGACCCCAAGACCGTCGAGCTTATGATAGGCGCCGGCAAACAGGTTTATGGAGTAGTTGTGATAGACCCTGCCCAACCTGAGTTTTCCCTTTCTTTTGTGCAGGCTGGGGAAGACGGCAAATGAAACCGGGATGGTGTCATACTCGGCTTTGGGCTTTACCGGTTCGGTTTTTTCACTGGATATTCCGTCTTGGGATATATCGGCAGGCTCTTCTTTTTCATTCGATACATCGTCTTTTAGTTCCCCGGCCGGTTTTTCCTTATCCGCGGTGGCTTCGGCTATCCTGACTTTTACTTTATGCACGGCCTTTCCAATGCCCGAGCCCACTGCCCTGGCGGCCAGCTTCATTGATTCCGCTATGGAAAGGGAGTCCAGATCCTTTCCGGCGCCGGGAGCGGGGCCGCCCCGGGCCACGGTGAGTTCGCCCTTAATGGGCTTGAGGTCTTTGTCAGCCAGCCGGGAGGTCTTTCCTTTATCCACCTGCACATCGGCCTTAAACAGCGGCCCTTCCTTTTCTAATATCACCTGATACTTGCCCGGCTCCAGGCCCAGTTCCACCTGGCGGCCCTTGTACTTGCGCAGTTCCACCACCAGCACGCCTTTTTTGTCGCGCACAAATACCCGTCCGTCCATGGCCTCGTCCATTTCCAGGGTGGCTGAAGTGCCTCGCAGGTCCGTCATCACCACTTCTCCGGTTCCGGAGAGCCGCATGTCGGCTCCGGCGTGCTGGGGGCCGGCCTGGGTTTCCTCGGTCCTGGCCAGGGTTTCGTGAAAAGCGTATTGATAGGCTTCGTTTAACGTCACCCGGCCGTCGTTGGTGAGGTCTGCCGCGCCCCTCAGGCCGGAGACCAGGGAATGAGTGAAAAACGAACCCTGTATTTGGTCGGATTCCTGGGCGGCCTCATCAGCCGTGTTGGAGGTCAGAAAGGCATGGCCCTTCATGTCTGACGATTCATCCATTAAAAAGGCCGGCTGTTTTTTTCCTCCTTTTAACCGGGTCATGGCGCCGGCGGCGCAGGCGTCCAGCACGGCGATGCGGATGTCCGCGGGCATCTGCTTGATGGCGGTCTTCACTTCTTTATAGGTCATCTTTTCCCCTCCCAGCAGCATGCCCTGGGCGTCGGCATGGCCGGAATAATACATCACCATTTCCACCCGGCGGGATTTGGGGCCGGCTGTTTTGAGCTTCTCATGTATCTTCTGCAGAGCCTTTTTGAAATCGGCCGCCGTTGGTTCCAAGAGCAGGGTCAGGTCGGATTTATCTATGCCCCCGAGTTCCCGCATAACCCGGGCAAAAGCCTTAGCGTCGGATTGGGCGTATTTGAGGATCACCCTGTCTTTTCCTCCATAGTTTACCCCCACGATAAGGGCCATGCGCTTGAGTTTCAATGAATCCGTGGCCGGGACAGCCGGGCAGGCGGCAGCGATTGCCAGCACCAGGACCGCGGTCAGTGAACTGCGGATATTCATGGCGTTTCCTTTATCAGAGATATGATATCCTTATCCAGATTTTCCGGCAGGCCGGAAAGAGCGGTGTCCGCTACCTTTGCCGCCGGATGACTGTTTTGCCAGTTCCATTACTTTTTCCAGGTCAAAGGTTTCATCAGAGGTGATAAAGTAAAAATTTTCAAAATCCGGGGCGTCATCCAGCTCATAGGCGAATGACAGGGCGGTCTGGCCGTCGCTCCTCAACACTCCGGCCGTCCGGATGGTCTCGGGATAATGCAGCGTAAGGCTGCCGCGGCCGTCTAAGGAAACGGAGCTGGAGCACGTCGCCTTCCCGGACCGTGTCTCCACTCTTTAACTTCAACGGTTCCGGATTCTGCTTGAGAAAGACCTGCAACTGCGGGGTAAGGCCCTTCAGGCGGACGTCTTCTTTTCCCCGGTCCGTGGTTGTGCGGGTGATTAAGGGCAGCAGAGAAAGCGCCAGCACGGCAGCCAGGCCGGCCGCCGGCGCTAGCAGGGGAAAGCGCTGGAACACGGTCCTTCTGCTCTGCTCGCGGCTGACATTTTCCTCCACGTTTCTCAGGTGCAGTTTTCTTTGTATGGTCCTTATCTCTTCATCGGGATTGTATTGC
>JBHPJW010000196.1:0-2362 GCA_042567505.1 Fibrobacterota bacterium
CCTTGGCGGTTTTCACAAAGTCCCTGGTGAGTGTTTCAAGCAGGCTTCCCCGGCATATTCGGGAGATATAGGCGATATACATCAGACTCAGGGTTATTACGGGCAGTACCTTGGAACTGAATCCCGACCATCCTGCCACAGGTGTAATATTCCATTTTAAAGCGAAAAACAGCTGCAATAAAGGGCCGACCACAAAATTTGGAACGGCAATGCCAATCATGGCAAAAACCATAATGAAATTCTCAAGTCCGTAACCTCTGAAAACAGCCGCTAAAAGTCCCCAGCCCATCCCGAAAAAAAATGCCAGTATCAGGGCCCAAAGTCCCAATTCCAGGGAATAGGGCAAGGCCTGAACGAGAATATCAGTTACCCTCAAGTCCCTGTGTTGAATTGAATATCGGAAGTCTCCGCGAAGAAATATCCCTGATAAATATTCAAAAACAGTAAACTCATACTTTTCCATCAACGCTTCCAGGGCCTTAGGAGATATGTTTCTCTCTCCTTCATAAGGATTCCCAGGAACCGCTTTCATAACCGTATATGATAGGAGGATGATCAAAATAAGGGTGATGAGGTTTATTAAGACCCTTTTTATGATTGCGAGCGCCATATACTTCTGTTTAGGTAAAATAAGTGGTCAGGAGTCAGGAGTGAGACACCAACGCTACCGAATAAACTTTTGATAACTGCCTTCTGCGTTCTGATCCCTGACAACTGACCACTGATCACTGACTGCTGTCTTCTGTCCTCTGATTACTGATCCCTGACTCCTTATATTATTCCAGGTATATCTTTTTCCACGAATACATGCCCATGGGATTAGGCACGGCACCTTTTATCCCTGGGTTCCTCATTTCATTGTTGGCATAGTAGTATATTGGAATGACAGGCATATCATCCAATAATATTTTTTCACATTTGAGCAATTGAGCATACCGCGGGTCTTTTTCCTGAATTGACTGGCTGTTTTCCAGGCATTTATCGTATACGGGATTGCTATAACCTGTCCGGTTGTTTCCGTTCGTACTCACTGCCAGTTCCAGAAAGCTGTAGGGATCCGGGTAATCGGCAATCCATGATGTCCTGGCGACCATATGTTGCAGGTTTTTAGTTTTCTGAAGAAAAATTTTCCATTCCATGTTGGACAGCTCCACTTCTATGCCCAGGGTCTCCTTCCACATCTGGCCCACCACTTCGGCAATCTTCTTATGTCCTTCGCTGGTATTGTAAAGCAGTTCAAGTTTCGGGACCGGTATTTTACTGCCGTATCTTGCTTTCTTCAAAAACGTTCTGGCAAGTTCAGGGTTATGAAGGTTTAATTTCACACCTTCGTAGGGCACTGATGCCAGGATGGGGACAAATCCTGTGGCAGGTTTTTCTCCTCCCCGGGTTACCAGCCGTACTATTTTTTCCCGGTCGATGGCATAAGCCAGAGCTTTTCTCAGAAATGGATTATTGAGCTCAGGTCTGGTGACATTTAAACTGTAATAATAGACGCCGTACTGAGTGAATGAGAAATACTCCGGCCTTTTTTTTGCTGCAGTGATTTTGCTTAAGGGAATGCTGAAGATCCAATCCAATTCTCCATTAATGAACATCTTATAGGCCGTTTCCTGCACATCAATGGGATTTATCGCTACTGTTTCCAGGTTGATGGAATCTTTGTCCCAGTATTGGGGATTTTTATTTAGGACCATGATTTTATGAGGTGTCCATTGTGTTAAAAGGAAGGGCCCGTTACTTATGATATGCTGAGGGGACGTCCACTTTCCCCGGTATGTTTCAATGATATGGGTAGGAACTGGAAAAAGAGGCTCAAACGCGCAGAGCTGGAGAAAATATCCTGTGGGATTTTCTAACCTTACTCTAAAAGTAGAATCATTTTCAGCGGAAACATCCAGGGAATCCGCCGGAAAGATTCCATTAATCACCTGGGCGCCATTGTGAATAATATTGAGGAGAGAGGAATATTCAGCACCGGTAGCGGGATCTAAAAAGCGTTTCCAGGAACGTTCAAAATCATACGCAGTCAATATCTTACCGTCTGACCATCTGCTTTCCCGCAGATGAAAGACATAAGTTCTTCCGTCATCAGAGATATTCCAGGACTTAGCCAGCCCGGGCTCCACACCAACCTGATTCTGAGACCGGCTAACTAATCCCTCAAAAAGTGCTCCTATTATCCTGATTCCGGGATGGCCTGTGCATTTATGGGGATCAATGCTTTGCGGCTCAGCCCCGTTTGCCAGTCGCAACACCTTTTTAACGGACGGCGCGGACTTCTGACAGCCGAAAAGAGAGGAGATAAATACGAAGGACAGGATAATCTTGATCAATGGGAAAACCCCCATATTTTGGATAT
>JBHPJW010000197.1:0-2360 GCA_042567505.1 Fibrobacterota bacterium
CTGTGCTATGCTCCTTCGAATGTGAAGACCGGGTTATACTATTGGCACCGGGAAGGACGGGGAAGCAGCGCGGAAGTGGATTACCTCCTGTCAAAAGGTAAGGACGTTCATCCTCTTGAAGTTAAAAGCGGAAACTACCGGCGTAACAGAAGCATGCAGGTCTTTCTTTCGGAACATCCTGAAAGCCCGTTCGGGATACTGCTTTCTCCGCAGAATTTTTTCAAAAAGGGGATGGTAAGATATTATCCTCTGTATTGCCTGTTTGCATTAGTACACGGGATAGAAAGATGAGGGGTATAAGCCGTCTTCATCAAGCTCCGCCGCCGGCATCAGCATGGCGGGGAGCAGGGATCAATAGGTAGAAGATATGTGTCAGGGGAGCAGAGGATTACACTATCATGTTGTTTCGTTTAAAACGCATTAACAAGTCTTTGTAACATACCTGAAAACATAGCGTTATAAAATATATATAAATTAAGTCCTAAGAAGGGAGTCAATAGAATACTTGCCATACCGGCACTTAGGAGTAACGTTTTCAGGCGATTATTTGTGAACAAAAATTAAACTATCCATTCAAACGCGCCTTCGTGATCTTCATGCCCTTTATGGCAGGACAAAGGGACGCTTGAAAACGGATTATGTTGGGTATGGTATCGCGGCTCAAGCAGGGCGGACAACCGCTTTTCCAGTGGGCAAAAATTATTCAATAAATATTCATTTTTTTTCTTGCTAAGGTTAGCAAACTCTTTTTTTATTGAATAAGAGGTATACATGGGAACAGCCTTCAGCCGCGGGGGTAAAGCATGTCTTTACAGGAAGCAGTACTCAGTAAAATAAGGATATGTTCAGGGAGAATGAAATCAGCAAGCACGAGGCCGCCATTGTAGGCATCTCCGACCTGGAGCTCATCCGTATTTGCAGGCTGCTGAAGGAGCATCCCCTCTGGATTATGCAGACCGTATACTGCAAAGCCGTTAAGCGCTGGTACCGCAAAGGCGTTTCCCGGGAAGAACTTAAAAGCGCAGTTTAGTAACATCAGAAATCCACGTGCGGTAAAACCGCATATTTTGGCTTTGATAGGTTCCTGGCCTAAAAAAAAGTGACGTATCGGGCAATAGAACAGCAGATTTCCGAAGAGTCAGTGGACGTCCCTGGAGTCTGACGCCTTCAAGCTGACCATGGGCACCTCCATCACATGCCGGCCCGGGACCAGGTTGTATTCGCTGCACTTGCGAGGGCAGGACTGGTCGCAAACCGAGTGCTGGGCGGCTACCAATGAGCCGTTTTTGAACCGGTAGTCCCTGAACTCTACCAGAATTTCGCACCTGGAATGACCTCCCACGTTTCCATGGGGCCATGAGGGGCCAATCTGGAAACGTCCGGATTTACCTACTACAAAGGCCTGTACAAACTCATGTCCGTGGTCCTTCTGGTATTTGAGCAGCATGGCGCCCCGGCTGCTGTCTATCACCTCCATGCCGGTGAGGTTAATGATGTCGGGCATATGGCCTGTGCCCATGTGGAAATCATGTTCGATGGGAAAGCTGTCGGGTTTGGCCAGGAACCTCATGTCCGAATTGGAAACGGTAACCATCTGCAATACCTTCTTGGTGGAATCCAGGGTGCGGAACTTTTCCGTGGTGATGAGGTTCTTCAGGTCTTTTTTCTTGCCTTTGGCGATGTAGATTTCAAAGGCTATGCACAGAATGGAATCATGCACCCGGGCAATGGCCGTGCGGGAAAGGGGGATGAAACCGGCCCATACCCCCTGGGTCACGAACTGCACCACGTCCTCCTTTTCCCCGGAAGAAAAAAAATGGTCATAAGTTTTCAGGGAGGCGTTGGGATACAGGAGTTTTATATATACCAGGGCATTATACTCCCGGGCTACCGCGGCTTCAGTGTGGATAAAGCCGAATAACAGAAAACCGAAAAAAAGGTAAAAAAGCCTGTGCATGTTATGTCCCTTTCAGGACTGATAACATAGTAAAGTCAATGTTGGTAAGCAATTTTTCTCCGGGGCGGTCTGTCATCGCCGAGCTGTTACGAGGTTCCGTCCCGGTGTGTTAACGATGGATTGGCAATGAAGGGGTAATGGCCGCTGTACCAGAGTTTATCCAATGCGGCAGGTACATGCAGCCTCTGCTCAAAAAGGCTACATTTCTTTCTCACCTCAAGGAGCGATGATGACAAAACCGTCAGACAAACTGAAAGAACTGGGCCTGGAGCTTCCGCCGGGAGCGCGTCCTCTGGGCTCTTATGTGCCGGCTGTGCGTACGGGGAACCTGGTGCATGTATCTGGCCAGCTGCCGCTTAAAAACGGCAAATTGGCCTATGAAGGCCGGGTGGGGGAGGACCTG
>JBHPJW010000198.1:0-2359 GCA_042567505.1 Fibrobacterota bacterium
GATCTTGTGACATAACCGTTCTCCTTTGGTTTAAGTTTTGATTTACGTTTTGTTTTATCGGTTATGTCAGATCAAATCTTGACTTTTACAACACTGGAAATTTTCAGGTCAAAAGGGGTGAGTAGTTACTAATTTGTTTTAGATAATTATAGAATATTTTTAAAAATTGCCTATTTCTCCTAAAACCAGAAGTTATATTATGCGCAAATTTAGTTGCGTTACTAATATTACCATTATTAATACAAACATTTGAGTAATATTCATTTAGCTCTACGCTATCCGGTTCTTTTCTTTTCGCCGAAATTCCCGTTGGTAATAAACGCACGTCTATCAACGTTTCATTAAGCATGTAAAACATATAAGCTTTTTTGAGCATGCGGCACCAAAGGTTACCATCCTGGCCCCACAGGCGTTTTTCATCATAACCCCCAACTTCTTGAACCGCCTCCTTTTTGTACATAACAGAGACATGATTAATATGATTTCTGCCTACCGGAAAATTATCTTTGCATTCTCCTAACATTCTAATTACTTCTTTAAAATCTGGAGACGCTTTTTTGCAGATGAAACTGCCATCTTTGGTAATGTAATTGGTATCACACCAAACTAAATCAATTTCAGGATTTCTTTTAAAGACATTAAGTTGAACATTTAATCTGTTTGGGTGTGAAATGTCATTTGCGTCCATTCGCGCAATATATCTACTTTTTGCTTTTATTAAACCTATATTCAATGATTTTGTTAGTCCTAGATTATTTTTATTTTTAGAATATTTTAGCCGAGGATCACTGTATTTTAAAATAATATTTTCCGTCTCATCTTTTGAACCATCGTTAATTATAATAAACTCATAGTCTTTAAATGTTTGGTTTAAAATACTTTCTATTGCGAAACCTATAAATTCTTCCTCATTATAGGCGCACATTAAGACCGTAATATCAGGACTTTTCATAAAAAATGTTTCTTAATGATAGCAGGATGCTCGCATATTAATCGCTTAAAAATTAGCCCTTTTATTGATGGGGGTTGTCTATTACCCAAAGAATATCCATCTACCAAGCGCTCTTTCGATTTCAAATGATAATGGTAGACATAACCTAAATACATCTTTTTCCCGAATGTAGAGCATATTTCATACCTATTATTGATTACCCTTGCAGGATGTCTTGTAGGGATAAATCTGAGATCATTAAAAATTTTATGGGGCATGTTATTATAATCACGTTGCTCATGGTCTTCGGTGCAATGATCAAAATCAGAAAAAAAGGTAATCTCCTTCGAAGTTAAAATGTCATAGCCGAAATTCTGCTCATTAACCATATTGAAATCGCCTATCATTGCATCATCATAAAATTGATCGCAATCATATGTCATAAACCAGTTTCCGGATTTAAAATATTTTGATATGCTGATCATATAATTAAAGGTAGCCATTTGGTTTAAACGATATAAATTCATGTTTTTAAATGATTTAGCCACTTTAAGTCTTGGAACCATTGAAGATAAACAATTTTCATTAGGTAACTTTTTTAACCAATAAAATAAGTGCGACAAATAATTTAGACGAAGTGCCGGAATAATCTTTACATTTTTTCGGCTATGGGAAAAAGCTTTAATTATTTCGGACGTGCCGTCTGTAGAATAATTTTTTTTATTTGGATCAAAACAGCCATCGCAAATTATCACTTCAACAGGATTGATTTTCTCTATTTGCTCCAATGAAGCATTTATCCACTCAATTTCATTCCAATAGGTAGCTAGTAAAACAATATTATTCACTTTAAATACTACAGATGCTTTTCATAGATATAAAATTCGGCAAAGGATCCTGTTTGCGCATTACCATTAAAAATGTGTTTATTCGGAATGTGTTTTAATAAGGTCCATTCAACAAAATTATCATCAATTAAATTTGAAAATAATCTATGCTTTACATGTGCAAACTCAGTTATTTCGTTTTTGTTGCTAGAATAAATTATCACATATTTATCTGCGCTTTCAAATAAGGCACTCATATATTTTTCGTAAACATCCTCTTCAATTAGATGAAATATAACATCCAAAGACAAAGCTAACTCTGCTTTAAATAAAGAATGGTTATCTATAAAGCAAAAGGGATTATAAACAAAAAAACTCTTTGATTTGTCGCTACTAAAACGATCTTTGCATAATTTTATTGAGCTTTCGGTCACGTCAAGTCCAATGTATTTTTGAAATTCAAAAAGTGACAATTGGTTGCCATCACCACAGCCAAATTCAATAACAGATGTAATGTCATTTTCAAGAACAAATGAATTTATAATTTTTGCTTTAAATTGGGCCAGGGCGCCGTAGGAACCGGGACCAGAAGTGTCTCCCT
>JBHPJW010000199.1:0-2341 GCA_042567505.1 Fibrobacterota bacterium
CCATTTTGGGCATGCCCATTTGATCATAGTAAAGGCCGATTTCCTCCACAAACTGTTCTTCCTTTTTTCCGTTGCGATTCAAGGTCATGATTGACTCCCCTGTTTCTGGTTTGGGAATGGTGAGATTTTGCCGAATAATAATACAAATTTCTGAACTTTCAGTAAATACTAAAAGTTCAGAAAACAATCAACGAGTCGGAGGTAAAACGATATCCTGGCGCACTTTTTTTTCAGGATAACAGAATTTACCGCACCAGAACAAAAGATCTTCCCCAAACGCCTTCAGTATTTTTATACACTGCGCGGTATATCCCGTTTGGCGGACGAATAAAATCGCCATCCGGCCAGACAAGACTTGAGGAAACCGGATCAGCCGGCGGAGAGGCGTGCCACAGCCTCCTGCCGGCAGGATCACAAATCGAAAACTCACCCCTATCCTTACCCATCCCGGCAATCCGGAAGATCACCTTTCCGTCCGGTTGCGACCTAATCCCCAGGATCTGGGAAGGCGCAGGTGTCCCGCGGGAAAGAGCAGTAATGTTCTGGTCATAATAATCCTTATAGTCAGTATAGAGGGAGGTTACCTGGGCCGGGTCCTGGGAAGTGGAAAAATGGTAATACTCATAGGCAATGAGCTTGTCCGCATGCGGGGCCGCGGCAACAAGCTGGTCCTGCAGGCGGCTGATGGAAGCGGGATTGGCCGTGTTGCCGGGCTCAAAGAGTTCGATATTCACCCAGAAAGCAATGCCGCTCCTACGCGCCTGGGTACCGATGGCGGCCAGGTAATCTCCCACATTGTCCAGTGTGGCATGGTCCACGCCGATACCGTCCTGCGGCGCTACGATGTGCGGATTCCAGGTTGAGAAAAGGGAGCCGAAAAAGTAGCCGTCCTGCTCCGCGGTTTCGAGATTGTGATTGTAAAAGGGCGAGGCAATCAGTTCCCTGGCCGTCTGGTTGCGCACATATTCGGCCACCGGGACCAGAAAGTTGTCTGCCAGCCGATCGCGATCCGCATCGTTGCTCCAGTAGTAATGCGCGATTTCGTGGGGAAGGTAATACCCCTTGAGCGCGGGACTGGAACCGTAGAGCGTTTCCAGTTCCTGGATAACCGCCAGGCAGCGGTCGCGATGGATCTCGAGCGTGGCGTTATCCACTGTGGCCCACCAGACAGCATCGTGGTAGTAGAGGCCCGCATACACGTCCATGGAATGGGCAGAAGCAGCATTCAGCAGACGGGGCAGGTAAAAGGAGCCGTCGGACAGGCCCTGGGCCCAGTCAAGCGAAGTGGGATAGTAGCGCATGCCACCTTCCACGAGCCCGTATTGTGCCACAATGGTGGTAATCCCCACATCTTCCATGTTCTGCTGTTGCCCGTCCCATTGCTCGGCAGAGCGGTCATAGGAATACCACCCGGCGTCGAAAATGCCGGTCATAAAAGGCTCGGCCGAAAAAAGCAGCGACGGCAACAGCAGGGCAGCCATTATCAAGGTACGGAGGCGGCAAGCATGTTGGGACAAGTTTGTTTTCTCGGTATCCACAAGAATCTTTAACCTATCTAATCCTGAAGCTCTGGCAACATCGTCAAGCTTTTTTTTCAGAACAGCCTTGTCACTCTGAATTATTATATCAGCCACCGGGGACTTTTGTTCTGATGTTTCTCAGGTTACTTTAAAATAGAAATCGTACGTCAATCCCCACGCTCCTCCACACACCTGTAGTAATCCAATACTCCATTACTTCAGGGTAAATTGGGCTCAGGATTAGATATCCAGCGTTTATTATGGAAAATTGGTGAATAATTCATAATTGAGAATTGAGAATTTATAATTTTTTAAAAAGTGACACTTCCCGGCCCGGCAGGTGTTCAAGTAAGCGAGAAAGGAAAAATTGGCAATAGACATTAAGATGTACTATGAGAATTACGCACCCATGGTGCTGCGGCGCTGCCGTTATATTCTCAAAGACGAAGAAAGGGCCAAAGACGCTATGCACGATGTATTCGTACAGTTGATGAGACACCAGGACCGGCTGAAGGACGAGTATCCTTCCAGCCTCCTGTACCGCATGGCCACCAACGTCTGCCTGAACCTGATCCGCGCCCGGGGGCGCAGACCGGAGACCCCGGTCGAGGAGACGTTCCTGGCCATTGCCGCTTATGAGGAACCCGAAGGCGGCTGGATTGCTGGAGACATGCTGCGGAGGCTTTTTGGAAAGGAACCGGAATCCACCCGCGTGATGGCGGTGCTGCACTACCTGGATGGATTTACTTTGGAGGAGACCGCCCGGGAAGTGGGGCTGTCTGTTTCCGGAGTCCGCAAGCGCCTGCGGAACCTGCGCGGCA
>JBHPJW010000002.1:0-114653 GCA_042567505.1 Fibrobacterota bacterium
ATTAATAATACTCTTAATATATTGGCCGCTCACCTTTACATCATCTCTTCCCAACACAACTCCTGGATATAATACAATTAATGGCAATCCTTTCTTTTTACAAAGATTAAAAGCAATTAAATCTCCCTCGTATTTTGTTCTTGCGTATTCACTATACCTTTTATTTCCTGGTTTACTTTTTTCATTAAATACTTCATCGATTGGAGTCCCATAAACAGCAACAGTGCTAATATGTATCACCTTCTTTACGCCCGCTTCCAAAGCACCCTCCATTAGATTTTTCGTTCCGTTAACATTTACATCTCTATATAACTTTTTTTCTGGTTCCCAGAATGAGTATATATTTGCTAGATGAACAACCCAATCGCATTTTTTCATTCCAACTATGATAGACTTTTTGTTTGTTACATCTCCCTTAATGATTTTGCATTTTAATTTTTGTAACAGACTAATTTCGCTACTTTCTCTAACCAAGCAATGGACTTCATGTCCCTCTTCACAAAGCCTTTTAACCAGGTGAGAACCAATAAAGCCCGTTCCGCCTGTCAGAAATATTCTCACGTTAACCCATTTTAAAATCTTTTAATGGAAATTAATATTACCTGGTATCTTATAATAGGAAATATTCTCTTTGCACCACTTAACAAATGAATTTTCTTTCTGTTCTGTGTTATGCTTTAATTTGACATCACCTCTTAAAATATCGCCTTGAACGTCTGAAGGTTCACAATATATTCTCACTTCTTCAACCTCTAAGTTTTGCAGCATCAAACGTTCCACCTCTCTGTGATAAACATTTCTTCCCGCTACATTAAACATCTCTTTTTTCAATCCACTTATAAACAAATAGCCATCATCATCTATTGAACCAAGGTCCCCCGTCTTCAACCAACCATTCCTAATCACCTCATCTGTATAATCTTTTTTGCCGTAATAACCTTTCATAACATTATCACCTTCTACGCATATCTCTCCTACTTTAAATGGCGGTACTTCCTTGTTTTTTTCATCAAATATTTTTATTCTGCAACACCCAAATTCTCTCCCGACGGAATCAATCTTAACCTCATCTTCCGGACGATGCCAGGTGCATATTGGAGAAGCTTCGGTCAAACCGTATCCTTCATGAATTTCCTTTCCAATATTTTTCATGAATGAATTAAATATTTTATGCGATAGTTTGTAGCCACCTGATACAAATCCTTTTACTCCTCTTAATTTCCTTTTAACATCCGGTATTTTCGCCAATAAATAATAAATAATAGGAAGGGAATATATATTGCTAACATTGTGACATTCTAGATCACAAACTATGCTTTTTATTCGAGTAAGGTCTCTCACATCCTCAATAAGAATAGATGCTCCCGACAATACAGGCGCAAGCACACCTGTTTGTAAACCATATATATGGTGAAATGGCAGCAAAGCGCAACATATGCTGTCTTTATCAATCTTATCGCAATATCTGATTGCATTTGACATCGAAAGCATGTTTTTATACGTCAACATAATAGCTTTTGCGAATCCATCTTCAGCCGCTGAAAATGCTATTGTACACACATCATCCAATTCGGACTTATTGATATTATTTCCGTTAACCGTTTTAAATCCAACTTCCTCTTTATAATCAAAACAATCATTTTCAACATTCAACCTAATTAAGGCACATGGCGGAACTTCAACAAATTTTTCTTTTAGCTCAAGTTTCCCAATTTCTGGCTCAACCAAAACTGCAATAGATCCAGATTTTAGTATTGCAAAATAAGCCACAATTGTTTTAACATTATTTTTAGCGAAAAGGTAGATGAATGGAGAATGCGATTTTTTATTTTCTGACAAATAGGACGCCAAACCGTTTATTTCAGACAGCATTTCTCTTTGAGAGTACGCATTCGCTCCATAAAAAACTCTATTGAATGATATTTTTTTAATGTGTTCTTTCATTAATGTTTTATTTTCTTTATTTTCAACTCTGGCTCGCCAATTCCTTTTTAAATAGTTTTAAAAAATCATTCAATGTCTTCACATTTATTATTGATATCGGAAGCTCTATATTGAACGCTTCCTCTATATGGGCGGAAATAGTTAAAAACTGCATCGAATCAAGAATTATTTGATCCCTTAAATCTCTATCCGGATTAATCTCAGATATATTAACATTTGCCACTTTTTCAATAATCTTAACCACCTTTTCAACTGCATCATCATCCATATGAAATATTTTCCCTTCTATAAAAATCCCATCGCTTTTTATATTTGTTTAATTCCTGATCTGTATAATTCCAATTTCCTTCAGTAAAAGCAACATGCAAATATGGATTCTTTCTTATTTTTTCAAGGTACATTCCTATTTTCTCTCTGCTAATATTCCCCCTTCCCCATGAACACGGCATTGAATCATCTTGAGCTATCATTATTCCTTCAATTTGGCAACCGTAAAAGGTGTTAACAGCTACTGTACCTATATCAAATCCTGGATTTAATTCCATTGGTATTGAAGCAATGCCTCCATGAAAAAGGAAAATATCATTTCTTGTTCGCCCATTTGATTTCACATTAAGCGGTGAAGACACATCGCATACAATAGTTCCTGATCTAAAATCATCAAGAGAAAACAATGGCTGATATGCGCTTGTCGCAAAAATTATTATCCTTGCTTTCTTTATTACTTCCAAATTATCTTCAGATATTTCGATTTCACAGGCAATATCATTCTTATGTTTATTTATTGTTTCTTTAAGAGGTATGATACCACGAGCTGATAAAACCATTTTTTTTACTTTATCACAGAAGTAACCTACACACCCACCTCCTATGTCACCGGAAGCGCCGATTATTCCCATGGTCTGGTCGTGTAAATCAATGCCTAACCGGTTTGTTATTTCTTCGATCGACTTGATAGTCAGGGCTGCTGTCAATGTATTGCCAGAGGTCAATTTAATCTGGTACTTGTCAGCCAGCTCTCTCTCTCGCCCCTGGATAACTATTGAGGTAAATGCTCCTAATGATGCTACCGTACAATTATTTTCCTTGGCAATCGAAAGCGCCTGCTCAATCTTTGAAGTCACCTCACGAATTTTTATGTCTTTCATTTCCGGCAGAAAAGGGACCATAATCATAATACCGCTGAGAAATTCCTTATAATCCAGGGAATAATTTTTCCATTCCTTCACTTTGTATGCGGGCGTCCACTCAAAAAGCTTGATTATAAGATCATCATCAAAGGTCTTATCCGGCTTGAGATATTTCATGTATGTCCGAAACAGTTCAGCATCGGGTGGATGCCCTATTAATGCGAACTTGCCTGGTGCTGCTTGCTCCCCCATTTGACTTCAATCGTAAAGCTTATAACGTTTTTGGTAATTGATCAGAAAGGATTTGTTGATAGGTACAAAATCAAGAAAAACAATATAAATATTATATCGTCCTGTTCTACTTTTTTTAAGAAGATCCGTACCGTACCTGAGGATAAGAGCCCAAAAAGAAAGAAAACTCTCTATATTGTGGATGAAAAAACCAGGTCACACCGTATTTAGAATAAGAACAATAAAAAACCACAAATTAACCTGCTTACCGGTCAGCAGTCATATCCTGAACATCATGTATGTACATCAGGGAATTGAACGCAGCGGAACATTCTCAGGTTTCAGGTCCCGCGCGGCAGAAAAAAAAGTCACTTGCCGGCCGGAACGGACTGCAGCACTTTCTGAAAGGCCAGTTTGAAATAATTGCCATTTTCGTCCGTTTCCAGCCATATCCGGCCATTGTGGGCGTCCATGACTATCTTGCAGAAAAACAGCCCCAGGCCCTTGGAATACTGGGACCACTTGTCGTTGACCCTGGTATATTTCTCAAACAGGTTGCCCTGGTATTCTTCGGCAATTGGCTCACCTGAATTAAAGATGGAGATGATGTTTTCCTTTTCCCCGGTCTCAAAGAACACCTCGACGCTTCCCTTGTCGGGGGTGTACTTGGCGGCGTTATTAAAGAGGTTCTGAAGTACCCGATTCAGAAGTGTATAATCACACTCGATCTCAAAGGAACCGGAAGGAGGATTTATCTGAACTGATATCCTCTTTTCTCTGAACAAACCGCTTGTTTGAAGAGGGTCCATAAGGGAAAAAATATCATTATATCCTACAGCCCTGCACGCAAGTTCCAGCCGGCCCTCCTCCATTTTGCCAATGTCCAGGAGATTATAAGCAAGGCCCGCGATGTCCATACAGGCGTCAGAAGCAGTATTAATACTTCTCAATCCGTCAGGCTTCTCGGAGTATCTGCGCTTTAGCACCTTAAGGTTTCCCTCTATCCCGGCCACATAATTTTTTATGTCATGTACAATGGTGCCGGTGAGTATGTTTTTCATGCGCTCAGACTCTAGCAGCTGCATGTTATACTTTTCCAACTGCTCGTTCTTACTGCGGATATCAGAGGTCTGCCGATTGACCTTTGACTCCAGACGCGTGTTCAGTTTTTTATAACTCTCCAGCAGATAGGCGTTTTCCAGCAGCACGCTGGCCTGGGAAGTGAGGATCTGCGCTGCTTTTTTGGACTGCTCGGAAAAAAGTCCGGCGATCCGGTCATTGCTCAAGTAAACGCATCCCAGGAAATTGTCGTTGCGGATAAGAGGCACGCAGAGCACCGACCGGATGGTCCCGCAGTCCTTATGCTTAATCCGGTCATCTGATTCTCCATCCTTCACCAGCATGGTTTCCTTGTTTCTCTTTACCCAGTGCAGAATGTCATTGGAAAAATGCACCTGTTCGTGGGTAAGGATCCTGCCCTCATAATTCATGAGCACGGTCCGGGCCGGAATATTTTCGTTTTCCTTCATGAATAAATACCCGTTCTGGGCGCCGGTAGCCTTAATCAACGATTTGACAATTTGCTTCAACAGGCTTTCGATATCGTGCAGCCTGGTGAGAGAATTACTTACATCAAAAAACGCGTCCATGCGCAGCTCTTCGGGTTCTAAAGAAATAGTGCTCATGAAATCTGATTGAGGCATTTCCCGTTCGGCAATAGTTTTTGGCTGAACCAGCAATTCTCCACCCACTTTGTCTCTCAACCGACTCATTTCCAGCTTCGCTCCGCATTGACTAAAAAGTTTGTAGGCTTTTTCAAACTGGTCCCTGGCATCACCTGGAAGGTTACGCTCTTCGAAAAACAATCCATAATCCCTTATTGATTTGGCTTCTTCATACTTCATATCTAAGGAATGATGTCTTTGAATAGCCTTTTTAATGAATATCTCTGCTGATTTATATTTCTTCTGTATAGTTTTATACCATGCGACATTTCTATAATAAGAACCCCAATAAGAAGGAAAACTTACACAAGAAAATCGCAAATTAAATAAACTCCATAATAATTCTTTCTTTAATTTTTTATCAACCATATGAATCTGCGGCTCATGCTTTCTTCTATTTATCAATTCTTTTATCAGCACCTCACAAAATACAGAAAAAATCGGAATGCTATATTCTGCGTTAAAACTTTTGGATTTAATAATGGGTAACACATTTTTTACACGTTTATATGTTTTGTCAATTTTATTTTGTAACAATTCAATTTGACTTAAATAAGAGCCAACTTCAATATGTGTAAGGAATGAATTTATCTGTTCAAGGGATTTTTCAATTTTTTTAATATCCTCTTCCTTTTCATTCCCTGTCTTTAGCAATTTTACAAGATTTAAAGCAGACATCGTCACAAGTAAAAAGTATTTCTCTTTAGCTTTAGTGCAAATATCTATAGTCCATTTCATGTGTTTTTCAGCTGAATCAAAATCAGCACGCATAAGATCTACTTTCCAAATATGCTCAGAACTCAGCATTTGCCCGCTCATATCACCTATGGAATCGTAATTTTTTATGCTTGCCCATAAACACTCTTCACTTTTTTTCCAATCGCCCTTATAATAATAGAGAAGTCCGCCAAAAGATTGTGCAAAGGCATAGCTGTCTTTTCGATGAATTCGACGACCTATTCCTAAAGATTTGTTGAAATAACTAAGAGCTCTTGTCTGAAACATTAACTGATAAGATGGTATCACATGAGATGTATAAGCTTCTGATTTTTCAAAACTATCGTCAAGCCTGTCGGCTAAATTAAGAGCCTTAAAGTGCACGTAAAATGCTGTTACCATATCATCGAAGTATAATGAATACGACAACTTATTTAGGATCCTAACCCTAAAGAAACTTTTTAGATCTTTTTTTCTTTGAAGTATTTTCCTTAATCCAAGAACATAAACAATCTGGATTATTATTTCTTTAAATAAACATGTCGCGATCCAGGATTTCTTCAGCGGTAATCTAATCCTTAAGTCCACTAATGCTTCTTTAAAGAACGGTATCGAATTCTCAAACTCCCCCATGTTGTGATAAATTGAACCGATATTGTATTTCAATTCCAGGTTCTCATTCTTTTCGGCAAATTTTTTCCCCTTGAGCAGGTCCAGGTATATCCTGAGGGCCTGGGTGTTTTTTCCTGTCAGGGCCAGGACCTCGGCCAGTTTTTTCTGGATTTGGGGCATCTCCACCGGGGCTTTGATGTTAAGCTGGCCGCACTGGGTCACCATGAAGGAAGCCAGCTTGAAGTAATGGATAGCCAGTTCATGGCTGAGTTTTTGTCTGGCGTAGGCGCCTGCCTGGTCGCAGAGCGCTACGGCCTTGGACAGGTTCCTGGTCTTTAGAAAGTGCTCCGCGGCGGGAAACAGCATCTCCTTGTTTTCCAAGGCCTCTTCCACGTAAATCTCGCCCAGCCGCTCGTGCAGGGCCAGCTTCTGTTCCCGGGGAATGGAGGAGGATATGGATTCCTTTACCTTGTCATGGCTGAAGTAAAATCCTCCCTGCATCCTGCGGGACAGGATTCCCTGCCTGAGCAGCTGATTTACAATCCCCTTGGAGGTCTCCGGAGCAAACACTCCCAGTTTCTCAATGATATTTTTGAAAAATTGCCCCTCAATCAGTGAGGCCATCTGCAGGTATTGCTTGGCATTGTAGGGCAGGTTTTCCAGTTTTTTGAGGATCAGGGACAGGGAGTCGAATTTCTGGGGCAGGGACAGGAGTTCGTCCACCTCGTAATGCCAGCCCCGGGTCCCGGTCTTTAAAACATTATTGTTGACCAGGAAACGGATGGACTCGGTCAGGGTGAAGGGAGACTGGTCAGTCCGGGAGTACAGGGCGTCCGCCATCAGGCCGGCATTGGTGAAATCGCCGAAGCGCAGGTCCACCAGGTCCTTTATTTCCGCTTTAGAGAAGGTTCCGATTAACTTAAGGGTGGTGAGTTCCAGCTTCCTCAGGTCCTCCCTGAATAAAAACAGGTTGGCCTTGTCGTCTTCAGTGCGGTAGTTGAAAATCAGCATGCACCTGGTTTTTTCCTCCATCAGTTTTTTTATTATCTGAAACGAGGTCTTGTCTATCCACTGCAGATCATCGATGAACACCACCATGGGCTTGAGGCCGGCCAGGATCCGGAAAAAGGTGAACAGAACCTGGATAAGACGGTCGGCTTCTTTTTCCTTCTCTATTTCCTCCACCGGCCGGACCTGTGTGAAAACGGTTTTCATCTCCGGTACTATCTGGCAGATGATGCCCGAATACTCCTGGAGCTCCTCGTTTATCTGCCTTCGGTATTTCCTCTTAATCCCGGCGGGGCTCTGCAAAATCAGGGAAATCATTTCCAGCATAAGGTCCCGGAAGGCTGAAAAGGGCTGGCTGGCGGTGAAGCGGTTGCATTTGGTGGAAAGCACAAAAAAGCGGTCTTTTTTTATCCTGGCCTTGAACTGATTGACTATTTCGGTCTTGCCGATGCCGGACACACCGTAAAACAGGTGGGAGGAAGGGTGACCGCTGAAAAGCCCCGCCAGGCTCCTCTCCAGCGATTCCAGTTCCTGTGACCGGCCCACGAACAGTTTTTCCCGGTTGACCGCGATGATGCTGTCCCGCTCCCCCACCACAAAGCGTTCCTGCCGTATCCCGTCCATCTCCTGGGCCGCTATCTTCAGATCGTGAATAAATCCCGTGGCGGTCTGGTACCGTTCCGAGGGAGTGGGCTTGAGGGCCTTCATCAGTATCCGGTTAAAGGAAAGGGGCACGTTTTTAACCGGCGGTATCTCGGTTTTTAAAATCAGGTCGGAATACTCTTCTACTGATACTCCCTGGTGCTTCACCGGCAGCTCTCCGGAAACCATGCGGTAGAAGATGAGCGCGGCGCAGAACAGGTCGGTGCGGGAATCCAGTTTCAAGCCGGTTATTCCCAGCTGCTCCGGCGCCAGGTACGGGATGGTTCCTATCAGCATGCCCTCCGAAAAGCCGGCCGCTTCGTCCTCCCGCAGCGAGCAGCCGAAGTCAAACAGCTCCAGCTGGTTGTCTTTGGAAATGAAAATGTTCCTGGGGTTGATATCGCAGTGAATGATTCCCCGGGAATGAATGTATTCCAGGGCGTCTAAAAGCTGCAGCATGAGGCTGACCGCGAAGGGAAGTGGCAGCTCTCTTTTTGAGCCCAGCATAAAGGAAAGCGTGTTGCCATGCCGGAAGGGGTACACCAGGCAATAGGCGTTGCCGTTGTAGTAGGAATCAACCAGTCTGGAAATATTGGGGTGCTCGAAAGAAGAGACCAGGTCCGCTTCCTGCTTGAAGCGCTTTTTGAGCCCGACTTTTTGATTGAGGTTGCTTTCGGTTCCCGTCAGGGACTTAATCAAGTATTGATTGTCCGTCTGCTTTTCGCGGGCCAGATATACTTCGCTTTCAGAACTTCTGAAAACGAGATCACTGATTTCGTAATTCCGCAAACTGCCTGTCATCCCCTCTACCTGAGTCCCTTCCTTTTCAGGTACGCATCCATTCTGTACAAATGGAAAAAACTGAACTTTCTGCCCCAAATTATTTTACCATACTTTTATATAGGTATGACAAGGTTTTTGTCACTTTTTCCGGAAGAAATGGAAATAAAGAGGAGCGGCGCGAACGGCAGTGGTGATGGCCGCGCGGGCCGGACAACCGGAATCAAGTTCCGGCGCTAACGGTTTACAGGGTCAGGACCGGTCAATAGTGTTCGGACAAGATACCCTGCGGTATTTGTAACTTGTTGATTTATTTTAAGTTAGCGTTTTTTTTTGCTTTGAATCGGCCTCACCCCAAACCCCTCTCCAGCCCTCAGCTCCTTTTTCCAGGTCTGTTTTAGCGGGCCGGAGAGGGGCTGTTCCGGCCTATTTTTTACTATCACGGAATTCCTTGATCATCAATAGCAGCTCGTTCGGATCGCTTATCACGTCGCAAGACCTCATCCGAATGAAAGATATACCGGTGGATTCAATTTCGTTCTGCCGGATATCATCATATTCTTCTTGAAGTTGATGAATCTTTCCATCAAGTTCAATTGCCAGTTTCAGTTCCGAGCAATAGAAATCAACCACAAAACCTTTAACAGGATGCTGCCTCCGAAATTTCAGCCCCAAAAACCGTCTTGCGCGCAACCGCTCCCATATCATCCTCTCGGACTTTGTCTGATCTGCCCGCAAAGACTTAGCGAACTGCATTTTCCTGTATCTCTCGTAACTCATTATATATCTCTGGTAATTACAGCCCCTCTCCAGCACAATCCGGTTCTTAATTTCTAACGCTGGAGAGGGGTTTGGGGTGAGGCCGATTCAAAGCAAATATTCTGATTTTGTTCCCCGGCCTCAGCCGGGTTGGGGATTCAGTCCTGACTGAAATTCTTCAAGCAGATACCTTCTTTTCCACCTTGGGGAATTCCGGTCTGCCGGACCACTGGATGATTTCATTCAGCTGTTCAGCCGCGATGGCATCCTTGAAGATCACCCGTGAGCTGCCCTTTTGCTCATCCTTGTGCATCTTTTCCACTTTCACCGTCACGTCGCCAAGGGTGATGCTGTCGCCTTCCATACTGAAATCGTCATGGTAATTCAGCAAGGCCCCTTTCCTGGAAAGGTCTACCACGAAAGCCTCCACGGCCCTGTTCTGGCACAGTATCTTTTTGCTTCTTCCAATGCGGAACCTCCGGTAGCGGCGTTTCTCAATTTCATCCCCGCACAGCTTCTTCCTGAGGGCGTCCAGCATGGACTGTAAATGCCTCGTCATTTTTTCCTTTAACACGTCGCCCAGGACCTCCTCGATGACCGGAATGCCCAGAAGGTAATTGACTTCGCAGTGTATCTTTTTGCTTTCGCCTTCCCGGGTTTCTATTCTCCAGCTGCCATCGAGCTTATCGAAGTCCCCGTCCATGGACTCAAAATCCAGGGACAGGCTCTCCTTGTTAAACAAATCCTTCTCCACCCAGCTGAAGGGGGCGCCTTCGATATTAACCAGCCACTCGGAAACGCCTTCAAGGCCATCGCGCTCAATAATCTTCACCTCGTCCACATTCTCCATGAATGAGGGAAAGGCCTCCAGATCTGTAACCGCGTCCCACACTCGCTCGTTGCTTATGGTGCTGAAGATAACGGTCTCGGCTTGTATCCTGGTCGGTTCCATATTATTCACCCCTTTGCTTTGGTAAAATAAAATAAAAAATTGTCTCAGCCGGGTCCTCCTGGCTGTTAACCCAGATTCTTCCCCCCATGGCTTCCACCGCCATCTGGCTGAAAGTAAGCCCCAATCCGTAATTGCGATTGGGTTTCAGGCGGTTTTCCGGCATGGCGCTGAAAAACTTGGTAAAAATTCCCTCCCGGATGGACTCATCGATAAACGAACCTAGATTTTTTACGCTGGTCTGCAGACTTCCATCCTCAAGGGCGCTGATTTCCACATCCACCGTCTCTTTCTTCGGGCAAAATCGCAGGGCATTGCTCACCAGGTTCAAAAGAACCTGCTGATAAAGATCTTTGTCTCCGGTAAAAGAAAAATCATCCGGCATATCATAGGTAACCTCGACCTTTTTTTCCAGAAGGTTGTCCGGGGCCGTAAACAGTTTCAGGCTTTCCTCAACCTCGCTCCGCACATTAAATTCCTTTTTCTTGATTTGCAGTACGCCCTGCTCGAATTTGGTCACATTGAGGATATTGCCCACCATGTTGCTTATTTCCCAGATGTTGATATCCATGTTTGCGCACAGCTGCTTCTGCTTGTCTGTGAGGTTATCCATGGATGTCTGCTTGATAAAATCCAGGCTCAGGGAAATATTATTGATGGGATTTTTCAGGTCATGAACCAGTATCCCCAGGTACAGGTCGCTCAGCTGGGCCAGCTTTTTTGTTTCCAGGGCATTGGGGACCATTCCGAAAAACACCCGCTCATCAAAGGGCTTGGTCAGGAAATCGAAAGCTCCTTTTTTCATGCAGTCTATGGCGTTGTCAAGGGAGCTGTGGGAAGTCAGCATGATTATCTGCACGTATTTGTGCTTGTCCTTGATGATGGGTATGGCCTCGTCCCCGCTCATGCTTGCGCCCAGGTTCAGGTCCAGGAGAATGATGTCAATGTCCCGATTGGTCTCAAGCGCCTGCAATCCCTGTTCAACTGACATGGCGTACTGGGCGCGGAACCCGTAGCTGTCCAGCAGATCGGATATGCCTATGCAGATCGACTTTTCATCATCGATAATCAGGACATGAGCTTTGGGAGTTTCCTTCATGATCCTTTCCGGATGGAAGAGAGTAAAATCTATTAAATTAAATGCTTTGGGTTCACAGTATTTATTTAAAATAATTTTGTTCCGGACAAGGGCAAGGATTATAAGTTTTCAACATTTTGTTAACTGAATAAGTGTGGATTAAAAGGCGCCTTTCTCTATCCCCATGGGGATCTTTATGGAAGAGAAAAACAGGCTGGAATTTCGTCATTGAGCGGTATCGCCTTTCTGCTTTTCGTTGGGCATCGCTGCGTTTCTTCACGCTCAGCCCTTCAGGCTTCAGGCCAAGCTCACTGGGCGCTGCGCTCCAGACGTCCTGTTCGGTTCGATTGTCTGAATGTTCGAATGATCGATTGTTCGATATTCAGAGTCCGCGCCGCCCTATCCCAACCTCCCATCATTAACTACATTTACCCGGGCTCATGACATACAAAGACAAGTTAAAACATCGGACAGCCGAAGCCGGAAATGGCATCTGCATGGGAATGGATCCGGTCCTTGGCCGGATTCCCCTCAAGGGCCCTCCCCAGGAGGTGATAAAAGAATTTTACCACTCCATCCTGAATGAAATGGTCAGAAAGAGCGTTTATCCCGCCGCCGTCAAACCCAACCTGGCTTTTTATGAAGGCATCGACCTGGAGTGCGTGAAGGCCCTCAGGGAACTGATCCCGGACTTCCAGGCCCAAGGCATTCTGGTGATTCTCGACGCCAAGAGAGGAGACATCGGAAAGACCTCGGCCTGTTACGCCAAAATGGCTTTTGAGGTATTCCATTCCGATGCCGTAACCGTCGCCCCCTACATGGGGCGAGACTCAATCAGGCCCTTTCAGGATCTTTCCCGGGACCAGGGAATCTATGTGCTGGCCAGGACCTCTAACGCCGGCGCCTCGGATTTTCAGGAAACACCGCTGAAGGAAGATGGGTTCCCTCTCTATCGCCTGGTGGCGGAAAAAATAAGCGCCTGGAACGACGGGAACCTGGGCGCGGTGGTAGGCGCCACCGCCCCCCGGGAACTCGAAGAGCTCTTGAGCTTCTGGATCTCCGGCAGAGGGGAAGTTCCCTGCCTGATTCCCGGCGTGGCGGTTAAGAACGTGGCCGGCGGCCAGGGAGGCACCATGGAAAATGTGTTGCAATCCATTGCGGCCGCCGGGGGAGACAAAGGCCTGCACCTGATAAACAGTTCCTCGGGCCTGAATTACGCCCACGAAAAGTACCCGGATCTGAAATTCCAGGAGGCAACGGTGACTGCGCTGCAGGAGTTGATAGCGGATTGGAACGGGGGATGAGGATTCAGTAGCGGCGCGCCGTTACAAAAAAAGCTAGTTCAAAGCCCCACGGCGCACCTCAAGCCCGGCTCCCGGCTCCTGGCTATTCCCTGACTCTTGATTATCTGCCAGGACTTTCCGCTCTCGAAATCCAGCCTGACATTCCATACATACACTCCGCTGCCCACGAAATTACCCTGCAGGTCTTTCTGATTCCAGATGAGGTCGGAGACGGTCAGGCCCTGTTCGGTTTTTCTCTCCGCATTCTGCAGTTCTCCGCAGAAACCGAACTTCTGAGTTGAAGAATGCACAAACTCACCAATGTTATCATAAATATTGATCCTGGCGGTGTAAGGCTCATTGATAAACAGGACGAGGGAGGACAGGCAGCCCCTGGGAAAACCGACCTGGAAATTATCCTGCGACAGGCAGGAACTCTGGGTACTGATATCAATGGTCCCGTCATCGTTCATCCCATAGGGAGGCACCCATCTGTCTATATCCATGTGCTCCAGCAGCTTCTCATAATTGCTCTCCCTGAAGGGAGGCCCCCTGAAGCTCGGAAACCTGTTAAAGGTGCGAAGGTAGTCCCACTCGCCAATCACCGCTTCCCGGAACAAAAAAGCCAGGCCTTCCCGGGAGGAATCATCTCCGGGAAGCTCTGCCTGCCGGAGAAAAACCAGGTCTGAGTCACGGATGGCGCCCTCTATCACAAAGGTCCAGGTGAGCCCGTCCCGGGAAGGGGAAGGCTGTCCCACGATGACGATTCTAACCGGATCAGAGGCCGTATTGCCCCCGGGGTAATACCAGAGCAGGGAATCCCAGAAACCCGCTTCCTGATTGGGCTCAATCACATGGGAAAACGTTATTATCAACGTGTCTAGTGCCGCGGCGGCCGGCACCTTTTTCATGCCCGATGTTGAGCCAGCCGCTTCTCTTGCCGTTCCGGCCTGCTTGATTTCCTGTCCGTCTACGGTGAGGCTGGAAACCGCCTGCGGGCCCGGGAACCCTGCCGAAAGACCGGCAAGCAGCATCGCGGAGCACAAGCCGCCTGTCCATTTGCCTAGGTCCATGCTCATCATTCTTACCTCAGTATCGCCCGGTTACCTCTCACGCGGCTTGCGACACCCTATTTATTATAAGTCAAGTGAATGGAAAAGAAAATACGAAATAAAAAAAAACAGCCGGCAGGCGGGATTCGAGTTTATCCGCCGGTCTTAAATGACTTCTTCCAGCTGGTTCTGGATTCCCCCGTTGTTGAAAACTTTCTGACAGGCCTCTACCACCTTGTCATCGTAAATTACGCCTTTTTTTCCGGAAATTTCCTTTAAGGCCTCCTCTGTCCCCAGAGAGGCCCGGTACGGCCTGTGGGAAGCAACGGCCTCCACCACATCAGCCACTGCCAGTATTTTTGATTCCAGCAGAAGGTCATCCCCCTGAATACCCGATGGATAACCGGACCCGTCTATCCTCTCGTGATGCTCAAGCACGATCCGGGCCAGGGGCCAGGGAAAATCGATATCCTTTAAAATATCATATCCCACTTGGGGATGGGTTTTGATCATTTCAAACTGTATTTCACTTAACCTTCCGGGCTTTATCAGGATCTCGGCCGGCACGGATATTTTACCCAGGTCATGGACAATGCCGGCCATGCGGATGCCGTCGATTTGATCTTCCGAAAGTCCCATCTTTTTGGCTATGGATATGGCGAGATTAGAAACCCTTCTCTGATGGCCCGCGGTATAGGGATCGCGGGAATCAACCGTCAACTCAATCACGTGGATTATACCGTCCAGAGATTTTCTCAGCTTCTGCAGGCTTTTCTTAAGTCCCTTTTCGGCCCGTTTACGCTCAGTGATGTCTTCCCCAATCCCCAGTATGCCTGCCACGGCTCCCTTTTCATCAAAACGCGGAGTGAGATTCATGTTGACCCACACCTTTTTTCCGTTTTTAGCCACCTCCCGGATTTCGCAGTTGATATTGCCCCTGTTATGAAAAATATTATCCCTGATTTTCTCAATTTCCTTTTGTGTCTTATCTTTTGGATACAGAATATCGATTTTATTCTTTCCCACCACCTCTTCAGGCTTATATCCGAATATCTTCTCAGCGCCCTTGTTCCAGTACAGGATATTATGATCCAAATCCGTGGAAATTATGGAAATGGAAGAAGAGCTCTCCAGAATATTGCGGAGGAAGAGATTGGCCCTTTGAAGTTTTCCCTCTTCTTCCCGGCGCAGCACTTCCAGCTTGTTGTAAATGCCCAGGTGCTGGCGCATGCTTTTCAGCTCTTCTACGAGCTGTTCTTTTGTTTTGTCTTCATCTTTCATTATAAGCGATCGCCAATTTTACGCATATCCTCCCACGGAGATTAATTAACATATAACCTGCCACTGCGTGGTAAACGCACCCCCCGGGTTAATAAGCAATACCTAATATAGCACTGAATTCGCGTTTTCGCACTAAAAATAAGATAACAGGGGGCAGAAGGGCAGAAAACAGCAGAAAAGCTTTATTCCCAGTACACCCCGTCCCCTTCCGGGGTTTCCACAAATTTAAATCCGCTCTCTATGGAAATCCTGTACCACGCCTCCAGTAGAAAGGTCAGATCCGCTCCCTTCCAGTCCGGATACTGCTTCCACAGTTCCCATATCTCACTTCCGAGTTTGCTCAGCAGCACCCCGGAACCGGCTCCGGCTCCCTTCCAGACTTTCATGCGGTATGATGCCAGATCCCGGTTGTTGATCTTGCTTCCCATGAGCTTCGCGTACTGGATAAGGATGGCCCAGAATATGCTGGAGGCTGAAACCGCCAGTTCAAAAAGCGCCCGGGGCTGGCCGTTGTAATTGTCCTTGATGCTTTCCAGCTCATTCAGGCGCCGCTCCACGCCTTCGGAGACCGAATTTATTTCCTGATGAAACACGCCGGTGGTCATGGCCCTGGAGGCATGCGCGCAGGCGGCCACCTCATCGAGCAGTACACTGCCGAACAAGGTATACATTTGCCGCACGCTGAACTTATCGGTTTCTCCGCCGGGTTCCCGGAGATCGTCCGGGCGGTTCCGGTAATCCAGGCAATGCCCCATCTCATGGCAGATCACGTACTTGTATAAATACTCCGTATAGGTCCACTTTTTCTCTTTGTCTTCCACCCTGGAAAAAAGCTGTTCAATGAGTTCCCGCCTCACCACCAGGGTGGCTTTTGTCTCTCCCTTTTCAGTTTTGTGCAGAATGGCTTTTGCCAGTTTGGAGTACCTGTCATTATCACTGGAGGTTTTTATGTCCCGGTACCGCTGCGCGATTCCGGCAAAATGCTCTTCATCAGCCAGCACAAATTCATGAAGATCCTCCAGGGGCAATCCCATTTCTCCGGCGTAATTGCCTATTATCTTGGAAATTATGTCTTTCCACTGTTCTTCTTCCTTATCCTGGAAGCTTTTGTCTTGTATGAGGAATTGAACATCCATGCGGGCACCTTTTTACGGGCAATGAAGGTAACAAATGTACTTATTAAGGTATCATGAGTTAGAATTTTTTTTCTGACAGGACAACCCGTCCGAAGCCACCTGATATCCATAGCCGGACCAGCCCCGGCGAAACGCAGTGGAGACGGGACAGCGAAGGCGGGTTTTCCTGTTAAACGAACATTTAGAAGTTTTACTTCTTAGCGGGAGTTATGCAGAGCCTAAATAATTCTTTTAAATTTTAACCGGACACTGCTGATAATTATTATAATCCCGCCATAATCACTATCTTTTTATGTCCCAAACCACAAACAGGACCTTACCATGGATGAAATCAAGGAAGTACTGAAAACCGTCTTTTCCTGGCTGGGGCCCAACCGCTACGTCCAGGCCGGGATTATCTCCGTTCTCTCCATTGCGGGAGCCAAACTCGGGGACTTTCTGATCTCCCGGGTGGTGGCCCGCCTGGCCAGCAGGACAAAGACGGACCTCGACGACAGGCTGGTTCAGATCATGCACCGCCCCCTTTTTGTCAGCTTTTTACTCATCGGGATGGCCGCGGCCCTTAACAGGCTGCAGCTGCCCGTCAAACTGGACTTTGCCATCATGGCCTTGACAAAGACCGTTGCCGTAATGGTCTGGCTGGTGTTCTGCATACAGTTCACCGGCCTGTTCCTTACAGCCCTGAGCCGCCTGCCGGACCGGTATAAAATGGTGCAGGCCCGCACCCTTCCCCTGTTCAAAAACCTGGTGATGATGGTGCTCATCGGAGGAGCGGTTTATTTCATCTTCCTGTCCTGGCGCATCGACGTCACCGCCTGGCTGGCCTCGGCCGGCATCATCGGCATCGCCCTGGGATTCGCCGCCAAGGACACTCTGGCCAACCTGTTCGCCGGCGTGTTCATCCTGGTGGACGCTCCCTACAAGCTGGGGGATTTTATCGTCTTGGATTCCGGAGAGCGCGGAGAGGTGAAGCACATCGGCATCCGCAGCACCCGGCTCCTCACCAGGGACGATATCGAGATAACCATACCCAACGCCATCATGGGTAACACCAAGATCATCAATGAGACCGGCGGGCCCCATACCAAGGAGAGAATCCGGGTCAAGGTGGGCGTGGCCTACGGCACGGACATAGACAGGGTCCGGAGCATACTCATGGAAATCGCAAAAGCGAACAATGAAGTCTGCGATTATCCCGAGCCCAAGGTCCGCTTCCGGACTTTCGGCAACTCCAGCCTGGATTTCGAGCTGCTGTGCTGGGTGAGGGAGCCCCTGCTGCGGGGACGGGTGCTGGACGCCCTGAACTCGGACATCTATAAAAGGTTCAATACGGAAACCATCGAAATCCCCTACCCCAAGCAGGACGTGTATATCAAGGACATGCCCGGCTCTTAAATGCCTGGGGTCAGCTATAGCGGTATGATAAGAATCCTCAGCAGTGTCCGGTTAATTTCCTCACAATTTGCGATAGGTCTATGAAATACAGTAGGTTAGCACATTTTTTAGACAGGATGGACAGGATGGAATGGATTAAAGAAATAATGTTTTGTTTATCCTGTACATCCTGTCTAATAAAAACAAGATTTTACCCGGACACTAATGAATAATCCTTTATTCCCTGTCTTAAAAAAACAAGCGCTTTCCGCTGGAGAGTATTGACACGGAATCAGCCTCCGGCGGGATTACCGATACCTTTTCCATAGGTGTACCGGGTTAAGCTTGTGCCAGGAAACCCCTACAGCTTATACAGTTCAGTGTACTTTCCCGTGATATAGTCCGCGAAATGCCTGGAGGACGGCGGTTCTCCGGTCACTTTTTCCACCAGCTCCGCGGGACTGTACCTCCTGCCGTGTTTGTGAACGCGGTCGCGCAGCCACTCCCGCAAAGGATAAAAATCTCCTTTTTCGATGTTCTCATCCAGGTCCTGGATATCTTTCCGGGCCTGGTTGAACAACTGGGCCGAGTACAAATTACCCAGGGAATAGGCGGGAAAATACCCTATGAGGCCGGCACTCCAGTGCACGTCCTGCAGGTATCCATTGCGCGCCTGATCCGGAGAGAGTCCCAGCAGCCTTTTCATTTTCTCGTTCCAGGCCTCTTCCACGTCTTCTATTTTCAGGTTCCCCTCAAACAGGTCTTTTTCTATCTCAAAGCGCAGGATAATATGCAGGTTATAAGACACTTCGTCGGCCCCCACCCGGATAAAGGAAGGCTTGACCTCGTTCAATGCCAGGTGGAAATCAGCCAGGAACGACTTTGCCAGCTGCTCTGGAAACACTTTTTTCAGCTTGCTGAAATAGTTTTTCCAGAACGGCAGGCCCCTGCCCACCTGGTTTTCCCACAGGCGCGACTGGGATTCGTGAATTCCCAGGGACACAGCTTCGGCCATGGGCGTGTTGTAATACACTGGTGAAAACCCCTGCTCATACAGCCCGTGACCGCCCTCATGTACCGTGGCGGATATTGATCCCATCACTTCATGCTCATTGTACCTGGTGGTCAGGCGCACATCCCCCGGGCAGATTCCCTCGGTAAAGGGATGGGCGGAAATATCCAGCCTGCCCGCCTCCAGCTGAAATCCCAGGTCCCGCAATACCATGTCATTAAACATTTTCTGGGTTTGCACCGGGAAGGACTGGGTCAGCAGATCCCGGTCCGGCTCCACCGGCGAATGGGTTATCTTCTGCAGCAAGGGCACGGTTTTGTCCTTGAGGTCCGCCAGGATGACCGCTATCTCCTCTGCCGTGGCTTCGGGCTCATACTGGTCCAGGAGCGCGTCGTAGGGACACTGCTCATAACCCAGGCACTCGGCGAGTTCCCTGCTCAGATCAAAAACTTTTTTCAACCAGGGATTGAACAGGCTGGTATCGTTTTTGGGCATGGCCTCCGCCCAGGTCTGCTGGGCCAGGGAGGTGGTCATGGCCAGCTCCTGGGTGAGCCTGGCGGGAATTTTCAACAGTTTGTCCCGGTCTTTTTTCACTTCCCGCAGGTTGGCCTGTTCCTCTTTGGACAGGTCTTTCGCTTCCTGCAGTGTTTCAATCAGCTCCCCCAGCTCCGGATGGCAGTATTTCTCCTGTGCCACCTTGGAGAGCACGGCGCTGCTTTCCGCCCTTGACTTACCCCCCCGGGGAGGCATCATGGTCTCCTGGTCCCAGCCCAGAAGGGCCTGGGCGGACTTGATTGAGTAGATCTCATTAACCAGGGAAATGAATCGTTGATATTCCTTATTCATGTGACTTAGTATCCGATAAAGAAGCTTCTTTACTGTCTTGCCGGGCTAGACCCGGCATCTTTCCCAAGGCAAGATTCCGGCCTTCGAGACTGTGTCATAATTACCATAGCTGTCATTGTCCGGCTTGACCGGACAATCTCCCACTATCGATTTGGCCTTTCTCAGATAAAAAGCCACCTCATTAGATGGAGATTCCCTGCATTCGCAGGGAATGACAGATTCTTGTTTCATTTTACCAATTATGACACAGTCTCCTTTGCCGGAATAACAATTTCAAGTTCCCTTTTGCCCAAGAACCGGTTCTGCTTTAATACCTCCGCTAAAAAATAGATAATTTATCTTTGCATGGAGGGTGACGTACATGAAACTCGGACTGGTACAGATAAAAGGAGATTGTCAAAGGCCGGAAAGGTTCCGCCGGCTACTCTCCCTGGTAAGGAAAGCGGCAGGATCCGGGGCCCGCATTCTGGTCCTGCCCGAATTATTTCTGCACCGCTATTTCTGCCAGGCAGAGGATTCGGGAAACTTCCTTTTGGCGCATTCACAGCACAGGGATGAAATCAAGCGCCTGCGGGCGCTGGCCAAAGAGTTGGAAATTGTACTCATCGTCCCCTATTTTGAAAAACGGGAAAAAGACGTTTATCACAATTCCGCAGTGATCTTTGACGCTGACGGCTCCGACCTGGGTACCTACCGCAAGATGCATATACCGGATGATCCGGGCTTTCACGAAAAGTACTACTTCACTCCCGGCGATCTGGGCTTTAAAACGTTTTCCACCAGATACGGGCGGGTGGGAGTGCTCATATGCTGGGATCAGTGGTTCCCCGAGGCCGCCCGTCTCACGGCCCTGAGCGGTTGTGACCTGATTGTCTGCCCCACTGCCATCGCCTGGGACCGGCGGGAGCTTAAGGGACTCAGCGCAGAAGAAGGGAACATGGTTAAAACAGAGCAGCTGGAGGCCTGGAAGACCGTGCAGAGAAGCCATGCCATAGCAAACGGGGTGTTCCTGGCGGCGGTGAACCGGGTGGGAAGGGAAGACAACCTTGATTTCTGGGGCAGCTCTTTTATCTGCAACACCATGGGAGGGGAACTTGGTTCCCTGAATGTTACTGAAGAAAAGGTATTGATCGCCGACTGCGACTTTGGGGAAATTGAAAAAACCCGGAACACCTGGACGTTTTTCAGGGACAGGCGGCCGGAGTGGTATGGTGGGCTTGTGGAGAGGTTTAATTAGGTGTGAGGTTTTATTAGTCATTTACGCCTGCCTTTTTCACTTTTTCGTGGGGCATGCAGGCGCGTCATTAGTCATTAGGAGAAAAATCTCCAATTAATGACTAATGACGCGCCCACGTTAAAAGAAGCGGTGCAATGGGGCGCTAATGACAAATGACACCTCACATCTCTTACCTTTTTAAAACCCAACTATAACCATCTTCCTCTATGAGCACATGAACCTAACCCAAAACTACCGACTCCCCGCTGAATGGGAGCCCCAGGAGGCCGTGTGGCTGGTGTGGCCGCAAAACCGGGAAACCTGGGGGGCCTTCCTGCCGGAAATTGAAAAAACCTATTACTCAATCTGCCACGCCATATTAGAATATGAACCGGTCTACCTGCTGGGAGACAATCAGGCCCTGCTGAATACGGTAGGGCAAAAGATGCAAAAGCGTCATGCTCATGAAAAGCATATCGTGAGAGCGCCCACCAATGACTGCTGGATCCGTGATTACGGGGGAATGACGGTTATTTCCAAAACAACCGGGGAATCCAGGCGCTCGGTCCTGAACTGGAAATTCAATTCCTGGGGCGGAAAGTACCCGCCCTGGGATGATGATGACAAAATTCCGGATGTGATGGCAGGTGCCCATCATGCCGAAAGGATTGACATCGATATGGTGATGGAAGGAGGCTCAATCGAGGTAAACGGAAAAGGAAAATTGCTGACCACGGAGCAATGCCTTCTGGGCGCCGGAAGAAATCCAGGGATTTCCCGGCCGCAATTAGAGGCTTTGCTCTTCCGGTACCTGGGAGCGGAAGAGTTCATCTGGCTGCAAGGAGGCATTGAAGGTGACGACACGGACGGACATGTGGATAACCTGGCCCGGTTCGTCAACGAAACGACCCTTTTCTGCGCCATCGAAGAGTCAGCCTTCCGGTGCAATTTCCAGGCCCTGAAAAAAAACCAGCGGATCCTGGAGTCCTCTGCTTCCCGCATGGGCATGGACCTCATAGAGGTCCCCCTTCCCGCCCCTGTCTTTGTCGATGAGGTCAGGACGCCGGCCTCGTACATGAATTTCCTAATCATAAACGGGGCCGTGCTGGTCCCCGTGTTCGCCGATGCAAGGGATGAAAAAACTCTCTGCCTGTTTGAACAGCATTTCCCCGGCCGCCGGATCGTCCCCGTCGACTGCCGGTCGTTGTCTTACGGATTGGGGGGGCTTCACTGTATCACCATGCAGGTGCCGGCATAAGGCGGAAAAAAATCCTGAAAAAATATGATCCATATCACAATAGGCCCCCTGTAAAAATCATATATTTGAATAAACCACCCAACTGGGATTAGGTATGCCGGGGTTAATAAAGAACCAAACTGTAAAATGCCTTTTTTAAAAAAAGCCACTTTTTTTTCCGCCCTTTGCTGGCTATCCCTTTTCTGTTCCTGCTCCACAACCACCGATGCGCCTCCGGCGGAAAGACAGTTGCCGGTGGTTTTTCCCGACTCCATCGTGGCGGATATGGACAGTTTTTTGGTACAGATTTTCAATCCGGGAGATGCCCTCAGTCCTGTACAGACGGTATCCGGGAGCGTCGAAGATCTCTCCTCCGGGTCCCTGACCATCTTATTATCCGAAGTTGTCGCCGACGACTTCCAGGTCTCGGTGCAGGGTTTTAAGGACAATCAGGTTATCATAAACAAGAACGTGGAGGTGGCACAAGGACAGGATCCAGTGGTGGAAGACGTGCTGGCGGTGGCGACCGGCGATTCCACCTCGGCCCTGAGCTCACTTGCTCTTTCCCCGGGATCTCTGAGCCCCTCTTTTGATCCCGATCATATAAGCTACCGGGTGGCCCTGGACAACATCCACTCCCAGGTAACGTTCACCCCGGCCGTGATGGACTCAGGCGCCACCATCCTTTTGAACGGCGACACGGTGGCGTCCGGCCTGCCCGTCCAGGTTTCCGAACTCGATACCGGAAACACCTACGTATCCTTAAGGGTCATCTCATTGGCAGGCATATCCCGGAACTACCAGGTAATTATCAACCGGGAGGACTACTCCAAGGTGAAACTTTCCGGCCTCGCCCTTTCCTCAGGGATCCTGACCCCGGCCTTTCATCAGGACTCCCTCCAATACCAGGTCCAGCTGTTGTACACGGACTCTGTCTTTCATGTCACCCCCGGCGCCACCGTCCAGGCCTCCATCGTGGTGAACGACGCCACCGTCATCCAGGGAACCAGATCGCCCGACATCAACCTGGCCGTGGGTATCAATCCAATCCTGATCCAGGTGATAGGGCAGCATGACCTGCAGATGGCCTATACGCTAAACGTCATCAGGGACCCCAGGCCCAGCTCCAGACTGGCGGAAATGTCCGTCTTCCCGGGCGACCTGAGCCCCGTCTTTCAGCCGGACAGCACGGATTATTCGGTCTTCTTCACCCATTCGGATTCATTAATAAGGATTTTTGGAGCGGTCCTGAATCCCCTGTCCACCATGGCTGTTAACGGAGTTCCCCTGGCCCCGGGCGATTCCTCGGCCTTCTTGCCGCTTGTGATCGGCGGAAATGTCATCGATGTAAAAGTAACGGCCTATGACAGCTCCAGCACTCTATACCGGATATCCATCATCCGGGCCGACATGCCAAACGCCGCGTTGTCCGGCCTCACCCTCAGCGAAGGGACCCTGGAGCCGGCTTTTCATCCCGACAGCACCTCCTACCGGGTATCGCTGCCCCACACCACCACCGCGGTGTTCATGACCCCGGCCCTGGACCCGGGAAACTGGGCCATGGAATATGAGGGAGCGGCCCTGGGCTATGGATCGTCCACCCCCCCCCTGTCCCTGAAGATAGGCGACACCACGGTCAGCCTCACGGTTTCTGCCGACAGCGGATACTACCCCACCACCTACTCGGTTACGTTTACCAGGAACCCGGACACCAACGCCAACCTGGCCCTGCTTTCCCTGTGCAACACCTGCTTTCTCATTCCGGCCTTTGACAAGAACACCCTGGATTATTTCTATAACGGCATCATGGGGGACCTGAGCGTCCGGGCCGTCACCGAGGGAAACGCCACCGTTACCATCAACGGCGACACCATCGTGCCCGGCAGCACTTATCCCATGACCGGATTGGCTCCCGGTCCCCACCGGATACAAATAGAAGTCACGGCCCAGGACACTGTCACCAAAAAGCTCTACACCGCCACAGCGGTGATAAACGGACAGGGTGATCTGCCTCCCTTCACTGAATGCACGGACACCAGGGTGGTGGCCACCCGGCTCCACAAGGGAATTCCCCATGTGATGTATCCCGATTGCGAAGTGGGAAACCGGCTCACCGTCAAGCGGTACGCAGGGGGGGAATGGGAAACCCTGGGCGCGCCCGGCATATCAACCGGCGAGGCCGGCTCCATGGATTACGCGGGAGTTATCTTCACCGAAATGGAGCTGGAAGCCGACGATGAAGCCGTGTACGCGGCCTATCGCGACTCCCGGGGAAAGGCCACGGTCAAAAAATTCGACAGCGCCTGGAGCGTGCTGGGAACCGAAAGTTTCAGTGTGGACCAGATAACCAGTCTTGTCCTGGATGTGGACGCCGGAGTGCCTTATGCCGGCTACCTCGACGGCTCCGATTATGTCATTCAGAAATACCTGGGATTGTCCTGGGAGCCTGCCGGACTCGCCCCGCCCGGGCTCTCCGGCATGGAAGTCAGAGGCGGCGAGATGTATGCGGCTTACCTGAGCGGCGGAAAGGCCTCCGTCTCCGTCTCCACCGGAGCGTCCTGGGACTCAGTGGGAACAGGGGAATTTTCCGGCAACGTGGGCGGCGCCCTGAAGTTCGGACTGAGCGGTGAAACTCCCCACGTGGGATACTTAGACTCGGACCAGGGCGATCCGGTTATCATGAATTACTCCGCCGGCGCCTGGCAGGTGATAAAGAACTTCAATCCGCTGATCATTCCCCTGCCCCCCGGCCCTCTGGTAAAAGCAAGCACCTCATCAGTGATTTATTTTCCTGAATATGAATTCACCGTAGATGATCAGGGATCCATGTTCACGGCCTACCGGGACACCACGGATTACGCGTCCGGCATGGGGATTTACGCTTATAATCCCAACACCTGGCTGGATTGGGAACTGGTGGACAGGCGAAACGGAATATACCGGAAGTCTTTTTCCTCCTATGAGGGAGATCTGATTGCCGCGTACCACCCGGACGGGGGCGCGCCGCTTATTTACGGCTACTGGCACCTGAGGCCCGTTGTCATGAAACGTTCGGCGCGATGAGGCATAACCATGGAGACCGCATGTTGTTAACATCAAGAGCTAGGACCTGCTGGACGCTGGTGGGGATAGTAATCCTCTGCCAGGGCTATTCCCTGCAGGGGATCAGGAAGGACGGCAGCCTGGATAAGGACGCCCTGAAAAAATATTACTTCGAGGGAGAATTTGACAAGGTCCTGGAGGTTCTGGAGATCTACCGCAAGGAAAAAATCTTGAAGCCCAAAGAGGACCGGATATTCACTTATAAATACCTGGGCGTGATTTACGCCGCCAAACCCGAAACCAGGGAAAAAGCCGAGAGCTACATGTATCAGATGTTGAAACTCGACCCCGGCGCGGATTTGTCGGACATGTATATCTCAGAAAGCATTGAGACTATTTTCCTCAATGTCAGGGAACGGTACGTCCGCCTGAAGGTCAAGGAATCCCCGCCGAAAAAGGCCCCTGAACCGGAAGATGACGATTCCAAAAAAATCGGGAAATGGGTGTGGTGGACCGCCGGAGGACTTGCCGTGACCGGAGTGGTGGCAGCCTTTGTCCTGATGTCCGGTGAAGACGAACCTGCTGCGCAGGATACGGTTGCGCTTGCTCCGATTGTGCTGGGATTTTAGTCAAGTTCAGCAGTGTCCGGCTAAATCCCATGCGAAGCCAAAAAAAAATGGGCCGGGTTACGGGTTTCCAGAGAGGCATGGCCTTTGGCAGGGAATCCAACCGGGCACTCTTGAGCCAGAACACATGACGCTGAAAAACCGACTTAAGCGGATTCCCGCCGGCCCCGGGGTCTATATCATGAAAGGGGCCGGGGGCGGGATCATATACATCGGGAAGGCCGTCAACCTCAAAAACCGCGTGCGCAGCTATTTCACGGAGAAGGCCTCCGCTTCCCATTTTGCCGGCTATGTTCTGAAAGAAAAGACCCGGGACATCGACTGGATCATCACCAGCAACGAGCTGGAGGCGCTCATTCTGGAGGCCAACCTGGTGCGCAAGCACCGGCCCAGGTACAATGTGATGCTCAAGGATGACAAGCATTTTCCCTACATAAAGCTGACCGCCTCCGAGCTCTTCCCAAGGATCATCGTCACCAGGAAGGTGGCCAGGGGAGCCGATCTTTATTTCGGCCCCTACACGGACGCGCGAGCCATGCGCGGCACCATCGAGATGATCTATAAGGTCTTCCGCATACGCGATTGCAGCCTGGACCTGCCCTTAAAAAAGCCCATCAGGCCCTGCCTCACGTATCACATCAAGCGTTGCGACGCCCCCTGCGCGAACCTGTGCTCTGTGGAAGAATACGGAAGGCTGGTGGATGAAACCGCCCTGCTTTTAAACGGCCGGAACCGGGAACTGGTAACCATCCTGAAAAACAGCATGAAAGAGGCCTCTCAAAGCCGGAGGTATGAGGACGCGGCCAGGATAAGGGACCAAATCAATGACCTTGAACTCATCCTGGAAAAACAGAAAATGGATCTGGGCAAGGACGATGTCCCCCGCGATCTGGTCGCCGTGGCCCGGCAGGGGCGCATTGGCTGCGCGGTACTTCTTCGCATCCGGGGCGGGATAGTTATAGACAAGAAAACCTTTGAACTGTCCTGTCCCCTGGAACAGGACGGTCCGGAACTGATAACCCACTTCATCAAGGGCTACTACCAGGAACAAAAACTGATCCCCAGGGAATTGATAGTTTCCCATCCCCTTGTCCGGGAAGAAAACATGGGGCCTGTGTTACGGGCCTTGCGGGGCGCGCCGGTCACTGTCATCGCGCCGGCCAGGGGAGCCAGGAAACGCCAGATCGAACTGGCCGTAAAAAACGCCCGCATGAACGTGGTGGAATTCGTTGCCCGGCAGGAAAAAAAGGAACGCCTGGCATACTCGGTGTCTGCCCTGCGGCAGGACCTGGGCCTGAAGGCCCCTCCCCGCCGGATTGAGGCCTTTGACATCTCACACCTTTCCGGCACCGACACCGTGGCCTCCCTGGTGGTGTTCGTGGACGGGAAACCAAAAAAGAGCCGGTACCGCAAGTACAAGCTCACCACAGTGGAGGGCGTGGATGACTTCGCCGGCATGCGCGAAGTGGCGGGCAGGAGAATCAGGCGCCTGATGGAAGAGAACAAACCATTTCCGGACCTGTTCCTGGTGGACGGCGGCAAGGGACAGCTGGGGGCCGTGGCCGAGGCCCTCAGAGAGGCCGGAAAGGACGGACAGGAGGTCATCGGCCTGGCAAAAAAACTTGAAGAGGTATTCAAGCCTGGAGAAGGCGCTCCCCTCATGATCCCCAGGACATCAGCCGGCCTTCGGCTCTTAAAGCACATCCGGGACGAATCCCATCGCTTTGCCATCGCCTTTCAGCGCTCCCGTCGGAAAAAATATCATGTCCGTTCCTGGCTGGACGATATCCCCGGAGTAGGACCCAAAACCCGGCAAAAGCTGCTGAGGGCCTTCAAGTCGCCGGAAACCATCCGTTCCCTGCCGGAAGAAGCGCTGGCCGAATGCGTTGGTCCCGCCTTGGCAGATAAAATTCTTCGTTGGAATCCGCCAGTCTAAAGCGCCCTTTATTTTAGAAGGATAACAGGATAAACAGGATTGATTATAATTGTGTTATCTGTCTAAAAAAATGCGCTACGCCCTGCAGCAGGACTCGTCCGTGTCAAAACCCGGACGGACAAATGCCCTGGCCTCGGGAAAGTGGGACTCCGTTTTCCGGCGCAGCCGCTCAAGGTGCACGAGTATGTCGAGGATCTCATCTTCCTGCTCAGGGAAGTGTTTATACAGCTGGCCCCACGCGGCCATGGACCGGTCCATCCCGATGAGGGCTACTTTTACCGAGCCGTCGGAGTCTTTGGGATAGTCCTCCATTCCATCCAGCGGATCTTCCAGAGAACTGGAAACGCCCCGCACCATCTTGACATAGATTTGATACTGGTACCAGTGAATAATTTCCGTGGAGTCCTTGATGGTGTTGGCTTCGTCTTCGGGATTGACGCCTGTGAGTTCAAGCTTGTGCTTTAACATCAATTCCTTTTCTTTCTCCTTGAACAGGTCCCTGTTTTTTTCAAACCACTCTTTTACCATCTTGGCGTAACAGTCGCCCGCCCGGGAACATTCATGGTTCTGAGCGGTTTCCCTCTGCCGTTCCATGTCCCTCTCTATTTCCTCTGCATCAACGGCATCCAGATCTATGCCCTCTTCCTCAGCGGTATCCTTTATCATTTCCATGGTAAGCCGGAAGGTTTCCCCGAGTTTGTCCCAGAACGTGTCGTTATTAAGGTCGCGCGAGTCCTGGTCCGGAAACTGCTCTTCGCCGGTAAGGTAATTCAGGCAGCGGACGGTAAAGGCGCAACGCTCGCACCATCTGTCACAGTAATTATAGATTCCGGATATGAGGTTGGGGTTCTGTGCCAGCTTCAACAGCCTGTCTTTATCCATATACCATTAATCTAACTAAAAAACCAAAGAAACCACCACTAAATATAGGGGCCCTTTCCGCCCCGGACAAGGGTTGTTTTCATTTCCACCAAACATAGTCCGGAACGGCTCTAATCCTGTAAGCCATTTAATAATATGATGTTAAAAACAAATACTCTCCGGGGCTATCTGATGACCGCAGAGGCCCAAAAACATGGAATCAACACGAAAGGGCCGGGGGCCGGTATCGCCCGGGCGGTATAGCTATCTTTTACCTTGATGAAAACAGTAAACAACGGCACTCCGCCGGCGTCATCCTCCTGTCCCTATGAGACCCTTTATATCTACGAGATGCGCGGATCTTTCACCGCTCCGGACGACCTTTTTAAAACCGGTTTCCTCGGATCATGGGAAGAGGGCGAAGAGTATTCATTCCTGTTTTTCACCGTACACAACAGGGACGAGGTGAAGAAGGCGGCGGCCGACCATGGCCTTGAATACCGCTCCGAGACCGTGATGCCCTATTCACAATGGGAGGCAGGGGACAAGATCAGGCCCCTGACCGCGGGCCGTTTTTTCATCTGCCCCGCATGGCTGGAGAAGCCTGAACCGGAAAACACCGTTCCCGTCATCCTCGATCCCGGGGTGGCCTTTGGCTCGGGTTACCACTCCACCACCAGGGATTGCCTGGAGCTGATGAGCCAGGGTTTCGGGCACCAGGAATTTCCCGCCCGAGTGCTCGACCTGGGATCCGGGACCGGAATCCTGGCCATTTCCGCGGCCAGGGCCGGCGCCCGTGAAGTGCTGGCCGTGGAAATGAACAACCTATCAGCCAGGACCGCGGCCCGGAACGCGGTGCTCAACGGACTGGAAGATACAGTAACTATAATCCAGGCCAGGGCCGAAGACCATGTATCGGGCTCATGGGACCTGGTGCTGGCCAACCTGACCTATCCGGTATTGTCTGAACTCCTCAACACGCCCGCGTTCCGGAAGTCACCATCCCTCATCCTCTCCGGCCTGAGGCCCCCGGAACTGGAAAGCATGATGCCGGAACTGCTCCGCAGCGGCCTCAAACTCATGGCCCGGCGGGAACATGATGATTGGTCAACGGTTCTCCTCAAACGCTAGAGCGAAGATAACGGCGTGCCAGCCCGCCTGAGGCGGGCTACAAAGCTCCTGCTATTACCATATAATAGGGGGAGGAGAGATGGCGCGCCTGCCGGTGCTTCTATACAGACGCCTGCAGGCACGCCATCTCTCTTTTCCAGAATATGTCTAAAATGTTTTGGACAGCAATGATCTAGAATTTAGAATTCATAATTATTTTTCCGCCACCGTTATCCTTATCTGTGTCGCGCCCTCGATGGAAATGGCCATCACATTAATCCTGCGCGAGCCCTTTTCAGCCATATATATATTCTGATCGCCCCTGTCCATGCCCCCTGTTTTTACCCAGCCCTTTGCCGTCAGTTCTTTTTTATAGCTGTCCATGACTGTCTTTGCATCATCCCCGGTGCTGAGGGTAACCAGGTTCCCCCCGGGGATATCCATGGACATTACGACCTCGGCACCTTTATATACATACACGTCTGGGGAGAATCCATCGGGGAGCCTGGCGCCTTTACCGGTATTGATGGATACGGATCCGTCTTCCGTCTCTATATTGATGTTTCCCTCACTCAGGTCAATATCGGCTTTGCCTCCGCTCTTTTTCTCAATTGCCCTTTCCAGAGCATCCTCCTGTGCTTTCTTTCCACAGCCAAAAAAGGCCAGAAGGAGCATAAGCATCATCAGGTTTATCTTGCTCATATTTACTTTCTCCTTATCTTCATGTTAGTTTCTATCCAAAATAGCTTCTTTTTTATCATGGCGGACGTGCTTGCCCTGCATGGCCTTGCCGAAGCAGGGATCCGGCATCTTTCCCCCCTCTGTCACGCCGGGCCACGACCCGGCGTCCTACGAGAGCATGTTCCCACAAGTGCCGGAACGACAGTTTCAAAATATAATTTTGGGTCGCTTCCTTCTATTTCAGAGCCTCATAGGCATCGTACTGTTCTATTTGCCAGTCCCAGTCCACTATTTCAAAATCATTCCAATCCAGGGTGACGATGCCGTTGGAGGTGAGGGCGAAGAAATTATGGGTGATGCTGGCGTCCATGGGCGCCGAATCGGACATGTAGTCCTCTCCCCAGAGGTCCGCCCATTTGAGCTGGGTGTGATCGTCCCGTTCTGCCATCAGGTAACTGTTCCAGTTGGATCCGGCGTTATCCGTGACTATCATGCCGTACTTCTGCAGGGCCCGCAGGATGATGCGGGAGGCCCGGGAGGCCTTGTACAGGTCGGTGCCCGGGTCACCCTGCTGCGGGGCCTCGGAATCAATGTCATAACTGCTCTTGAGCCGGATGCGCAGGCCCATGGGCGCGGCCTCCTGGTTGCTGGAACCGGCGCGATGGGAGCCGGGAAACACGTAATCGTTATAACTCCTGTCCACTGTGGTGCGCAGGGCATGGTGAATTTCCCCTTCCTCTATCTCATGGAGGAGGATGCATCCTGGAGTGACCGACAGGCCCGAAGCGTCGGAAGATGTCCAGCCTATGGGCCGGTAAGACATGGCCCTGCTTGGGGCGCCGTAAGGAGACCTGTTTTGGGAATACTCATAGGATTCCGCTTTGAAATCAAAATAGGCCTCGCACATCGCGCGCCAGTCCTGGGGGTCGTCTACTTTGCTGCTGCTGTACGTGGTCCAGTAAACCCAGTTCTCCACGTCCACTACTTCCACGTGCCTGTCCCCGTTGCCGGTATTGGGAAATCCTTCCGCATAGGCGTCGGCCGGGTCGCCCAGGGAAGTATGGGGAAAGGGCATGGGAACGATATCGCTCTCGCTCGGATAACCGTCTATGCTTGGAGTTTCTTTGGGATGGTCGCCCATCACCCGAAAAACCGGAAACTCCACCATCACCGAAAGGAACCAGTCCTCCTGGCTTTCCTGGCCTGATATATGGTTGATGTAATTGGAGGACCTGCTGCTGATCTCGCCCTTGCGCACATCCATGGCCCAGTGGTGGTGCCGCGGATTAAAGGGCTGGTTGGGCCAGGGCGGCCAGCCCTCCCGGTCCCAGGCCGTGACCTTAACCCTGACCTGGTCGAATTCTCCGGCCGTATCAGTAACCGTGAAGGTGATGGTATGGCCGATACCCGGGGATACCTCCAGGTCTCCGGCCAGGTTTTTGTAAAAGAGATACGGGCCCTCACCTTCCAGTACAGGATCCAGCTCTACTCCCCGGACGCCCGCCCAGATGCGGCAATCGTCGCCGTCGTCATCAGCCAGATCAAAGGTCACCCGGAAGGTGCGCGTCTTCATGCCGCGGCCGTTATCCGAAATGTCAATAATCTTGGCCTGCACTGCCGATACCACCGGCTCCGCGGCCGGCAGGCTTTTAAAAGACCCAGCCGCCGGCAGAAAGGCGATTGCCGCAAGGCTTATCAACCGAAGGCGTCTCGTGTTACGTCCAATTGATTTTTTCATATTCTTCCTGGTTCCGGATCAGTCCCTTCGGCCCTTGGCAAGCAAGCCGGAATGACGTTTCCAGGGCACATTACATGAAAAAACTTATGGGATAGTTCACTAGGCACAGGCTTTCCCTCTCCCTATCTCAACAACATGAATTTCTTTTCAAATGACTGGTTTTCCACCGCCAGGCGGACCAGGTACAGGCCGGGGCCAAGGGGCCGCCCTCCGGTATCTTTTCTGTCCCAGGACACCACTCCGCTCCCGCCCCAATGGGAAGCGTCAAACGCCTTGATCAATCTGCCGGCGGGGGAATAAATCTTCAGGCCGGCTTTCAGGCCTTTGGACAGTTCCCCCTCCAGCACAAAGAGGACGGCTTCTTCCCCCCGGACGGAATGGTTCAGCACGGAAAACCCGCCGGCATTTCCGGAAGCGACAGGGGCTTCATGCTTTACCAGCGTTACACCATCCCAGCCCATCATGCTGCTCCAGGCCGAATGGGTCCCGGCAAAAACGTCTGGAAAAAGCACTGTCATCAAGATTAACAAAAGCAAAATTCTCATTATTCCTCCTGTTTTGGCGAAAGCAATTTCACCCTGCGTAACTCCTTGCGTATGTTTACCTGATGGATGAAACCGGGTTGTGCTACAAAAGCGGACTGCTTCCATGAACTGCTGAAACCAGTTTCATTACCGGGGCTTCAAACTCTCTTCATTAAGATATGCCCTTTTTCTTATTTTAGCAGATAGTTTTTTTTCCTCAAAACCCTGATTTACCGAGTTTTTGCAGCAATTCCAATACCTTCTCCGCTTCTTCCAGGGACAGGTTACCCATGCCGCAGGCAGGGGTTAAAAGTTTTCGTTCCTGTATGAGGGCTGAGGGAATTCCCTTATTTTCGAACAAAGTTATTAACTCTTTCATTCTTTCACTCAAAGTCTCCAGGGCAGCTTGTGAAACCACATCCGATCCGCTGGTGGGAACTATCCCCCAGGCCAGGTATCCGCCCCGCTCCAGAAAACCGCTTATGGCCTCGGGATAAAGCGCCAGTTTTTCTCCATAGGAGAAGGCGTCAAAAGAAATGATGTCAATTGAAGTCCGGGCCAGCAGCCCCCAGTCCATGTTCCCGCAGCAATGCACGCCCACGGCCGCGCCCGCGTTCCGTACTTCTTCGGCCGCCTCATCCAATACCTGGATTACGTCCTCATCTGAAATGCCCATGTAGGCTGGCGTACCCAGGGCAGAGAGAATCGGCTCGTCAAAAAAGATGATGATGTTTTCGGCATACTGTTTCAGTTTTTCAATCTGCCAGAGCGCCTTCTTGGTAAGGCCCTTGATGATTACATCGCGGTACTGTTCGTCAAACCAGACCGCCCGGCCCTGGTTGTCATTGACTCCCAGTCCCAGGGAAAACGGTCCCACCACCTGCCCCTTGGCCAGGGGAATTTTGCCAGGCAGACTCTTCAATTGATCCAGAAAAGCATCCAGCCCTTCCGCGTATTCAGCGGTAATCGCAAAAGGATCCACTACCCCGGCCAACACCTCCTCATAGAATCTAGACATGGCATTCAGCAGGTCATCGTCTTTCTCAACCCAGATCCGCTTTTCCTCTTCATCAACGCGTACTCCGGGCAGGCCCTGGCTGTACTGCGCCAGCATCCCCTCTTTAAAGGAGCGCCTTGGCACCTGGGGCCAGGCCGGTACGGAAAGCGGAAAAACCTTTAGTGCTTCCAGCGCTTCCTCAGCTGTTGCCTGCGGCAGGCTGCCGATCATGGTGGTCTGGTTGGGAGGAATATCAAACATGGGCAAGTTCCTTTTTAACGGTCTATAGTTTTATGACTAGTTCACAAATATACCCAAAAATTATGGAGCATGCGGTGATAAAAAAAGCAAGTTTTATAAATGGCAAAATATCCACCATAGTACCACCTTCATTGCCATGGGATTTTAGTTTTGGTAATTTAGAATCTATGGCTGCAGCAATTTCACATGACAGGAAAGATGAGACCATTGAGAATAAAACACTTTGGTTTCGTTCTTTAACCATGTCGGAAAGGATGGAAATGCTGTGTTCATTTACAGACCTGGCGCTCACAGTAAATCCAAAACTAAAGGACATTCATCGTGCTCAACAAACTTCAGGACGTATTCAAGTCATTTCAAAAGCATGAAGTAAGATATGTTGTCATTGGAGGAATTGCCTCTATTTTACATGGAGTGCCAAGAGCAACCTTTGATCTTGATCTTCTGATAGAAGCGTCTCCGGACAATGCTCAAAAATTACTAGACGCCTTGCTGTCCGCAGGTTTTGGAACTGCTTCATTAACCAATAAGGACGATGTGCTTTCAAATGAAATTACCATTTTTAAAGACAAAGTCCGAATTGATGTACAAACATCCACTCCTGGCATAACATTTGAAAATGCATGGAAAAACAAAAATATCATGAAATATCAGGACCAGGACTTCTTTGTTCTCTCAAGAGAAGATTTGATCCATTCTAAAAAAGCTGCCGGAAGGGATGTCGATCTTGAGGACGTTCGATTACTTGAACTTCCCGGGACTGATCAAAATTCCTGAATTATCCGCTCTCCCACAAGTTTAAATCACGCCGAAAAAAGATATTACAGTCATCTCTACGGATTGTGCCATGAGTATGGCTACCTTATTTAGTCTATCTTTGACATGGTATGGCAACGTTACTCAAGCACAAAAACCTGACCAAGCTGACCATCCTCATGTCCAGCATGATGACCATGATGGCGGGAGCGGTGGTCGCCCCTTCGCTTCCCAATATCACCTCGGTGTTTCAGCAGGTCCCCCATGCCGGATTGCTGACCCGCTTGATAATCACCCTTCCCGCGCTGTTCATGGCTCTGATGTCGCCCCTGGCCGGGTGGTTTATAGACAGGTTCGGCAGGAAAAATCTGATCCTCTGCAGTTACCTTCTCTACGCAGCGGCCGGCACTTCGGGATATTATCTCCATGATTTATACCCCATCCTGGCGGGAAGGGCCTTTCTGGGCATAGCAGTGGCCGGCATCATGACCACCGGCATAACCCTTGTGGGTGATTATTTCCAAGGCGGAGAGAGAACGGCCTTCCTTGGATTTCAGGGCACCTTTATCGCCCTGGGGGGAGTTGTCTTCATCTCCCTGGCGGGATTTCTGGCGGACATACACTGGCAGCTTCCCTTTCTCATCTATCTCTTTTCCCTGCTTGTGTTCTGCATGGCCATTCCCTTTATCACCGAGCCGGTACGGAAAGGACCGGAACGGCCGGCCGGTACGGGGCCGTCAGCGGGAGCGGCCGCACCATACAACAGGGGCATGATCTATCTGCTTTACGGGCTCGTTTTCCTGGGAATCGTTTTTTTCTACATGGTACCGGTGCAGATCCCCTATATGCTGAGAACCATTGGCGTGAGCAACACCCTCACGGGCCTTTCCATCAGCTCCATGACCCTGGCCTCAGCATGTATATCCTACAATTATCATCGAATCAAAAGGCGGCTTTCCTTTCCCGCAGTGTATGCAACGGCGTTCGCTGTCATTGCCTGCGGTTATTGCATCATTGCGCTTGGCTCCGTCCTGCCGCATTTCATCACCGGCCTCGTCATCAGTGGATTGGGCATAGGCCTCTTAATGCCTTCGGGAAACCTCTGGGCTATGGAACTCGTCCCCATGGAAATCAGGGGCAGAATTGTAGGCCGGGTTTCCTCTTCAATGTTTCTGGGGATGTTTCTCTCACCGGTCCTGCTGCAGCCGGTGGTCGACAGGTTCAGCCTTCCCGGAGCATTCCTGTGCGCCTCGGTGATGATGAGCGGCATGTGCCTCGCATTGATTTTATTAAAAGGAAAAATGCGGTAATTCGCACCGGATTTGTATTTCTGTCTGTTAGGGGTTTAGGGTTCTTCGACCCCTCTCCTGGAAGGGAGAGGGGCCAAAGAGAGGGAGGGATAAAAAAAGTCTTTTTAAAAATTCGCTCTTGGTTCTCAACTGATATATTAATGTAGGAGAAAATATCCCTTTTTTAAAGGCGTTTTTATTTTAATCAAGCTAAAAATTAAATAAAATGAGGCGCTAGATACTGCCAAAGTAAGATTTCATATCATTTGAACATTTTGAATTTAAAATAACAGTTTGGTTATTTTTTGAAAATTTCCACACTTATACCATCTCGTAAAATTTACCCCTTATTCTTCTTCTGATAAAAGTGTTTGTCAAAAAAAATCCCCGGCAGGAAAGCATCCGCCGTAGATAACAATCCCGCAAGAAAAAGGGCATAAGACGTTCCTGGGTAGCACAGGATCATCCCCCGCGGCAACCGCAATTCTCCTGGACAAAACCTGGATGGAGCCAATTATAATACCGGCTGAACCGGCGGGCCATTTACCCTTCCAAAACAGATGTATTCAGCCTGGCATACATAACCGGTTCAGTTCCTTCCCCAGGTCTTTCCGGTTGCAGGGTAGTTGTAAGATTACTTGGGGAATGTTTAGAACGGATCTATTATTACCGGAGCATGTACGTTATGCGTTGAAGCAAACAAGCCTGGGATCCATGCCTGACGCTTTGAAGGAGCATGCCATGAATATGTAAAACCGGAAGGAAAGGAGAAACGTTATGATTATTAAACCCGGGAAAGACTGCGCCTATTCCCTGCTTGTTCCCACCAGCATGGGAGTCCGTATCACTCCCGCGAACGGGCAACCCGTGCATTGCAGCGATACCTTTTTTATGCAGGCCACCAGCGCAGAGTCCAACGTCGCCTCCGTTTCCTCCTATCTCGGTCTTCCGGTTAAAGTGCTCACGGCATTTGTCAAGGGAAGCCCCATCGCCCGCTTCATCAAAGACAACCTCGCGCACCGGCACATGGATTATGAGGGCAGGGAACTGGAACAGGATGGGCCCTGGGGATACCGGCACCAGTTCAACATAGCCGACAGCGGCTGCGGTTCCCGCGGCCCCCGCGTCCAGAATGATCGCGCCGGAGAAGTAGGCCGTACCCTGAATGTAGAGGACTTTGATCTGGACCGGATTTTCGGCAAAGAGGGGGTGCAGATGGTCCATTTATCCGGCTTGATAGGCGCCCTGTCTCCTGAAACCGGAAAGTTCTGCCTGGAACTCGCCAGAATCGCCAAGAAATACGGCACCTGCATTTCCTTTGATCTCAACTACCGGGCCTCATTCTGGAAAAACCGGGAAGATGAGCTTAGCCAACTCTTTATGGAAATTGCGGGAATCTCCGACATCCTGGTGGGAAATGAAGAGGATTTCCAGCTCTCACTGGGAATAGAAGGCCCTGAAGAGGGAGGAAAAAACCTGGCGGCTAAAATCGACAGCTTCAAGGGCATGATCGAGAGGGCAAGCCAGGCTCTTCCCAAAGTGGCCGTCTTCGGCACCACCCTGCGTGAGGTGGTGAGCACCAATTGCCACCTCTGGGGCGCCATTATGTCTGAAAACGGAAACTGGCATGTGGTTGAGCCCCGTGAAATCACGGTGCTGGATAGAATCGGCGGCGGAGATGGTTTCGTGGGCGGAATGCTTTATGCCATCCTGAAAGGCTGGGAACCGGAAACATGGGCCCAGTTCGGCTGGGCAAACGGAGCCCTGACCACCACGCTTTTAACTGATTACTCTCAACCTGCTGATGAAGAGCAGATCTGGAGCGTCTGGCAGGGAAACGCGCGGGTGCGCCGCTGACCCCGGTTTCGGCAGGACCGTTCCCCTTTTTTTAGTAAAATTTCCCTTATTTTTGTGGTATAATCAAAGTATGATGTCCGGTAAAAGGAGGCTGCCATGCCAGGAAAAAAGCTGAACCAGGAAAAAACTTACCAGGGAGCGGAACGGAGAAGAGCAGCGCGCCTGACCCTTACCACCTTCTGTCCGTCCACGTTCAAGCATACCAGGAAAGAATACCCGGCGCTCATGGTCGATCTCAGCGAATACGGGGCCCAGTTCAAAGCCCTAAGCAGCAATGAAACCATGAAATTGGAAAAAGGCATGGAATTGGAGTTTTCCGTAAACACTCCTTATGGAACATCTAACTGCAAAGGCAGAGTCGCATGGCATAAAAAAATCGATGACTTCTACAGCTGGGGGGTTGAGTTCACCAATTTTTCCAAAGACGAGAAGGACCCGCTGAGGTGTTTTATCGACTCACCGTTTTAGGGGCAAGTGAAGTTGAGTTGTGAGTAAGGAGTGGGGAGTAGGGAGAAAGGAGTGAAGCTAAGAAAAAATAGAGTAACAAACTCATAATTCAGAATTGTTTGAACTGTAATCATTACTTCATCCTTCATAAATCGTTCATCTTTGTTCGTAAATCAAATGCCCAGATTTTGAACACCCCACTCTCCCCACTCCCCACTCCCTACTTTTCACACTTCAGCCCTGCCAATATCTCCCTCTGAATCTTCACCGCCTCATGGGTGATGGAATCATTGAACTCCCTGTCCACCGCGTGGTCGGCGGTGCAGGGATAGGCGCTCAGGCGGTTGTCTATGATAAAGGTGAGGTCATCATCGACTTCCTTGCCCGTAAGGCCCCGGCAAGTGTAATAGGTGGCGCCGCAGGGCGCGCTCACCTTCACCCTGGCCTCCGCGATAAAACCGTACTGTATATCATACTCCACTTCCGGCCTGCCAATCCTGAATTTCTCCCGGAACTCCTTCAGGATCCCGCCGGCCGGATTAAAGGAGCAGAAGGGCTTGGGAAAAGATGTCTCCACCCCGTTTTTATCACACACCCGGGTTATTTTGGCAATGAAGTTCGGGCTGATCCAGTCGCTGCCCTCGATGGGCACAATCATTCCCTTGTAGCTGGAAAACCTTTCGGCAAAGCCCAGCAACAGTTCCTCATTCACAGAGACCGCCACCACCACATCACAGGCCGGGATGTTCTTGGGCAAGTATGTGCCGGCATCATCTATCATTACCGGAAGCACTGCGGGAAGCTCTATCACTCCGGCCAGACGCTCGGAGAAATCCAGCCCGTATTTCCCGCGGCAGGCCACGCACTTGTCCTGGCAGGCTCTGCAGTAATCTCCCCGGTCGGTGAGGTGGCCGATAAACCGGCCGGCGTAGTGGGTATCCATCTTCACCGCATAGGGGTCCTGCCCCGCCCGGTTGGGCACGCTCCTAAGTATCAGGATTCTCATAACATCAACCCGGTAAGGCCCTTTTTTCTCCTTTCATCCGGCCCGCCGGCCGGGATGCTTCCTGGAACGGCCTTGCCGGTTTTTGCCTGCTAATATAAAAAAACTGAGGTTGTGGAATTCGATGCGGAAATGATGCCGGTTTTACTATCAATCCGCCCAGGTAAAAGAAAATGAGAAGACTTTTTCGTTGCTCAGGAAAAGCCCGTAACGGCACGATTTAAAATCAAGGGCCACGGTATTGCATACAAGCTCAAGATACTCATAATCTATTAAGCGGTTTTTCAAAACCCTCTTGTCAAAGTTGACAAACAGTTCTCTCCGTGTAATGGCAAGAGAAAACACATATTCAATCGGACTCAGAGGATTGTTCTTATGCTTAATGGAATTATCCAGTTCTATTCCGCTCTTTAACCTTCCGCAGAGGGTCTTGACCAGCTCGAGGGTATCTATACCGAACCAGTTTCGGTTATGGAATGACCATTTCACCGCGAATTCAGGTGATACTGAAATGGAAAAATCTTCCCCCAGCTCATGGCGGGAAAGCTCCTTAATGTTATCTATAGCAGCGTAATCCACACCTGTTACAGAGTGGATGTTATTGTCAATTTTTATTTTTTCAGGCATATGTGCGTCTCTTTTCTAAGTATATCAGAAACCGGGAAAAATTCAGTGACTCCTGTCACGTACGGGGCAAATAACATTCGTCCACTGATGCCAAACAGTGCTAACTGTTTGTTAAAACCATGGTAACCGGGAACAGATATTTGAGTCCAAAAAATCAACCATTTTAGAGGGCGAGGACAAAAAAAGCCAACAAAAAAACACATTTCACTATATATTATAATGGGGCGAATAAAATGCTTTCTCACTATTCTGCTACTGTTATTTAGACCAAATACTTTTAAGGAGGAATTATGAAATATTTACTATCATCTCTGGCGTTTCTGATGGTGTATACATACAGCCAGGAGCCGGTTCTGCAGGACCTTACCTTTGTGGAATCATCAGAAACCTTTGTAAATCCTGAGCGGGGATTCCACCGGTTCCAGACCCTGACCTCGGGAAATTTCAGCTCGCTCAGAGGTTCGGGCAATACCCTTATCTACGGAAGAATAGATGCCTCCGGTTACCGCAACGGCCCCTTTCCCGATTCTTTTCTGGAGCAAATAAGACAGGGATTTGCCAATGTCCGCAGCGCAGGCATCAAGGTTAACCCAAGAGTGGTGTACACTGAATCCATAGGAAACCCGGACGCCCCGATTGACGTGGTGTTAAACCATATAGAACAGCTGGGTCCCATATGGCAGGAAAACGTGGATGTGATCAATGTGCTGGACCCGGGTTTTATCGGGGCCTGGGGGGAATGGCACAGCTCCACCAACAACCTCAATAGCGAGGAGAACATGAATGCCATCATCGAAGCCCTGCTGGAAAATCTTCCTGAGGAACGGATGATGCTGGTGCGTCAGCCCCATTTCAAACGGCGCTACGTGTCCGGCGACTCATGGGACGAAAACGCCGTGCTGTCAGAGGCTGAGGCCTTTAGCGGCACTCCCATCGCGCGGATCGGTCATCTCAATGACTGTTTCCTCTCCTCGGACAACGATGTAGGCACCTATACCAACTGGAACCTGCAGGAAGAACTGGCTTACCTGGAACAGGAGTCCCGGTACGTGACCTGGGGAGGAGAGACCTGCAGCACTCATGAACGCAATGACTGCGACAACACCCTGACGGAGATGGCCATCATCCATGTGAATTACTTGAACAGGGACTATAACGGCAGCGTCATCAGCAAATGGGAAAGCCAGGGCTGTTACGACGAAATCGAACGCAGGCTGGGCTACCGGTTTGTGCTGACGGGCGCCCGCATCGCCGACGCGGTAAAACCCGGCGGGACCATGCAGCTCTCCTTTACCATAAACAACGTGGGCTTTGGCGAATTGTTCAATCCCCGATATGCGGAGGTGGTACTCAGCAACGGCTCCGCAGAACATGTGGCTGTTCTCGACACCGACCCCAGGTTCTGGAGCGCCGGACAGGAAAGTACCGTGAACGTCTCCCTGAGCATACCAACCACCATGGCGGAGGGCACCTATTCCGTGGGCCTGCGTATGCCTGATCTGTCGGCATCCATACATGATGACCCCAGATACGCCATCCGCTTCGCCAACCAGGGCGTGTGGGACGACGCCACCGGCATCAACACCCTCAAGTCCGACTTTTCCATTTCCAGCTCGGCCCCGGGCGCCGTAGATCCGAGCTTTACAGATTTCGCCCAGATCGGCGGGACCGTGCCGGTCGGCCGCAACCAGCCGAGCCGTTCCCCTGTCCACACGGCCGTGTCGGGAAACGAACTCATTCATGGTTACAGCCTGGACAAGCCTTCCCTGGTATCCGTCGCGGTCCTTTCCGTGAATGGAAAACGGTTGTCCCAACTCTGGTCCGGCCGCCGGGAAGCAGGCGATCACAGCCACGCCTTTTCCCTGCAAGGGCTCACGCCGGGCCTGCATGTGCTGGAAACAAAGATTGGCGGGAAAGCCATCCTGAGCAAGTTTGTAGTAGTTGACGGCAAGTAAGGTGCGGCAGAGTATCTATCCGAAAATATAATCAGAAGGAGCGCACCAGTAGGCGGGATTCATGAATCCCGCCTACTGGTGCGCTTCCGTTTTTCTTAATTATGCTTCAACCACCACCCTCATTGCTGCCGGGAAAGTTGCAGGACGGTCCTGAATCCCACGAAATTGCTCTTCCAGCCAGCTCCCCCAAAACCCCGCTTGGCTGACCTCAATTCCGAGATGTCATCGGTCCAGCTTCCCCCCCTGATGACCCTCACCTCCGTTACCACGCTTTCCGGGCCGGTGGGATTGTTCTGCGGACTGTTGCCGTAATAAGTGGCGTCATACCAGTCGTTGCACCATTCCCACACATTGCCCGCCATGTCATGGAGATTATACGCGTTGGGAAGCTTGGTGGCGGCAGTTTTCGTGCCTCCGTTGGAAGTGCTGTCATACCAGGCGTAAGAGCTGTGGGTGGTGTCTTCCCAGTAATAGGCCGAAGTGGTCCGGGCCCGGCAGGCGTATTCCCATTCCGCCTCAGTGGGCAGACGGTATCCCATCACATTATAATCCATGGCCAGGTCCTGCAGGTTTGTGCAGCCTTTGCCTGGATGGCCTTCAATTTCTGAATAACCATACACCGTATCCAGGCCGTGAAGCACGCTGAGTTTATTGCAGTACAGGACCGCATCAAACCAGGTCACCGACTCCACCGGGTACTCTGCCCCGGTGAAGTAAGACGGATTTTCGTACGACTCAAATTCAAAAACATCGAGGTATTCTCTCTGGAAGACCTCGGCACTGTCTATCATGAAACCATTTATAAACACCGAGTGCGCAGGGGCTTCATCCGCGTCTCCAGTATCTGATCCCATAACGAAGGTATACGGCGGCAATTCTTTTAATTTGGGATTTATTGAGTAAACCTTGACCATGTCTGTGGCCTGGTTTCCATCATCATCCGTAACACGCAGAATACATTCGTAAATCATGCTGGAATCAACGGCAAAAGAGAATAGGCTCGTATCGCTCTCCACAAAATTTCCGTTATTCATGATATCCCATTCCCATCTGACTATCGCCCCTCTTTCCTCCCTGACAACTCCCTGTAAATGAGCTGTTTCTCCCGGAGGAACGACCTGGTCTTTCCCCGCGTCAATCACAGGCACGTCCGCCAACACCTCGATAAGCACGTCTTCCGCGACTTTCTCCCCGCCGGACAGGGTGATTCTCAAGATACAGGTGTAATGCAAGTCCTCTGTGGAGGGAACCGTGATCTGAGTGTCCGGGCCGGAGGTCTGCACAAATTCACCTGTCATGCCTATGTCCCATTCATACATAATGATGGAATCAGCGATGACTTCGATATGAGGGACCAGTTGCACCACATCCTTTATGGTTACCGTGGTGTCCTCCCCCGCGCTGAACGCCAGCAGGTTCCGGTGCAGCACCTGCACGGCCCAGAAGAGCTCGTCCGTGGCATTGGAGTCATCCTTCACCTGGACCGTAAAAAAATGCAGGCCCACGTCTTCCTCCGTGGGCGCCCACTGCAGGGCGCCGGTCATGACCTCCACAGACATGGTGTCACGGCCCTCAATCATCTCATACTGCAGGCCCAACTCCTGGTCGAGGTCGGATGCCCGCACCGTATCGGTGTAGACATCGCCCAGGAGAACCGAATCGAGAAGCTCCTGTCTCCGGGTCAGGAATTCAGGCGCCACATTATACCGCGAGTCAAGCACTTCAAGATACCAGGACAGGGTGTCGGCCGCCCCGTCCTGATCAAGGACGTAAGCGTACAAGGGCAGCATGCCGGTATCGGCAAGGGAGGGGATGAAGGAGATGGTGGAGTCATCTATCATCTGCAGGGGGGGGGCTCGCTGTAAAATAAACAATATTGGATGAGTCGTTGTCATCGGCCCGAAGCACTTTTGCATATGTCTGCCCGGCCTTTATCCTCCCTTCCAGGTTTTCGGTGACGGTGAGGAAATAGGGAGGATGATTGGAAATGTCCACATATTGCGGGTCGTAGAAAAGCACCAGGGTATCGGAACCGGTATTCTCATACCCGCTGCTGTCAACAGCCGTAATGACTATCGTATTTTCGTTGGAGTCCAGGAAGAAGCCCTCCTTTTCCCAGTAACCGCCCGTCACTTCAACCGCATGCAGTCCCACGGAAAACTGTTTAACACCGCTGGTATCGTGTACCATCCCAAAGAGCTTGATGACCTTCAGGTTTACCGTGTCCGGATTGCTGTGGGACAGGACGGAGACAACCGGCGGCTCCCTGTCAGGTCTATGGTCGTAGAACACCACCAGTTCCACATCAACGGCATTCCGGTGTTCGCTGCCGTCAACGGCGGTGAGGACGATGGTGTTCAGGCCAGAGTCGAGCGCAAAGCCGCTTTTCTCCCAGTACTGCTCCTGGAGATCAACCGGGACGGAATCCACAAAAAACTCCAGCACGCCATTAGTGTCGTTCACCGTTCCGAAGATATCTATGGTCCCGGAGGTCACCGTGTCGGGATTGGCATGGGACCGGATGCTTATGGAGGGGGGTATGCTGTCGTAGGGATGGGTGACGGCATGGGCGTACAAGCCGTAAGCGGAGTTGCCGCCATCGTTTGCAGCGCACACCCGGTACTGGTAGAAAGATTCCGGCGCCAGGTTCGAGTCAATGAACGATGTTTCTGAGGTGCGGCCCGTTTCCTCAAAGCCCGAAGAAGAGTCCGGCCTTCGCTCTACGACGAACAGATCATGGAAGTCCGACTCCAATTCCCATTTCAGTTCAACCTTGTCATGGGAAACGGCCAGGGCCGAAAGGTGGCCGGGAACGGGAGGAGGAAGCAGGCAGGCCTGGATCTCCACGGAACTGTTTTCATCGGACAGCTCTTCCAGGTTGAGGCTGCCGGAATAGACCACCCTGCCCTGCCCGTCAATGCCTTCCACCACGATAGTGAGGCTAATGCCCTGAGGAAGGGCTTTTATGCTCCCTTTCCCGGCGGAATAGTTAAAAGTTTTAACCCAGTCGGAAGAAAATCCGGGCGATTGCAGAGTTATCCTGACGCTGTCCACCGCTCCCGGAGTAACGGCCTGGTCCCCGTTCATCCAGACGATCCTGGGGATTATCTGTACGCGATCAGGCTCCGGTTTGTTAAATAAACACCCAAAAAACATCATAAACAGGATAATAAGGCGCATGCAGGTCCTTCTGTCACCATTCCATCTCAATGTCCACCGGTGACGATTCCTCTTTATTGTAATATTTGGAAAACAAATAAAAGGCGGTGATAGTGGCCGCAAAAACACTCAGAATAAGCGCTCCCGATAGTTTTGCGGAAATGTTGGGATCAGTTTTTTTCAATTGGCCCGCATTATTTTCCACGGGAACAGGCTGGGGTTCGGCCTCCGGCGCTTCCTTCTCCTTGGGAGCGTCTTCAACCACCGAATCCTCTTTGAGCTCGCTCCCATAGCCGTATCCGATAATGAGGATCGGTATCAGGATAAGTGACACCGCTTTCAGGCCAAGCCTCGGCGTATGGAAAAAGGCCATGGTATTTGTTTTACTACGGCTTTGAAAAGCTATTTAATTATCTAATTATATGGGAAGGAGCCCGAAAGAGTCAAGATCTTTCCTTTTGGCCATCTACCCTCCCGGGAAGAATAACAGGGCGAAAATCTTTATCAACAGGAAGAAAGGAAACAGTATGTGCGGAGGCCTCCGTTTGCTTTTCCACCATGGGTCAGATCTGTATTAACTTCTGAATGACTTTCCGGATGAATCAGCTCAAATGGGCCGGACCCTCTGCTGTTCTCTGAACGGTTCATAATTGCATACCTGTTTTTCTGTTCAACCTCTTTTCAAACGTCAACAAGGCATCCTTGTAATGGTAAAAAACCGTCCTGTATTGAAAGTGTTTTTTCATCCTTACCCTGTTCCTTGATGCCTGTAGAATTGCTATCTTGACTGCATACATGCTTAACCAGAATGTGAAAACCTCCCAGATAATCTCAGCGCCGGAATCGCTGACCAATGTACTTGGCGTGGTTTATATTCATAAAAAAGCCAGGGACGGAGGGGATCTCTACCTCACCCGCTTTGGCATTCAAAGGGCCGGCCTGCTTGAAATTGAAAACTGGTATGACAAAACATGGTTTTATTCCCGCGGGGAACAGCTGGAAGGCACAAGCTCGGTATTCCGGGTGCCCACTAAGGAAGTAAAAGGAAAAAGCATCGAGCTGGTCGTTAAAAACTGCCGTGTGGGTGAAGACGTTCCCCTCGAGACCAAGACCCTCCTCGAATTCATTAACACCGAGTTCAACAGCCCCTGGGAGGAATTCGCCCTGGTCATGGAGATGCGGGACGGAGCATACGGCCCCGGGAATTATTCCATAAGAACCCAGGAGCCCCTGGCCATCTATGTTCCTCCGGAGAGGATGCAGCTCTGGCAAAGCGGCAGATCCAAAGATAAAGTCAACCGCATCAAGTCCAGGCACCCCGGCATAGAGCTGGACATCCTGCGGCAATACAAACTAATATACGGATGGATCAAAGGAAAAAATATCATTGAGGTCTTTGAGCTAATGGGACTGAAAGGCGCGGCTCTAAAAAAAAACCTCAGGCCGATTACCCTGCGCGCTATTGCAGATCTTGACCGGAAAGGCTACGCGGTTGCGGACATGAAACCCGAACACATCATCATCGCTGAAAATGACTTGAAGCCTGTTGAGCAAGAACCGGACGCGGCAAACGGCGCCGGCAATCAGAAGGACATTGAATACCTGCATTCCCTCATCGAGCAGTACCGTTATTCCGTTGTAGATTATGAACTGCTCGTACGTACGCCGGACCATGAAAAAGAAGTAAAGGCGGCCCGCCGTCATTCATATCTATTAGATCAACGCGACCGTTACGTCGCCACGGACACTCCATCCCACCTTCGGAAAATGGACATCTTCGGCGTCCCCTATGTATACGGCAAGGCCGAAAGCACGGACGGAAGGCTCTGGGTAGTAGGCGCCAACTCCCGTTTGTTCGATTATTTCCTGCCGGAGCGGTGGCGTAATACGGAAGGCTGGAAGCTTTCAGACAGGAATGATATTTTTTATTCACATACAAAAGACGATTTGCACATTGTTTGGAAAACTTCCCTGGTAGGAGACATCCCTTCCCCCGGTTTATGGTATAAAGCCTGGGACAATGTGGCGCTCTACGGTTTCAACAGTCCCTTTGAGGAATTCGCAATTGCTGACTACCTCAACAAATGCGGCATACAAACCGTATACACCAGGGCCATCTATATGACCGGCAGTAAAAAACTAAACCAACCGCTTGACTTGTCTAGATACGAAACACATAGGCTTTTTACTTGCCCCGACGGTTTCCCGGTGCTCTCCAAGGACCATAATTATATAACCATCCGTGGTTACTTCAACGGGCCTGACGAATGGGTGGCTCTCCAGAAGGGGAAATTATACCGGCCCATAAGTCTTTCCAGAGCGCTTGTCAACCATGCAATATCACAAGAAGAATACAATTCCATTTTCAATACCCTGCTGGAAAAATTAAATGACGCCGGCGTCGATGGGTCGCTCCTGAAAGGCAATGATGTCCTTCTGGCTTTTGACCCGGCTCATAGACTTGTCCGGGACAAACAGGAAAAGCCCGAAGCCAGGATATGCAACTTTGAGAGGCTGTACCGGAGGTAAGCGGCTGATATCCCCTTAAGCGCCCATGCGCAGCACGAACTCCTGAACACTCCGATGCATGAATCCGCTCAGATGGGACCGGTGTGCAGCTTCTGTTCTCCGAACGGGGCCGATTTGCATCAATCCACGTCTACCAGAAATTTGGTGGTAAAGGATTTCCCTTTAGCCTGAAACCTGAACAGGTAGAGTCCCGGACTGAAGGCGGGAACCGCAAGCCTGGCATGGTGCCTGCCCCGGATTTTTTCCCTGGTGGCGGGAAGTTTGCTCTGGTACACCTTCCGGCCGCCGGTAGTATATATATGGCAGGCGTAATCCCCGGACATGGGAAACGCCGCGGATATATCCAAGTATGTTCCGGCATGTTTTACGCTCCAGATTTGGCCTCTTCCCGCAAAAACACCGGCTTGAACAGGGACGGAACCGTCCACCAGCTCGAAGGCCGTGAAATCAGCATTCGCTTCTCCCGGCGCCGAAGCTGATAGCTCCAGGGAGTTAGTGAGCCAGTTCACTCCGCTTTCTTCGTCCCATACATCAGCATTGGCAAAACGTATCGCATACCTGATGTCATCGGCGATGGATGGGGACTTGTCCCGCAGGCGCAGGCCCAGGGAATAGGTTCCCTCCGCCAGCTGAGCGGGGATTTTCAGACGTACATTGATGGGAGCAGTTGTGCCGCCCCGCCACCACCTGGGATCAACACCCAGCACCGCGGCAGACAGGCTCCCGTCCGGAGAGCGAAGCACGGCTTCCACGTCTCTCGGATTAAAGAGCTCGCCCCAGCCCACATTGGCAATGTTCACATTCAGGTCCAAAATCCCGCCGGGCGGCACAGGGCTGTTCAGGGAGGCGTCCTGCAATACATAGCGGTATCCCATTTTCAGAGTGATCTCATCATAACACCCATCATCCTGCCACCTTCCGATTACCCCCCCATGGTAATCGTGATTTAAATGGTTGATGTGAAGTTTTTCCATTTCATAGAGGGTGTTTGGGCACTCACCCATGGCATGGACCGCGCAGGTTTCTCCTCCAAAAGGGGAAAAAGCGGATTCTGTCCCGATGTAATCCAGGTTCTGCTCCCGGCTCCAGCCATACTGGTACGTGCCCACATCGATATCACTGGAGAGAAAGCAGTCATTAAGATGGCCCACACGCGATAAATTGGAACCGTCAAAAGCCACGCTGGAATCCAAAATGGGCTCGGTAGCGTCATGTGATCCCCCGAACACCCGCCGTTTGAGGGCGGGATACCTCACGTACACCATTCTATCCTGGGGGAGGGCGTCCAGGATGGCAAAAAGTATTGCCTTTTCGTTTTCCGGCGTATTGAGTCCGTTGGAAGACGTATGCCATTCCCCCCATCCCCCGATAAAACCCGGATCTAATACACTAATGACGTCCATATTCTGCTCCCAGAGCGGCCTTAACTGTTCAATATGATTCATCACTATGTCCAGGGGAGCGTCGCACCCGTATCGGGCTTCGCAACCGTCTTCGGGACCATTATTGTAAGCCACCCTTGGGTTTACCTTGATGCCGTTTTCCCTGGCCAGGTCAAAACCCGCTTGTATCCGGTCCAGAAAATCCTGGGGAAAGGGGCCGTCCCGAAAATCATCAGCGGAGATTCGGCCGTATATCAGGGTCTTATTCTCTCCCCGTATGTTGAAATTACCCGCATTGGGAAGCTCACGGGCCCTGAACCAGCCCCTTTCGGGATTGGGGAAATCATCAAAGGACTCTTCATAGCTGAGCTGAAGAAGGCCCTGGGCCGTCAGGAATGATGTTGCTGCCATCAGGAACCCCGAGATGACCATGGCGGAACGTTTCATATTTGCTCCTCCTTTCCAACACCGGTAAGGTGATGACTAAAATTACCATAGATTTTTATAAAATTTACTTGGAAAATCCAAAAAATACTGGGTATAATTAAGTAAGCAAGCGTAAAAGTGATGACTAATTAGTCACCAGATTTAATATTTTTTTTACTTTTCAGCATCTGGGGCATTATGGAACAACCAAGAAACATCATGGAATTCAACGATTACCGGGATTATTTGTCTCATTACTACCGGGTGATGAAACATCAGAACGCCCGTTTTTCCTATCGATATATAGCGGGCAAAATCGGTATGGATTCCAGCTTTCTGATTCGGGTGATGCAGAAGAAGACTCATTTACCGGCGAACCTGGTCGCGAGCCTGGATAAGTTCCTGGGATTAAAAAAGCGCGAGAGCCAATACCTTAAACAATTAGTACTCTACAACCGGTCTAAAACCGAGGCCGAAGCCAAAACTCATCTTGAGGCACTTATCGCTTTGCAGAAACCAACCTACCAGAGTGTGAATCCATACCAGTATGACTATTACAAAACCTGGTACCATTCCGCGGTCCGCCTCCTCCTGGACTATTATCCCTTCGATGGAGACTTTGAAAAATTGGGTAAGCAGCTCAATCCTGCCATTTCGGGCTATGAGGCGAAAAAATCAGTGGAACTCCTGGAAAAACTCAACCTCATCAAGAAATCACCATCCGGCAGATACAAGGTGCTGGACGACAACCTCACATCGGGCAGGCACTGGACTGATGTAGCCGTGGGCCAGTATCAGATGGAAGTATTGAATCTGGCGAAAAAATCCCTGCAAAAAACTCCCAAGCGTCAGAGAAATATTTCTACCCTTACTCTGAATATCAGTCAAAATGACCTACCCGAGATTGACAGGATAACTTCGGAATATCGCCGAAACCTTGCTCGTTACATCAATTCCAGAACTCAAATGGACTCTGTTTATCAGATTAACATCCAGATCTTTCCCTTGACCCAGCTTAAAAACCATTAATGTTTTTGAGAAACCTTTTCACGTACCGCATTCTCAAGGACCTTCGGGTTCCGGAGGCCGTCTATCTCTGGGTCATATCAGCCGTCCTGGGAGGAGCTGTCCTGCAGGGATGCCTTAATTCCCTGGATCCACAGGCAGGTAAAACTTCTGAGACCACCAATGGGGTTTCTGTTTCCGTGGTGGATACGGCAGGCGCCCCCCTTCCCGGGGCTGTGTTAACCAGGATAGCCGTGAGGGATTGGGCAGAAAGAATACGGTCCAATCTGCCGGTCTCCTCAGATACCCTGGAAGCTAATTCCGAGGGCCGGATTTTTATAGACAGTTCCCTCCTGGAAGAGGGAAATTTCGAGGTGACCGCAGGAACTTTGGGCGCTCACCGTGAGCTACTCACCCTGGCGCCGGGAGACACCTCAGTCACCCTGACGCTCCGCCCGCTCAAGCCCTATTCCCTGGTGCTGAGTTCTGATTCCATGAACATCGAACGCGTCAGGTTTGCCGGAAGCTCCTACGCAGGGACCAGGGACTCAAGCGGACTCAATGTATATACCATCCCCCGGGCGGCCGCAGGACAATACGCTCTGGTAGGGCAATTCCAGAGCGGAACGGCATCCACGCTCTCCCCCTTGAAGTCAGTGGCTTTCTCCGGCAGCCAATCGGCATTGGATAGTATCAGATTTAACGCCCATGAAATCTTACTGGAGGATTTCGGGGACAACAATAACCGCCCGGTTATTTCAAGCATTTGGGAGGACTCCCGTTGGATGCTGAATACCGATACCAGCGAAGGCGGAAATTCCCAGATCCTTTCACCGGTCTCACAGTCTCCGGAAGACTTTTCCAATGCCGTATCAGCAACGGAGGCCTATAGAGAACGTTCTCTAAGAGTGGATTATTCCCTTGACGACAACCATCAATATCCCTTTGTGGAAACAATCATGTCCCTGGGCGGAACCGTTTATGACATGACCTCAGTAACCTCTCTGGAATTTGCCGCCAGGGGAGACGGCATTCTTGAAGTAGTATTTTCCGTGAGGCCCGGCAGCGGTGGAACCTGGGCCAATTACCAGGTTTCCCTCACAGACACCTGGCAGACCTTCCAGGTTCCCACAGATTCCCTGCTGACCCCTCAGGGCCTACCGGTAGACTGGCAGGACCAGGGACGTTATGTCACCAGTTTAAGCTTCAGTGCGCTAAGCGGAAGTTTTTTCGCATTGGATGATATCAGACTGTCGGGCGCGGGAATTCAGGGAATTTCTTCCCAGTAACAGCTCCTCCGGCCTTCCCTTCAGCATTTATGGCGGGGACTCCCGGAATGAGATATCAATCCGGCAACCCATACCCAGGATTCCGTCCTGCTTCAAGGGAGCCCATTACCTGGCCTCTGACCAGCTCTTTCTTTTTCCTCTTATTGCCCCAGGGGGTAATCCCGGTAAGGCCCGTATCCTTCAATAACTATCGGGACGCAACTCCGGACGGCATTAACTCCTGAACGCCTCGATGTACGAGTCCGCGTAGATGGAGCGGTTCATCATGAGTTCGGCCGTGAGAATGGCATTGACCATTTCATCATCCATCATGTCCAGAATGGCCGCGTCAGCTCCGTTTGCGATAAGCATAGTGATAAAGGTCCTGTCTATCAGGTGCTTTTGTTTGGTGCCGTTGGAGATATTACTCAGGCCGCACACGATGTGAGGGGGCGGATCGTTGAACAACGTGAATTGATTGGCCGCCTTTAAAATCTCAGGAGACTGTTCCTGCATGAACTTGAGGGGCATCACAATCGGATCCAGAAAGAGCTGGTCCGCCTCAAGTCCATATTCCATGGCCTTGGCAAACAGCATTCCGGCGTTTTCCACCCGCTTGTCGGCGGTCTTGGGACTGCCTTTGGCGTCCATAGCCAGCCCTATGATGGAGGCGTTGTATTCGGCCACCACCGGAAACAGAGCGTCCATGCGCTCGTCAATGGCGGCTACGGAGTTCACCAGGGGAGGTTTCTTGCAGACCGGGATGGCCTCTTTCTGCATAACGATTTTGTTGTTGTCGATGCTGATGGGGGTTTCCACCTCATTCTGCACGGTCTCTATCATCCAGCACAGATCTTCGGGCTTGTTTGACGCCGTTCCCATGTTCACGTCCAGGTAGGTGGCGCCCTTGTCAGTCTGTTTTTTTGCCCACTCCCTGATGGGATCCGGGTCTTTGTTGACGATTGCTTCCTTGATGTCCTTAAAGCCGGCGTTAATTCTTTCACCGATAAAAATCATTTTTTGTCTCCTTTCCTTATGATAATCTCTCTATGGTCTGTCGCATTGTCTTAATGGCTACAGGATGGGCCATCACCAAGATGTCGGTCCCCGCCTGGAGATAATCCGCCGCGCAGGCGGCTTCCCACATCGGCCCCCTTCTTTCAGGGTCTCCCCAGCCCGGTAGCACGTCTTCTCCGGCGCTGGCGTCTTTTATTCTCCACACTTCGCCGCCCACATCGGCCAGCTGCGGGGCCGCCATGAGCTTGTCTCCCTTGAGTCCCGTGGTCCGGGCCCTTTCCAGGATAGTATATACATAGTCAAGGCCGTACCCCAGGGCGGCGGTGGTTTGGAACATGACAACGTCCTTGAGATCATAACCGGCGTCCTGCAGGAGTATATTCACCTGCTTGCCGATGTTAATGTCCACCGGAGCCTCTGAGATAATTTTGTGCTTGTCGGCTTTGCAGATGGCGACCACGGTCTTGTAATTGCTCTCTTTGGCGGAGCCTATCAGGCAGTTCTCGCCCCTGGCCGCGGCCGAGCATTCCTGCAGCACGGAAGCGTCCTTGTCATCGTCTCCGCAGCCCCAGATTATCAGGGGAACATCCACCGCCTTCAGCACGTCCTGCACCACTTTAGCGCAGTCGGAGGCCGAATTATTTTTTCCCGAAGGATCGGCCCCTATCATGCTCAGGCTTATCAGGTCGCAGCCGAACTCGCTCACGCATTTCTTCGCCCAGTCGGCCGGGGAATTTATCTCATCGCCTATGGCTTTCTTTAAAAAACCAGGCCAATCAGGAGGAATGTCGGCTACATATCCGGCTATCACCGGCGGATTGGCTATTTCCCCCTCAAATGTCATGGAGGGCAGGGTGGTGTGTCCGCCCACAGTCACGGTCTTTCCCCGTGTACCGCCCTGCTCCGAAGCAGCGCCCAGCGTTACCTCATTTATTTTGCTTGTCCATCTCTCATTTACCTTGGGTATTTCCATTTTTTCCTCCTATTTTTTCCATCATAAAAAAGATACCTTCCTTTGCCGGAGAGTTCAATTTCCGAAGGGACTCGCTGTTGAAAATCGCCTCCTCAACGGCTTCATCTTCCGGCACATCAAATAAATATTCCATCTGTGTTTCCTCAGCCAATTTCTTTATGCTTTCCCTTCGACCCTCCTTGAGCATGTTAGTGACCAGGTATTTTTTTCCCACCGGATTTTTCAGCTTCCTAGTTATCTGCTCGATGTTCTTAGCGGTATTCAGGGAAATGGGGTTGTTGTTCACCACCACTACCAAGATGTCAATGTTCGAGGTCGTCCGGCGGCTGATGTGCTCAAGCCCGGCCTCATTATCGATGACCACCCATTTATAGGATGGCGTGAGATCCGCGTGGAACTTCCTTATCAGGTTGTTGAGCGCGCAATAACACCCCGAACCCTCTCCCCTGCCCATGGTGATGAGATCAAAGCCTTCGGCCTCCTCCACTATTCCGTGCAGGCCGGCCTCCATGTAGTTTGCCTTGGTCATGCCGGGGGGAAAGTCCTTCATCTCTTCCAGGACCTCGTTGCGCAGGTCCCCGATGGACTGCCCTGTGGTGATGCCAAGCAGGGTGCCCAGGTTCGAGTCCGGGTCGGCGTCAATGGCCAGCACCGGCCCCATGTTTTTGGTGATGAGGTAATCGACGATCAACGCGGCAATGGTAGTCTTGCCTGTGCCGCCTTTGCCTGCTACGGCTAGTGTTTTGGCCAAGGTAAAGGCCTCCCTGGGAATAGGTTGGAGTAATGGAGTACTGGAGTGATGGAGTATTGGGTTCTTTTTTGGGGTGATGACGTCCTCATTTCATACCGCTTTCATATGAGTAAACATCATCACGCTCTTTTTCTGTAAGGGAGTCTACCCAATCTCCATGATTCCTTTTATGTTCCAGGCTCTCAACCAATTTGAGCAAACCGTTTTCCAATTTATATGCTAGTGCATCTAATTTTTCATAATCTTCGTCTGTAATCTGCTCGGCTTTCTTATAGGCAATATTACCTGATACAGATTCACCCAGAGAACCCAAGGCAATATTCAAGAACTGAAGATATTCCCGTATTGACTTTCTACAGTATCCTTCAGCGATATTCCCGTGGATGGAATCGCTGGATACAATAGCCTGAGAGGCAATCCGTTTTAAATGATAAGTAAATTTGCTGTACACTTTACTTGATGATACATAGTAGTCCACTGCATCCCGCCATACCCGCAGCTTCTGATATCCACGATTCTTGTTTCTGTTCTTCCCCCAATACTCCATTACTCCAACACTCCAGTACTCCAAAGGGTTAAGCTTCTGCTCCAGAAAAGTATTCTATATCCGTATGCGGCAAAAACATCGCCTTCTGAAACTCCTCCACGTAGTCATCCGCGCCCATCAGGTCATAGTAGGTGGTGTTCTCCTCTATTTCCCTGGTCTTTTTAAATCCCTCCCGGTGCAGCGCGGCAATTTTGGCTCCCATCAGGGACGTATTCCCCGCAAACTTCACCCTCTCCCGGGGTATGTTTGGAATGAGCCCGATGTTGATTGCGTTATTTATGTTTATGTGTTTGCCAAAGGCTCCCGCCAGGAAAAACACATCTATGTCTGAAAATTGCATGTCGAGCCGGTGCAGCATGATTTTCATAGCCGCGAAAATCGCCGCCTTGGCCGTTATGATATTTTCAATATCAGCTTCTGAAATAAATATCATTGACTTGTTGCGCTTCTCGTTTCTCTTTAACAATACATATTGCCTGATGCCATCCTTTTTCTTAATCCTGTCAGGCGGGCCGTCTACGATTTTCCCGGAACGGTTGATGATTTTCCGCTCAAGCATGACGCTGATGAGATCGATGATGCCGGAGCCGCAGATTCCCCGGGGAGGGACATTTCCAATGGTCTCGAAACAAAGCCTGCCTCTCTTTACGGACACTTTTTCTATGGCCCCTTCTTCAGCCCGCATGCCGCATTCCACGCTGGCGCCTTCCAGCGCCGGACCGGCCGAGGCGGAACAGGACATCATCCACTCCCGGTTGCCCACGATTATCTCGCCATTAGTGCCGATGTCAACCAGCAGCGACATTTTTTCGCTGTTATACATGCCGGTGGCCAGGATGCCGGCGGTCAAGTCGCTGCCCACCCAGCCGCTGATGCCCGGCAGGCAGTAGAGGAGGCCCGTGGGATTGATTCTGAGCCCTACTTCCCCGGCCCTCAGCACCGGAGGTTCAACCGACGACGATACATAGGGCGTACGACGGATGTTCCTGGTGGGCAGGTCGAGCAGAAAGTGGGTCATGGGAGTGTTTCCCGCGCATACAACCGCGTTCACATCCCGTATCTTAACGCCGCTTTGCTTGAGCAGGCCCTTAATGAGCCTGTTGATGTCCCGGACCAGCGCCTCGTGCAGTTTGTCATCGCCTTTTTTTTCCGCCGCAATCATGCGGGCGGTTACTTCCCTTCCATAAGTCATCTGGGAATTGAAACATGCCGCCGCTCCTGCGGTCTTATGCGAGACCGCGTCAATGAGGTGCGCCACCAGGGTGGTGGTCCCCATGTCAACTACTATCAGGTAGTTATCCATTTCCGTATTCCCGCCTTCCATATTCATCAGGCGCATAGAGTCTCCGTTAACGCCCACGGTGGCGGTCACACGGAATTTGTGCTTGCGGAGCCCGCCGGGAAGGCACTTGATGATGGAAAGCGGCGTGGTAATCGTTGAAACTCCGAGTTTCTTCCTGATGGCGGCGCATACCCGTTGATGATCAGCCATGTTTGATGCCAGGGTCGGTTCCTCCAGTTCCAGATAGATTTTTTTTACTAAAGGTGATGGGATGAATTCCAGTTCCCGCAATTTGGTATCAAGCTGTGCAAATCGGCGAAGGTCACTGTCCACGGCTGTTTTTTTCCTGACCAGGGATTTTCTGGGGATCTCGACCGTAAGATCGGATTCCGCTTCTGCCAGGCAGGAAAGCACCATGCCCCCGCCGGCCTCTTCCCGCGTCAACCTTTCCGAGATCCCTCCGGCGGTTTTTCCCTTCTTCACCTTCATCCGGCAACCGCCGCAGGTTCCTTCGCCTCCGCACAGACTATTGACCAGGATCCCTGCCCTGGAAGCCGCTTCTAAAAGGGTTGCGCCTTTATCAACCTGAACGGTTTTTTTTTGTGGAAGAAAAGTGACCTTACATGAAGGCATCTATTTTATTTTTTCCAATTTTCATTCAAAAACGCGGGTATCTTGGATGCCAGTTCAGGCCCGATAATCACTTCTTTCCAGTCTGAAGTGTCCTCGATTTCCGCCCTGAACACCGGCAGATAGCCCGGAATTATCAGTTTGCGGTGTTTTACCTTATCCGCCACGCCCTGCTCTTGTATGGTCTTCACCACCTTTTCCACGGAAATTTTGTCCCCCGCGTATGCATTAAGCACTCCCAATCCTTCGGTGTCCACCACGCAGATATAGGCGGGCACCTTGCTCCGTTCCACTTCCCCTTCCACGCTGAAATAGGTGAGGGAAAAGTTGGTGGTGAAAAGAACTGGCGAATCCTCATTGGGCTGCCCCACTTCGTACAGTTTGGTTTCAACAGTGTTGGGCTTTTGAGGATCGGTGTAGACATTCTGGACCGTGGTCATGATGGGAAGCAGCTGGCAGGGCTCCACGCCGTTGATAACCACGATACCCGCGTACTTAGCCGCGAAGGTGCTGGCTAAGACAGTTTCCACTTCGGGTGAGTCCGCTTCGATATCAACCATGGCGGGAAATCCCAGCTCCCGGAAGTTTTTCTTCAAGGCCGCTCTTCGGGCAATGGTTATGTTTCTCAGGGTGTCGCCCGCGTTTAGAGAACCAAAGGACAGAACCAGGTCCGTCACGCCCTTGTCCTTGGCCTTCTTGGCATTGTCAGCCATTTCTTCCAGGTTCGCTCCGCCGATGGCCAGCGGTGCCTTTACGGCAACTGCTACTTCAGCCAGAGCGTCCACGCTGGAAGCGTCGGCTTTATAAATAAGCGGATTCTGGTCCTTCACGGCCTCCACCGCGGCCTTTAAGGCGTCCGCGGAGCCCATCAGGATCAGGGGAACACTGCTTTTTTCCGCGGCCAGCTTGGCCCGGCCTGCCGGGTCGCCGCCGTCAACTTCCACAGCGCATAACTCGACTTTGAGTTCTTCGCCAACTCTTATGAATTTGGCATTATTGATCTTTTCAATCTTGGCGGCAGCTTCATCATCGGAAAGCGAAGCGGGAACCCGTACCGCAATACCTGTGCCGTGATGAAACTTTTCCTCGTGCCGGAACATCACTGTTTCCTGACCGAACACAAATTGTTTTCCCTCCGGCCCAATCTTCACCAGCTTCATGGGAGGCGCGGAAGCGTCTGACAATGCTGACTGAGCGTCATCGGAAATCTCCGGACAGTCGCTTAAAGCTTTCTGCTTGGCCGCGACCTGCATGGCAAAGGCCATACATGTGGGAAAACCGCATTCTTTGCAGTTAGTTTTGGGTAAACTCTTGTAGATTTGCATTCCTGTTAGTGCCATTTGATCCTCCTTAATAAAATCGGTTACGTCTGTCGGTGACGGTGACGGTTACGGTGACGCCTGCCCCCCGCGACGGTTGGGGAATGCCCGTTTCGTCTTTCGGTGATGTTTAGGGTGATACTTCGCCACAAACTGTCATTCCCCGCGAAGGCGGGGAATCTATAAAGATGGTTGTCCGTGTATAAATTCATTTTGAACAAATCCGAAAAAAAATTACAATTTTTTTTCTGTTTTTGTACTTCCCAATATCTGCTATATCTTCTCAACTATTCCCAGATTCCCCGCCTTCGCGGGGAATGACAGGGCGGATTACCTTATTTACTCACTGTCACCGTCACTGTTTCCGTCACAGCTTAAAATAACGGCTCCATCGCCATCACAGGATGTTCCACCTTCTGCAAGTGCTCCATCAGCTTTTCCGGATCTTCCGCGTCTTCTTCGGTGGCTATCTTGTCAAAGAGGTCCGGCATGCCGGCTTTTTCCAGCTGAGCTTTTAGCCTGTCGCCCACTTCCTCTTTGAGCTGCTTGGGCATCCAGACGATTCTCTGCCATCCGCCTTCGGCCGATACGAACTTGGGGCTTGAAATATACAGCTTGCCAATCCCGGTAAATCCCGGCATCTGGGCCCCGCCGCCAATTTGGCCTGCCAGGGTGGAGAATTTCATGCCGATGGGGGTCATGCCGGCAAAGTCCCGGTCTACCACCATGATTCCGGATACTTCGGGAACAACCGCGGCAATGCACTCAAAACAGCCGCAGGAGGTCATGGGATCTTCCATGATGGAGTAGGCGTTGAACTTCTGCAGGGCGCCGTTGGACTTTACATCGATGTAGTCATTGATGTTCTGCCATGAGCCCTTTTCCTTGTCCAGTTCCGTGCCCTTTTTCACCGGCTCATTGGGCCCGTGTTCGTCTATCTGAAAGGAGGCCTTGCAATCCAGCCAGGTATAGGCGCCGCAGAGTCCTAGACGCTGGGGAGTGACAATACAGACATGGTTGGGAGCATATGACTGGCACAGGGTGCATGAGTAAAAATCTTCAACGTCCTCGTCGGTCATACCGCCGATTTTGTCGTCCCTATCCGAATAAATCGCCCTTGCATTCTCAAGCATTTCCTTGGTCTTGTCCGGGTCAGTGAAAATCTTCACCTGCACGCGGTCCACAATGGAGGAAAAATCGCCTTTTATCTTGGCCAGCAGTATTTCCCCGAAGTCCTTGATCTTAAAGCCCTTTTCCGCGGCTTCTTTACTGATGCGCACCCAGATGATATTGCGCTGGCCCATATGGAAAATGCCGTTGGCGCAGGAAATGTATTCATGAATACGCCTCTCCAGCACAGACTCAAAGTCTTCCTGGAATTCGCGCCCCGCCACCTCTACCAGGATGCCGAAGGGATAGGCCTCTCCCTGTTTCATCTTGTCTATCTCATCACCTATCACTTCTATATTGCCGTCTTCAATATCATCCATGCCCTTCATGCGCAGCATCTCAAAGGCGTCGGTGTACTTGCCGCCGAACTGCACATGCATGTCTTCTTTCCTGACCCGTTCGCCCTCAAAACCGGCGCCGTAGGCAACGGGGATGGGGACTTTTTCCACCTTGATGGTCAGCCCGCGCACCTCGATTGCCCTGCTCACCAGGTCTTCGTACTTCACTCCTGAAACAACGTGTTCATAAGTGCAGATGCCGGTGGGCAATATCTGGGGAATGTCGGTGTCCGCTATCACGGGGAAACCGTAGTTTATGGCACCCGCGGCAGTGGCGTATTTCTCGTCGGTGATTATCTGTTCCTTGGTCTCGGCGTTGTCATCGCTGCCCAGCGCCAGCACAAAGGCGAACACGCGCTCCTTGTTGTACATCAGGATTTCCTTGGCGGCCTTGAAGCTGCCCGGCTCCACTCCGCCGAAGCTCATGGCGGAACGGGCCGCAAAGTTCAGGGCGTAAATGGCCTGGGTGATTTCCTTGCCGTAGGGCACCAGGTAGGTGTCCCAGTTCATCTCAAGGCCCTCTGCGGCGGCCTGCTCGGCCACGCATTTGCCGTTGGAGTTGCCTGCCATGAACACCAGGATGCTCTTTTCTTGCAGGTCGCGCAGCAGGTCAACCGCTTGCTGGTTGGTCTCGGTGGCGCCTACGATGGCGGCAAAACCCGGCATCCTGCCGTCCACCAGCTTGATGCCCTGCAGCCGCAGGATGTCGTCTCCGGTAAATCCCAGCCAGATGCCTTCGGCAGTGCCCGGGCCCATCACGTATTTGAGCGATTCAATTATTTCTTCCGCTATCAGGGTGGCGACGCCGGAATTGAGCGTATCACCCAGGTAGGGAAGCCACAGGCCTTCCGAGGGTATGGGGCCCAGCAGCTTCTTGGCTTCCTGAAGGGACTCTTCCAAATCACCCAAAGTAGTGACCTTCTGTCCCAGGAACAGGAGCATGATGGGCAGAAAATAGGCGGTGTTGGGATACTCCACCTTGCATTCCTTGCCTTTGGCTTTAATGGCGGCGGCCAGGTCTTTTTCGGCTCTTGCCACCATGGCATGGGCTCCTCTTATGGCTGCGGTCGCTATAATCTTTGACATAGTTGATACTCCTATTTCAATTTTAATGATCCATTGTTTAAATAAAACCTTAGTATGTCATTCCGGCGAATGCCTAATACTGTCATTCTGACGAAAGTCAGAATCTTTCCATGGTAAAATTTACTCTGGAAAGATGCCGGGTCAGTGCCCGGCATGACAAACTTGAGCTTTTCGGTCAAGTCCGGAATGACATTGCTTATCATCTTAAACATCTTAATACACCAGTTTAGAAACTCTTCTCCTGCACTCCGGACACTTCTCAAAAATGTCTTCACGCAGGTTCAGCTTAACCTTCTTCTTAATAGTCTTTAAATGAACTACCGGAGCAAAGGATTTTCCACACTCCGAGCAGGCCTTCATCTCGTGCCAGGTGTCCCAGTTTTCCATGAACAGGTTTTTCCCATCCTGACTCACTTTAATAGCTCCGGTTGGGCATACATTGGCGCAGGCGTTGCAAGCGATACAGATCTCCTTGGTGACCTGATACGGCGACACGAGTTTTTTATTGATACCTCTGAATGCTATGCTGATTCCGCCTGTGCACATGACATCGTGACAGGCGCGCACACAAAGCCCGCAAAGGATACAGTTTGATTCCCCCTTGTCCTTTGTTTCGAATCTTTCTTCCGCTCCGTACTCTTTCGCCATTTCATTTAAAAGGGGAGATTCCGGAGCGCGGGAAAGCAGCAATTCCAATATTACTTTTCGTTCCTTGCGGACTTTGGGAGTATTCGTCTGAACCACAAGCCCGTCTTCAACCGGATACACACAGGAGGCGTCGATCCAGTTATAGGTTTTTCCCCGTTTGGTGACGCTCATCTCCACGATGCAAATACGGCAGGAAGCATACATGGGCAGCGATTCGTGGTAGCACAGTGTCGGAATAAAAACTCCGAGCTGCTTGGCGGCCTCAATGACCAGAGTGCCTTTGGGAACCTGAGCTTTACGTCCATCTATCTCTATATTCAGCAATTTTTCCTCAGTCATAGCTTCAGACCTTGTTCACAGAATCAAATTTACAGACATCGAAGCAAATCCCGCACTTGGTGCACTTGGCTTTATCCAGCACGGCAATCTCCTTTTTCTTCCAGCTGATCGCGTCAGCAGGGCACTTTTTATAACAGGCACCGCACATTGACTTTGCACAAGCCTCAGCGTCAATTTCAAATTCAAACAGGGCTTTGCATACGCCTGCCGGGCACTTCTTTTCCTTCACATGCGTCATATATTCATCACGGAAATACCGTATCGTACTAAGCACTGGGTTAGGGGCGGATTTCCCCAAAGCGCACAGGGAACAGTGTTTAATTACTTCAGAAAGTTCTTCCAGAAGCTCTACGTCGCCATCCTTGCCTTTCCCCTCTGAAATCCTGTCAACAATTTTATACAGCTGGTAGGTTCCCTCACGGCAAGGCGTACACTTTCCGCAGGATTCCTCCACCAAAAAAGAGAGAAAGTAGCGGGCCACATCCACCATACAGGTGTCTTCGTCCATCACGATGATGCCGCCTGAGCCCATCATCGAGCCGACTTTGGTGAGTTCATCGAAATCCACCGGCATGTCGATCTTATCAGCGGGTATACAGCCGCCGGAAGGCCCGCCTGTCTGCACGGCCTTGAATTTTTTGTCTCCCGGGATGCCGCCGCCCACATCGTAAATAATCTCTCTCAGGGACAGTCCCATGGGAACTTCCACAAGCCCGTTGTTGTTTATTTTCCCCACCAGAGAAAATACCTTGGTGCCCTTGGAACCTTCTGTTCCAATGCTCGCATACTCTTTCGCGCCCATTTTAAAGATAATGGGAACATTCGACCAGGTCTCAACGTTATTAAGGGTGGTCGGTTTTTCCCGCAAACCGGCTTCTACCGTATGTATATGCTTTACCCTCGGCTCCCCTACTTTTCCTTCTATGGAAGCCATCAACGCGGTGGACTCTCCGCACACAAAGGCGCCTCCACCCCTGCTTATCTTTATATCAAAGGAAAAGTCCGTGCCGAAGATGTTCTTGCCTAATAAGCCGTGCTCACGTGCCACCGCAATGGTCTTCCGCAGGGTTTCCACGGCAAGCGGATATTCAGCGCGCACATATATATATCCCTCCGTGCTGCCTATCCCGTATGCGCCGATGGCCATTCCCTCGAGAACGCTGAACGGATCGCCTTCCAGCACCGTCCTGTCCATATAGGCCCCCGGGTCGCCTTCATCGGCGTTGCAAATGACATATTTCGGAGATCCCGAAGCCTTGCTGCATGACCTCCACTTCCTTCCCGTGGGAAACCCGCCTCCTCCGCGGCCCCGCAGGCCGGCTTCCGTAACCGTGTCAACGATATCATCCGGTTTTAATCCGGTGAGGACGTTATACAGGGACCGGTATCCTCCCCTGGCGATATATTCTGAAATGTCCAGCGGATCTACCAGGCCGCTGTTGCGCAGGGCAATCTTAAACTGCGGCTTGTAGAAAGGAACCTCCTTGTATTCCTTTATATCCGCGGCTTTTTTGTTATCAACGCCGTCCACCTTGAATCCGCTGTTATTCAGCTGCATGAGAGCATGTTTTCCCGGAGTTTTTCCATCAATCCATTCGGGAATGAGCTTTTCCATTTTCTTAGGGGTCAGCTGACTGTAAATAACCGGGGCCAGGCCTGGAACCATTACATTAAGCATGGGCTCAAGCTGACACAGACCTATGCACCCCGTCCGAGCCAGCACAACGTCAGTTCCCTTGAGGGCCTTCTCCAGCTCGCTATAGAGTTTATCCGCGCCGGATGCGCGGCCGCAGGTACCCATCTGAACAGCGATTTTCACTTTTCCAGGGAAAATCCTGGTCTTTCCCTTTTTGCCCAGGCTCTCCAGCTGTTTTAAATCTTTCACTAACGTGGCCATAAACTTTAACTCTTATATTGCTTTAAGATTTTCTTGATTTTTTCCGGCTGGAGATTGCCGAAGGTCTTTCCGTTGATCATCAGGACAGGAGCCAAGCTGCAGCACCCCAGACATCTCACCGTCTCCACTGAAAAGTGCCTGTCTTCGGTTGTTTCCCCGTCTTTAATGCTGAGTTGGTTATAAAGCTCATCCATAAGCCGGCCGGCGCCCTTGATATGACAGGCGGTGCCGGTGCAGACCTGAATATTATACTTTCCTTTGGGAATCAGCGAGAAAGCGTTATAAAAAGTGGCTACCGAAAACACCCTGCTTAAAGGAATCTCCAGATGGGAGGCCGTGGACCGCATGCAGTGTTCCGGAAGATAATGTAATTCCTCCTGGACCTCCTGCAGAATGGGCAGCAGAGATTCGGTATCTATGTCATACCGGTTTATAATTTTCTCAACCGAAGCTTGTTCTTCCTTTATCTCTTCCGGAGACAGCTCTGCTTCCGGAGGGGAAGCCTCTGCTACCGTGGATACCGTGTCTTTTTCAGCCATCTACGCTTCGCCCTTCTGAATCTGGACCATGTATTTCTTGCGCTTGAGGGCCGCAGCCTCATCCGGGGCCGCGTATTTAATGGCGCCGGTGGGACAGCCTTCCACGCAGGCCGGATTTTTACCTTCGGCCAGCCTTTCGTGACAGAGGTCGCACTTGATCATGACCCGCTCATTTTTGCCTTTGCGCATCACCCCGAACGGGCAGATGAGGATACACTCATGGCACCCGATACATTTATCGTTATCCACAATCACCGGGTCATCCACGGATAAACGGGAGATGGCTTTGGTCGGGCACACCGCCATGCAGGGCGCGTCCTCACAGTGCCGGCAGTGCAGCGGCATGGTCATTTCTCCGAACTGCTGCAGAATAACCCGGTTCACCGGACTTGGGGACTCCAGCATGGCTTCTTCCAGATTTTTACTCTGGGAGTGGGCAACCGCGCAATGCAGTTCGCAACTATGACAGGACATGCATTTTTCAACATCAACTACGATTATTTTTTTCATTGATGGTCTCCTTATGCCTGGTAGGGATATGGCTGTTCATACATGGGCGGCTTCAGTTTTAAAGCCGCGCGCTTTTTATCGATATGGGCTATCATTTTCTGTGCCGCTTTCACGGGGTCCAGCTCAAAGGCCCATTTGCCTCCCGTCTCCTGCTCAATCTCATCGGTGAGATAGTTGAACAGGTTTTTACTTCCCATCATGGGGAGGGGAGTGCCTATCATGGTATATACTCCGGAAGCGACAACGTAGAATCCGATGGCCACGGCTTTTTCACTCATCCATTCCGGGGCCGCGCCGGCCACGGGCAAATCAGAAATATCATCACCCAGCCCGCCTTCAGACACGATGTTGGTCAGGGTGGTGAGAATACGGCTGTTGTCAACACAGGACCCTAAATGCAGTACAGGAGGAATGCCCACCGCCCGGCAGATTTCCTGCAGGCCTTCACCGGCATATTTCTCCGCGGCCTCGGGCTGCAGTAAACCGTGCTTGGCGCAGGTGACAGCGTTGCATCCGGTAGTAACAACCAGGACATCGTTGGCGATAAGCTCCTTGACCATCTTCAAATGTCCCTCTTCATAGGGGACATTGGGATTGGAGCAGCCGATAACTCCGGCCGCTCCGCGCAGCCTGCCGGAAATCACCGCGTCGTTCAAGGGCCGGTACGTGGCCCGGTATTTGCCCCCCAGCATGGTAAAGACGTCTTCAGTGGTAAAGCCCGCAACCAGTTCTTCTTTATCATCGGGGATTTGAACGCTTTTTCCCTTGCGGTTGGGGAAATTATCTATGGCTGTTTCCAGAATCTTAGTGGCAATCTCTACGGCCCTGTCTTCAGAAAACTCAATATGCTCAACACCGGGCATTTTAGCCTTGGGAGACGTGGTGATGAGCTTGGTGTGAAAACATTTACTCACGGTATCGAGAGCGGGCATCAGGCACTGCACATCCACCACCATGAGGTCCAGGGCGCCGGTTACCATGGCCAATTCCTGCTGCAGAAAGGTGCCGGCCAGAGGGATGCCGTGCCGCATGAGGATTTCGTTGGCCGTACAGCAGATGCCGCCCAGGACTATCCCCTTGGCGCCTTTTTCTTTGGCTTTTGCGATTAATTTTTCGTCCTGCGATACTATTGCTATGATGTCTGACAAGGTGGGTTCATGGCCATGTACGATAACATTTACATGGTCTTCTTTCATTATGCCGAGGTTGGCTTCGGACCGGATATTCTGTGGACGTTTGAAAATAATATCAGATAATTCAGTCGCCACCATGGAACCGCCCCAGCCGTCCGCCAGCGCGGCACGCATCCCGTGGTGAATGATATTTTTATAATCACAATCCACCCCCATATTGGTGCGATGCATGGCCTCTACTACTTCCCTGTCTACAGCGCGGGGAAATATGCCCAGTTTATTCCATAAGTCCTTTCTGGCTTTAGGAGCTTTTTCGGCGATTCTCATTTGCCCCTCATAACGCCCAAATTCTTCAAGACCGGCAATGGCCACATCTTTGGCAATATCTTTTACCTCACGGCCTTCAGTCTTGATTTTGTATGCCTCTGCTACCTGCATTAATTTTGTCTCATCCTTTATCTTATAGTCACAATTTGGATCTGTAGCCGCCATGAGAAGAGTATGGGCGATGTCCCGGCCATGGTCCGAGTGAGCCGAAGTTCCTGCAGCTATCATTCGAATAATATTTCTGGCCGCAATAGTATCAGCGTTTGCGCCACACACACCCTCTTTAGGGCCCTCTCCAAAAGGATCAATCCTGCATGGACCCATGTTACATATTTTACAACACAAACCGGTGGATCCGAACCCGCATTGAGGCTGCATGCCTTCATACCGGTCCCATACAGTTTCTATATTTTCAGACTCTGCCCGCTTCACCATTTCCTTTGAAGCGTTATCAGCATATTTTAATTCTTTAGCCATGTGTCAGCTCCTGTTCTAGTTTATTCTTTACTTTATAAATCTCTTCTTTAGTTTCCCCATTAATGGAAAATCCACGATAATCGAGAAGCGTTTCATCATAGGGAACAGCGCTTAAAACCTCAGCGCCGGTCTCACTGATAATCCTTTCAAGATCTTCCGGTTTTCGTACTTTGTTGGCAATCACTGCTATCTGTTTTATGTTCAGGTCCCCGGCCAGTTTTTTTATCCGGTCAAAAGTCTGCAGGCTGCTGGTAGTGGCTTCAACCACAACCAGGAGCAGATCCACAAACTGGGCTGTGCCTCTGCCCAAGTGCTCAATGCCTGCCTCCATGTCAATAATAACTATTTCGTCCCTGGCCACCAGCAAGTGGCTGAGCAGCTGCTTAACCATCACGTTTTCAGGACAGACGCAACCACCGCCGCCCCTGCGCACTGTACCCATAACCATGTGCTTGATTCCGTCCTTTTCCACAGAAAACCTGTCAGGGATATCATCAACCTTGGGATTCATGGTGAAATAAACGGTGGATTTTCCTGGTTCAGCTCCCACCCTTTCCTTTATCAGTTCCTTCATCTCCGCCAATGGAGTGATTTCCTGTTCCTCAGAAAAGCCCAAGGCATTGGCCAGGTTGGCGTCAGGATCGGCATCTATGGTAAAGACCTTCGCCCCCTCATCGCTGAAAGCGCGCGCCAGCATGGCCGCTATGGTGGTCTTGCCCACTCCTCCCTTACCTGAGATGGCTATTTTCAATGTCTCTCTTCCTTTTTCTTCTGCTTTTGTCACACTTCGACAAGCTCAGTGTGACGCTTCCCCGTCATCCTGAACCTGTCGAAGGATGACGGTAATCTAATTCTCCTGTTCAAACCTCCGGCCTCGGCAATAATCCAGCTTTTTCCGCAAATCCCATAACTGTCTTTTCCGCTTCTATAGCCATGAAATGAACACCGCGCACCCCCTCTATTTCCTTCATTTCCTGCACCTGCTCGATGGCGATCTGCTGTCCTTCCTCTTTGGGGTCTTCGGCCTTTTTCATCCTCTCTATCATATGGTCCGGAACCGTCATGCCGGCCACATTGTCCCGCATGTATTCAGCCATCCTGACTGATTTTAAAGGCGTCACACCGGCCAGGATAGCGGTCTTCTCATGCAGCCCCTTGTTGACTACTTCCTTCATCCACTTCTTAAAACGGTCCATATCATAAATGCACTGGGTCTGAATAAAATCAGCACCGGCATTGACTTTCTTGGCAAGTCTGGTGGGCCGATAATCAATGGGTCCCCCAAACGGATTGGCGGCAGCGCCTATAAAAATTCTTGGTTCCACCACCGGGCCCTTTTTGCCCTGTTTAATTTCATCTCCGCAGGCGAACTGCTTTTCGTCGCGCATTTTTTTCAGCATGGCTATCAGCTGCATGGAATCCAGATCATAGACGTTTTTGGCGGTGGGATGGTTGCCGAAACACTGATGATCGCCGCTCAGGCAGAGGATATTGTGCACCCCGAGAGCATATGCTCCCAGCACGTCCGCCTGAATGGCCAGCCGGTTGCGATCCCGGCAGGTTATCTGCATGACCGGTTCCAGACCGCATTCAATAGCAATCACACTGGCGGTCAACGAGGACATCCTGACGATGGCGGTCTGGTTGTCGGTGATATTCACCGCATCCACAGCGCCTTTTAAGAACTCAGCTTTTTTCTGGACATGCTCCTTGTCCGCACTCTTGGGAGGGCCCAACTCGCCGGTGAAGACAAATTCAACCTTGGCCAGGAGTTTCTCCAGCCTGCCTCCGGATTTTAACGCAGTCTCATGCATCGTTTATCTCATTTAATCAACATAGCCCATGGGTTGTCATTCCCCGCGAAGGCGGGGAATCTGCCCGCTTATGTTTTCCTCAAGATTATAATAGCTGTATTCCTCATGTTTAAACTATCAGGAGTTTCCCCGCCTTCGCGGGGAATGACATGCTATAGCATTACGTCCTCTCTCTTAACCGTCCTCGGGCCGCCGTCACGCGCAGTCGACCAGTCCTTTAAAGGTTGATTGGCTTCAAGTTCATCCAACCTCCCCAGCTTTTCCATCCGATCATATATCAGCTGCCAGGCGCAATCGATGTTTTCCGTGTCCACCTCGCATTTGCCATTGGTAGAGCCCCCGCAGGGCCCGTTCATGATGCTCTTGGAACACCGGGCAATGGGACAGATGCCGCCGTACTGCTCCAGAATGCACTGCCCGCATCCCGCGCAGCGCTCCGCCCACACACCCTGTTGCAGGTTCGTGCCAAAAAATTTGGTATCCAGGCCTGGATACACGACCATTTCCGGAACAACTTCTATCCCGTATTGAACCCCCACTCCACATGCAGTTGAGATGACCGCGTCAACTTCGCCTATCTTTCTGACCGTTTCCTCATCAAAAAATTCCCGATCGCACTGGCGGGTTATGGTATGTTCTTCAACCGTGATATCGTCGCCTTTTTCCCTGGCCGCCAGCTTTATCTGAGACGCTAAAACACCAACTTCCTTTTCTCCACCGGCCATGCAAACAGTTACGCAGGTCCCGCACCCGAGGATTAGCACCTTCTTATGCCTTTTGGCATAATCGTATACTTCATCAAAAGGTTTTCTTTCTGCGACAATCATAGGTAGCCTCCAAAAAGGAGTCCGGCTCCGCCAAGGGCGAAAAATTCTGTTACTTCAATCGCGCTTTTATTAATTGCAGTTTCCATAAGCACTGCGGTTTTTTAAGGACTTCATCAATTTTTTCCCGTTTTTGATGAGAATCCCCGCAGTCAATACAATCCCTAAAAAAACCAGTAAATCGGAAATAATTTCCCATTTTCTAAGAATAAATAATAACTATTCAAAAATGTGATTAACCAGGTTTCTTTTTGCCATTTAGGCAAGGGCTAGCTCATTATTCAATGATCTTTGTAACGGCGTGCCGTCGGCGCGCCGCTACAATTGCAAAGAATGTGATATTGTAAATGGAGCTTAAAAAAGGAGGGGAAAACCCTCCTTTTTTTTATGCAGTTTTTTTTGAATTAACTCTTAAAACTCTACCGTTACCTTTGCTTCCGCGCCGGCTTTGACTTCTACGTCCACGGTCTTTTCGCCCAGTTTTTCATGCCAGACTTTGAGTTTGTGCTTGCCGGCAGGTACATTTTCAATCTTAAACGTTCCTTTGGCATCTGTGACCGCGCCGTATGGATGGGGAAGTACCCAGATCCAGCCCTCTTCCCAGTCATGGGGATCACATCCAATAAAAACCAATCCTTCTTTTCTCAAAGGTTTTTTGTGTTTGGCGACCATATCCTTTTTAGGCAAAGCCTGGTTGATGAGGCTCTGCTTTTTGTCGCCTTTCATCAAATAATAATGAGCGGTGTGGTTGATGGGATCGCTGTTTTTATAGGTCATGGTCCCGCCTTTGGGGGCAATAATCACCCTGGGTTCGTTCCGGCAGGCAACGTTATCGATAAAAGCCGGGGTAGCCTTGTCGAGCTTGGCGCCTTCTTTTATTCCCTCGATAAAGGCGGCCGCGTATTTGATCTCACCTGCGGCTGAGATCACATAATGCTCGGCAGCTATCTCCTCGCCACAAAACTCCTGATCCGCAGTTACTTTCAGCATGGGATCCTTGGGGATTTCCCCCTTTTTCTTTACCACACCTGAAATTGTGCCGCCGTCCTTAACCTCAATTTCCTTATATTGGGCAACGGCAGCCAGTGCCAGACAAACCAGGAGAGCCATAGTGATTTGAAACATCTTCATTGAAAACCTCCTCTTTTATGTTATTCTATTTAATATCCTTATTTTTTTTAAAATTTTCCAATTTAGAAGAAACCAACAAACCTCAGGATGACCTGGTCCTGGTTCTCAAATTGAGCCTGGGGAATGAAGCGGTTCATCCGGTAAAAAAGAGCCAGCTCGGTGAATTGGGTGACAAAAGCCTCCACTCCCACAGTCAGGCGGTCCTGGCCGTCCCTATTCCAGGCTAAGCCGGCCTCATTTCCCATAATAGTGGTGTTTCTGTCAAAAAACTCATAGGTGGTTTTGTAATTCAAGCCGTCCATGATATGATAATTGAGTTCCAGAAACCCCGCGAACTGGTCCCTGTTTTCTTTGGTGATGATGTCACCCTCACCCATAAGAGTGAATTTACCGAAGTTAGTCCCGGCAAAGACTCCCCAACGGTAATCATCTCCCCAGAAATTAGTTCCTTCCAAACCGGGGTGGTCCTCGGTCCAACGCTGGAATGATCCCCCTACCCTCCACCTGCGGTATACCACTGTAGCCACCGTAGAAAACCTGGCGTCGGTCAGGTTGGCGATGAGGGAAAAAGGGCCCGGCTCAAATCCAATTTCACCGGCCATGTCCCGGGTAAAATAGGTGTACCCTGTTTTTGCGCGGATAAAGGCGTCATCATCATACAGGCGCAAACCATAGGGAAGCAGCATGTATCCGATTTTCACATAAGAATTCAGGGGAAACTTCATCATGGTCCAGTATTCACGCCAGCCGTTCTGCATCATGTCCGCGTCCGCGTAAAACAGGACAAAATCCTGAATCAGGTCCATCTGAAAATAAAGGTCGGCCTCTTTAATATTGGTCTTATTATCTCCCAGGACTTTGGGAAGGGTGTCGAGTCCGGTTATGGGATCAGTGGGCTGGTAATCAAGGGAAGTGGCATTATCCACTCTCAAGTTTGCGCCGACGGAAAGCATTTCGCTTATCTGTCCGCCAAAAAACGCCGGTTTTTTAGATGGCCGAATGGATTTCATTTTAAGCTTGTAATGACCGTACTGCACTCCGAAATCAGTACGCTTCCCCCCGCCTGATGCGTTCACATGGCAAACCACGCACTTGAGCCCGGTGCGCACAGCCATGTAGGGCTCTCCGTACGCTGAAAAACCGAAAAAAAACAGGACAAAAAGGGACACTAAGGGGAAAGCATTCCTCCATCCCGTGAACATGAGTTTTGTTATCCGGTTATTCATTTATACTTGCCCTGGCTCCTTCCCAGATCCATAATGAGCAGAGAGCTATCTTGTCATCCGGCACGGGAGCAAGGGTCCCGGCATACGGCATGGCCTCCCCCCCTGTTTTCGGTGTCGCCTGACCGGTCCAGGCCTTCAACACGGTCAACAGATAACTGCTGTCCGGTTCAAACGGTAAAACCCTCCACCTGGGTTGTTCATCCGGCAGCAGGTAAGTGGGCTGGTTCACCAGCAGGCCAATGATAGTATCCTGAGTCGCCTGAGAATTATCCAGCACCAGGCCGGCGACGTCAAATATGGGCGGCCCGACACTCCCGGTATTCTGCCAGCCAGTGGCTCCCAGCAGATGGCATCCCACGTCACATCCATACTGGGTCCAGAGTGGATGTATTTCTGAGAGATAATCAACAGTGGGCTCGAAGCAGGAGTCTCTGGGGTCCTCACAGGCTGCGCCCGCACCGCAGGTATCTACAACACACTGAGTTGTGATATCCGTACATGTGTCCGACGCCATCATACAGCTGTCATAACAAACCTTCAGACTATCGGTGACATCACAGAAACAGGGGTGTGTCGGATTGGTGGAATCACACGCAAAGCAGGCATCATCCATGGGCCAGGGAAAATCAGGATCACAGTTCCCGTCGGGCAGGAGCCCTGCACCGCCTCCGCAGTTTTTCATATTGGCAGTGCACAACAGCAAAACTCCGGCCAGCAACAGCAGCAACTTAATGTTCTTCTTCGTCACCCTGTCCATGCCTATTTCCTGGTTCCTTTGGTCACCTCAGTATCCTGACCGAAGAGCTGGTAGAAGAACCCCGGTTTTGTGGTAAGCGACTTGAGGTAATGCACTAGGGCCCATTTCCTGCGCACCGCAACCTCATCCTTGGTGCCCTCCTCGGACATGCTCTTTATCTCTTCCTCACTGGGCTGCAACGAGAGATATTCCTTGAGCCCGTCCACATCGCTTTCCGGGAAATCATTAAAATACTGTTCCAGATCTACATTGTTGCCATACAGGAACAGGTCCGCGTAGGCGGCCATGGGTGTGCCGTCCATCCCGGTATTCATGGTTTTGTAGATGCTTTTGTTGTCCGCCCCCCCTCTGTAAACGCCCCGGGTAAAATCAAAGGCCTCTATGGAAAAACCATCATCATCCTTGAGCGTGGGAGCCGAAGGCCCGTCTCCCTTACCGCGGGTGCCGTGGCAGGTCCAGCAACCCAGTATCATGTATATATATTTCCCCTCTTTGAGGATGTTCTCATCAGCGGGAAGTTCCTGGGGAATATCAATGGGTTCACCCGCCCCGTATTCCTGGAAATCACCGCAGAAAGCCTTTGTATAGGCCAGCACGTCCCTCAGTTCCTGCTCGCTCAGCAGCTCATTGTAGGCCGGCATAGTAGTTTCCTGTATGCCTTCGGCGATAGCGAGGTAAAGGTCCTCATCCGTGGGCAACTCTCCCGAAGGGGTGGAACGGAATTTATAGACGCCTTTGGTAAAATCCCGGGGACGGGGATTGAGGTACTGCCCGGCCACGCCGTTGCCGTCACCCGCACGCCCGTGGCAGCCTGCGCAGGCATCATTATAAACCCTCTTGCCGCGGATGAGTTCGGCGCCCTGTCCGCTGGTTTTAGCCGCTTCAGCGCGAAGTTCGGATTTGCTCGCCTCTATGGCCTTAGAGATTTCTTCCCTTACGTCAACCTGGCTTGGTTGCGGTTTGTCGGCTTCAAGGGCTGATTCTTCACTGTAGGAAGCAACAACCCCAGCCAGAATAAAAACCCGGAAAAAAGAGGCATAGCGCAACAGCCTGTAAATTCCGTACCGGTTTATGAGGTTACTAGGCATCTAAAAAAATGGCTTTTTTTCGTCCCCTGTCCCAACCCACAGGGACCTAAATTTCCCGTAAAAATCTTCAAAAAAAACAAAAAATAATATATAAAAAAAACAAACGGATTTTAAACATCTAAAACCATTTGAAAAACTTTAAATTATGCGATTCTTTGTGACAATTAGACAAAAAAACGGTTGTCTTAATTCCGGACTAGGCGTTTTTTTTCTTACCGCATATACTAGCAGAAGCTCAAGCAAGAGAACCCCCAGCGCGCATTTGATTGCGGTGATCAGAGGAGCGGCAGGAACCGGGGGCTGCATGTAGAGAGAATACCAGGAAGTTATCCCCCTGGTGTTGCCTCGTTCCTTGCTGAATCCGTCCCATACGGAAAAAGCAACAGGAATGAATTCATCCTCTTGAAAAGTCTTTTCACCGGTTCTTTTCCTGGGCCCTTTAAAAATCACCTGCCATTCCCCATCTTTATAATTGGAAACGACTTCGATTTCGCCATCTTCCCTTGTTATATTATCACTTCCCTTACCCAGGAAAAAACCGGCGCTTTGTTCTGCCAGATCGGCAAACCATATGTCAACCGACCGTCCGCTATCCCCAAAAAGGAAATAAGGCTTTCGAAAACCTTGCGGCAGCCTGGAAGGAAACTGTACCGCTACCGCGTCCGAGAACAATTCCGACGGCTTCTCAGCATCAGGGTCAAACCTGGGCACCTCCACGGCCGGGCTGTTCTTTCCCTCCTTTTCGGCGCTCATGTCGTGCCAGGACAGCATAAGCGCGATATGACTGCCATTATATACCGCTTTGACTTCAATGGTATGCACACCTGGAAAAAAGGTCCGGCCTGGCTCAATGATCTGGCCCACTACCGGAAGACGGGCGGCCACTGCGTTTTTAAAAATCGACTGTCCCCGGCTTAGATCAATCACTCCCCCGACAGGATGGGCGTTAACCTGGGTTACATACGCGGTATCATTATCACCCATGGAATAGATGTAGTTCACTAGATGCCACAGGTCCGCGGTAACTATGAGTTCACCATAAGCGGCCATGGGCGTTCCATCCATGCCCGCGTAAATTGTCCTAAAAATATCCCTGCGGTTGCCCCCGCCTCTAAAGGTCCAGAGCCTGGTCAGATCCGCGGGCCTTATCATTTTTCCCGAAGCATCTTCAGAAGTGGGCGCCGACAGCCCGTCCCCTTTCCCGAAAACCCCGTGACAGCTGGCACAGCCGTTCTTCTCATATATTTTCAGACCCTTTTCTGCAGATCCCTGGCTGAAAGGCGGAGCATCCGGAATGGGGAAAGGATCTACCAATACTTCTGAATCAGCGAAGACTTCGTCAAATGTTTTCATATAGTACACCACTTCGGAAAGCTCGCGGTCCGATAAACGGGACCAGGGAGTCATTCCGGTAAACGGCATTCCCCTTCTGGTTATTTCTATCAAATCCTGAGTGGTGGGCATCTCTCCGGAAGGAGTAGTGCGGATTTTAAACGAACCGGAAGTTAGGTCCCTGGGCATGGGTATGAGAAAAGGGGTGGCCGGGCCCTGTCCGTCCCCGGCTTCCCCATGACAGCCCGCGCATTTTTTCTGGTATAGTTTTTTACCTGATTCCCGCTGAGCGACGGTACCTGTGTCAGGTGCAACAGCATGCACCAGACCGCAGAAGCACAGAGCTAAGGTTAAGCATGCATTTCTAAATAATATATACCAAACACTTGCCATTGCGGCCGGAGCCCGGCCAGTCCCATGATCCGGGCATTCAGAATAAAAGCGCTTAAGACTCCGGGTCCCGGCCGTGGCCTTGGCAGGCAAGCCCGGAGTTCCAGAACATATTTTTTTAAGATACCTAACAGTCACTTGGACCCCTCAGGCCTGAAGCCGGTAAAATCATACAGGTAGATAATAGCATCCCATATTTCTTCTTCAGATAAAAAAGTTTCCCAGGCCGGCATGGCAGAGGCCCAGGGAGCGGCTTCCTCGGGTATTTGCGGTCCTTTGGATATCCGCCAGAACAGGTACGGCTCGCTCAGGCCTTTGAGGACGGAAGGATCGGCAAGGCTGGCCGGACGGGGATAAAAGCCGTGGGAAAAGTTTCCCTGCCCCCGGAGGTCAGGCCCATGACAGAACACGCAGTTTTCATAATAAACCCGGACCCCGTTGGCTATATGTTCCTTGAATTCTTCCGGCTTGTCTTTTTCCAGTTTCCGGAAGGGATTATCTCCTTTTTTCAGGTGTACCGTTTTTCCCCTGAAAATGATACTGTCCGGAGAAGCCGGATGAATGGTCCGGTCAAAGACCGGCGCCCGGCCCCTGGCTGATTGGCTCACATACACCCTTAATCCTATCAGAACAGGAAGGGCGATGAGAAGTATTGTCATCATGAACGGGTGTTTGTTCCAGCTGAGGAAACCGGCTGCGGTCTTTGATACCGCTTTCAGCTCCTCAGATTCAATTGCCGTACCGTACACCCCAAGGCAGGCCGTGACCACCAGCATGAAGAGGCTGATGACGGACCCGGGCAGGGCCGGAGAGAACCCGAACCTGAACATGACGAAAGCGGCCAGCAGCCACAGCAAAAGCCTTGAAAGGAGGCTTAGCCGGGTAAACTTCAGGGCTGCAAGCGCTGCGATCACGGCAAAAACGACCAGCAGGTTCATTGGCCGGTTCCTTTCCGCGACACCAGAAAATCAACTATGGCCTTGATCTCCCGGACCGTGGCCTGCTGATAAAACTCAGTTGGAACCAGGCTGTCGCCCGTCACCCGGACCGGACATCCGGGAACAGTTGGCTCGCCGGGAGTTACTATCGCTTGATACAGCCCTGCGGCCCCAAGTCTTTTGCCCACATCATAAAAACCAGGTCCTTTCAGTGTCTTGTCTTGTTCCAGACTATGACACGTGAGGCATTGATACTTGGCCAGTACGGCTCCGCCTAAGGAATCCCGGACAGCGGCAGCTTCCGCCAACACGCCTGAATCCGCAGGCGGAGAAGTATCCGGTTGAGCTGACTGTACTGTATCCGACTGAGTTTCTTCCCGAGGCGATTCAAGGGTCTTCCCAGATTTTTTCTCAGGAGATTTTCCGGAGGGGCCCGGACCGGCCATGGGCGTATCGCTCTGGGGTACTAAAGTAGCCAGGCATACATAGGAAAATGTCACGGCCAGGACAAGGAAGGTTATCTGCACAAGGATTCTCATTCTATGTGCTCCTGCCGGATTGTTTCATGTTCTCGGGTGATAGATATGACAACCACAGGATAAAAGCCATAACAGCGAAAAAAGCCAATGAGGCAATTGCCGTCACTTTTCCCGCATAACCCAGGGCAGGGAGGGAACCCACCGCCGACAGATCTCCGACAATGCCCGCAACGTGCCACCCCTGCCGCAGGACATGACGCGCGTAGGCTGTCATTCCCAGGGCCCATGCCAGAGTGGCCGCCAAAATAAAAATCATGTACTGGGCCCGTGCAGGGGCTTCTCCCCATTTTACTTCCCGGTTTGTCTCCGCGTCTTTATACATCAAGGCATTGACCGTGAAGGTGACCGCTACCGCCAGAACCAGGATGGAAAGTTGGGCAGCCAGAATACAACCGCAGACTTCCGGTGCGGCATAATACTGATAGACACTCAGGCCCGTCACCACGGCAGCACAGATCCCCAGAACCGAGATTTGGGTGATGAGGCCAATCCTTGCCCAGGAAACCACCGGTTTTTTGTTGATGTTCCAATACATAAGAATGCTGATGAGCGTACCGATGACTAAGATTATGCCTGCCGCGTTTTTAAACGGCATATGTCCCATCGCTTCCAAAAAAGGATGAACCTTCGCACCGGTATCGTGCAGTTCCTGAACTGTATAGGCTGCCACGCCGGGAGTCACCCGCACCGCCAGACATACTGCCATCATGGCCATCATGTTTTTAAGATGTTTCCTCAGACGTTCTGTCCCTCCCGTCCTTTCCAAACATGCCCATAAATAAAAGTTGGCTGCCAGGAAAACCGCCCCTGTCAGGATTGCCAGCATGAACACCGCATCTGACAGGGTTTTCTGGCTGTCCCCGCCAGCTACGGTTTGCGTAAACATGGTAATACCTGCGTTCTGCCAGCCCCCGGTAAGGAATAAAAGCAGGAAAGCACCGCCAGAGGTAAAAGCCCCGGCACAGGCGGCCCAGTCATAATAGCAACGCTCTTCTTTCTCTTCCGTCCTTAAGAACCTGTATGCGCCACAGGCTCCCGCCACCGCACCGGCAAAAGCAATATTGGCGATGAAACTGTTTACATTGAGATACATCCACCCGGGATCGACCATGGCCTTCAACAGGCCGATTGTCTTTCCTGGAGCCGCGCCTCCCTCGGGGCTGTTCATAAACGAAAGCCAGCTGTTTATGACGCCCAGTATTCCCAGCCCGGCCAAAGTCAATCCCAAACCTGTGAGCAAATGCGCTCGCGGAGATAACGTTTCCCACCCGTAGTGATACAGAAACAGGCACGCCATTTCCGCCAGGATAAAAACGGCCAGCGGGAGGATGGTCCAGCCCAGCACATACATCAGGTAATTGGAGAAATCCGGGTACAGAAAAAAAACAGCCAGCAACAGCAGCATGCCCGAGGCCAGCGCAAACATACATCCTGAAAACAAAAGCCGACCGCCCTCAAAGGCCAGTCTGAGAAATCTCTGGTCACCCGATTTGGCCCCTAAAAACTCTGCGCCCATTATGACAAAAGACATGCCGGACACAAACGCCAGGAACAACAAGAACAGCTGCGCTGCAATCCATAAGGGAGCCCTGGCCCCGATTACCGGAAAACTGCGGCTCCCGGACCGGCAGTCCTTATATTTTAATGAAGCGGGATCCTCGGCCAGCATTGCCAGAAGCATTTTTTCAATGTTTGCATCATCCAGGTCAGGAGAGGGCTCTTTGGGCAGGGTTCCCCAGACACCGCTTCCGCCCTTTTTTATCCGCTCACTCAAATAAGGGAGGTTCTCAACATCATACTTGTGCGATATCTCAGCGTAAGAGGGACCCTTTCCAGGCTGATCTTGGAAATGACAGGTGTTGCAGTTGCTTTGTTCCATCAGGACCATGCCCTCTTCCGCCAGGGCGATTTGTTCCCCAGATAAGCGGGATGGGGAAATCCGCTTTTCATATAACTGAAAACCGAGCAGAAACATACCATAGGCAAGAAATACAAGAAGAGCAAGCACAGATAAATAGGTGAGGCTTGTGGTCCAGAGTGAAAAAGGGCCTTGTTTGCTTTGGGTACTCAAACTCTCAGTTTCTCCTGATTTTGTAACCTCTAACCCCGGCCTTCCCGCAAAGGCCTGACCACACACACACTTTTTATCGTGCAATAATTAATCCAGGGGACTGGAAATAACCGGTAAAAAAGCTAGCTCATATTATAGTAAATTCAATTGCTTCCATTTGCCATTTAGACAACTTTTTCAAGGCTTCTTTAAATTACCCCTCATCAAGTCATGATGCCCCATCAGCACCTTCATACCCGGCAAGTCCCCTGCTTATTATCATCGCCTTTTAAAAACGAAAAATTTTGGTCCGCGAATTAACTACTATTCTTCAGACCAGCCGACAAGCTGCTTACTATTGAGGAAAAAAATCAATTCGTATCAGGTCTCATGCAGTTTTTTTCAATCCAACTCATCCTTCTTTCAATTATCCTGGGACTGGCAGGCTGTAAACAAAAGGAGGAGCACAGACACTACCGGGAAATAAATATCAGTGAGACAAAAAAAGTCTCTCCTCATTCCCTTGAATCATCAGCAGACCAGTCATTTTCCTCTCCCGTTTTTGCCGGGGACATGCCCGATCTCCGCATAAAATGGGACGTTCCCCAAGGCTGGTCTGAAAAACCCGGCAGGGGCATGCGCCTGGCTGTCTTTGATGTGAAAAGCGGGACCCTTTCCGCACAATGCGTGGTGGTTCAACTCCCCGATTCCGGAGGGGGACTGGTCAGCAATGTGAAACGGTGGATGCAGCAGCTGAAGCTGGTAATCTTATCTGAAGAATCTCTTCAGGATTTTTTATCCCGCCAGCAGCGGTATAAAACCATGGGCGGATTCAACGCCATCATGATTGATATGACCGATTTGTTAAGCGGAGACATCACCTCGGACCTGTCCGGCCTGATGGCGGTGATACCGGTGAAGGGCCAGACATTATACATAACCCTGTTCGGCGCCAGGAGACTGCTTTTGGAAAACAAAAGAAAATTCCTGTCCCTGATCCGTTCCCTGAGAATTGCCGGATAAATCATGTGGAAGGCCGCCGCCAAACATAACGTCATCCGGACGCTGATCTCTTACCACCTGACCACGGCCTGTCTGCTGCTGCTGCTGGCGCTCACCTTCTGGGGAACGCTGTACCAGGTTGATCATGGCCTGTACGCCGCCAAGCAGAGGTTTTTCAATTCCTGGTTTTTTTTGATCCGGGATGTTCTTCCCTTTCCCGGGGGCAGGCTGGTTTTATGGATAGGGTTTATCAATCTGACGGCCGTCACTTTGTTCCGGTTTTCCTACAGGTGGTCCAAGGCGGGACTAATCCTCACGCATCTGGGCTTATTGGTGCTTCTGGCCGGGGCCAGCGTAACGTTTCACTTCTCCGAGGAATCCAGCCTTACTTTCGAAGAAGGAGAAGGCGCCAATGTATCCTATGATTACCACGAGTGGGAATTGGCCGTCTGGAAGCAGGAAATAAGAGGCGACACCACCATCAAATATACAGAAGCCCACAGCATCACCAACCTTATTGCCGGCGATAAAATTTCTTTCAGCGAAGTCGGAGCGGAGGTGGAGGTACGGGAAGTCCACCAAAACTGCCGGGCCTTAAAGGGAGGGACGCCCCCCCAGGTAAGCGGCGTCTTGAGCCCGTCGGGCATCACAGGGTTGGAGCCGGAGAAAGTTTCATCAACCCAGCCCCATAATCTGCCCGGCCTTATCATTGCAACGGCCTTCGCGGAAGGCGACATCCAAACGGTAAAACTAATTATCCTCTACGCGGCGGATTTTCGCCCGGCTCCGGTAATCATCCGGAACGCCCCGGTGTATTTTATGCTGAGGCGGAAAGCATACATTCTGCCCATCACCTTAACCCTGCTGGACTTTAAGAAAACCGAGTATCCCGGGACCATGATACCGAAAAGTTTTGAAAGCAGGGTAGTGATGCGAAAGCCTGAACTGGAACGGGAAGTGTTAATTTCCATGAACAAGCCCCTGCGCCATCATAATTACACATTTTATCAGTCGTCCTATTCACAATCTGAACACGGAGAAGTCTCCACCCTTTCGGTGGTACGCAATCCCGGACGGCTGTTGCCTTACATCGGCAGCCTGATAATTTCACTTGGCCTGTTTATTCATTTCTGCCTGATGTTGTGGAAATACGCAAGGCGTAAAACCATGCAAACTCATCACCCTGAACCAAGCGCGAATGACTAACACTCCCAACAAAAAACCCGGTTTGAAAAATGCCATGATTTGTGCATTAAAAACCGCACAAAGACATTGTATAAGCGTGCCGATTCATCCTCTGAAACACCGCCATGGCGCGGCAACGCGAAACCGGGCGGAACAAAGGGGGATGGCACGCAGTTACTTTATGGCTCTGGTCCTCTGTGGTCTCAGCTATTCATTCGCCCAACACCAAACAGGGGTATCCAGCCTGGAAAACTTCGGCCGAATCATCATCCTGGAAAATGGCAGGAAAAAGCCCCTTGATACCTATGCCCGCAGCACTCTGCTGCGTTTTTCCGGCAGAAGCTCCTATGGAGGAGAACCTGCCGTAAACTGGCTGGCAAGGGCGATATTTACTCCCGAACAAACACAGCAGGACGAGATCTTCATGGTGAATAACATGGAGGTTATCCATGCCATGGGGCTTCCACTGGAACCAGCCCGGCGCTTCAGCTACCGGCAACTGGAAAAGGGACTCGACAAACTCAGAGAGCTGGTTACGCAGGTAAGCAGGATAGGCATGAAAAACCAGTCCATTGTCCAAAAGGAAATGCTGAGGCTGTTTCATAATATAAGCGCTTATATCAATCTGGCCTCCAGTTTCCAGTTCGCGGTCCCGGTGGAGGCGTTTACTATTCATGACTCCACTCTGGCCCAGGTGCTGGGACTGGAACCCGCTCCCGGCCTTCACTCCTTTTACGAATTGTTTCTGAAAGCAGGGGACCTGCACGCCATCTTAAGTACGGTCAATGAACAGGACCCGAAAGACGCGGACCCCTTTCAGAAAGAGGTGCTCCGTCTGACCAGCACCATGTTTCAATGGTCCCGGTACTATAAAGACATGCCCCTGCACATAATTCCCGCCACTGGCCACAGCCGCGAAAACTGGTCCAGTCCCTGGGCGGTGTTGAATGATCCCTCTTTAATTCACCTGCTCAGGGAGGAAATGCTCCAGCTGTTCGCTCTGTCCCGCGCCTTTCTCAAAGGCGAACAGGCAACATTTGATCTGGCCGCTCAGAAATTCAATTCCTTGGTGGAACAAAAAATAAAAAGCAGCTTTGAGGTGGGACGCATCCGCACAGAACTGAGGTATAACAAGGCTCGTCCGTTTTTCTGGGCGAAATTACTGTGCGGACTCGGCATAACTCTGCTGCTCGGTTCCCTGATAGGCCTCAAGAAAGTATGCTATGCCGGCGGCGCCGGGGCCATTGGGATGGCCCTTGCGCCCCTCAGCCTGGGCATGCTGGCCCGCATGTCCATCATGGGACGGCCGCCGGTCACCACCTTATATGAAACATTTCTTTTTGTGGGTTGGATGTGCCTGGTGCTGGGCCTGACGGCTGAATGGTTCCAGAGGAAAACCACCGGGCTTCTGACCGCGGGATGTTCATGCCTGGCCATGCTTATGATAGCCGAAAAATACGCGCTGGATGGAGATACCATGGGCATGCTGGTGGCGGTCCTGGACTCCAATTTCTGGCTGGCCACCCATGTGACCACGGTTACCATGGGTTACGCCGGCTGCTGTGCCGCCGGAGTGGCGGGACATGTATACATCCTGCAGAGGCTTTTCAACACGGACAGGGACAGGCTGCGTGATACGTATAAATCCATTTATGGAATCCTGGCCTTCGGCCTGGTGTTCGCCTTTATCGGCACCGTGCTGGGCGGCATCTGGGCTGATCAGTCCTGGGGCCGTTTCTGGGGATGGGACCCCAAGGAAAACGGAGCCCTGCTGGTTGTGTTGTGGAGTTCCATCCTGTTTCATGCCAGGCTGGGAGGCGTCATCCGGGAACTCGGCATGGCGGCGGGAAGCGTGATCGGCATTATCATGGTCATGCTGGCCTGGTTCGGGGTGAACCTGCTGGGAGTGGGCCTGCATTCCTACGGGTTTTCATCAGGAGCATTCATAAAACTTTTCAGTTACATCATTATTGAATTTGCCTTTCTGGCACTATCGATTATCTGGATCTTGAATAAGGGGAAAGAGTAGAGAGCCGAATGCCTGACTTCTCCGGCCAGGTTAGCAACGCCCCCGATAGGAAGCAAAGTGATGTCCCGTGTAGTAATGCCAAAATACTGCGCGGTAGGTGCATGGCCAAGCTCATACCCTACTTCATTAACCGGGAAACCACGCTAAAATGAGGGTGTTTTAGAACTGTCCGGCTTAATGCCAACACCATCTTCTCTTTTTCCCCTTTAAAACCGCTTTAAATTGGAATATGGAAGAGCATTTTGAGTTTCATATTGAAATCAACAATCCGGCCGGCGCGGCGGGTTTTTTAAGACTGCGGGAAATCTTTTTTAACCTATAACAATGTCCCCAAAATGATTATATATTATACCAACAGAGCACCATGCTTTTACAAAGGATGGTTATTCGCGAAGTCTCATTGGGGAGGATAAAGGTTTTAACAAAGCCTGAAGGCAGATCATGAAAGGAGCAACTACTTATGCATGGATTATCCTCAATGGTTTTTTTGCTCATCGCGTTTACCATTGGCCTGGTCCAGGCGGACCTGGTCTATAAATGTGACTTCGAAGACGGATCTCTTCGTCCGGAGATTGGCAGTGCCAATCAGGAGACGCAAGGCACTACCATTTCCAATGAGGAAAATCCCCTCCCTACTATACTCAATACTTCGGACAGGGCCGGATTCTGCCGGGTCCCCCCTTCCGGCCGCCGAGCTGAATTCAGCACACAGCGCGTGACGACTAACAACAGGACCTATGTATATAAATGGTCTTATTTCATACCAGAAGATTTTTTCACAGACGCGGAAATCGGCTGGCTGCTGATTTCCCAATGGAAAACCTGGCCCTGCGAAATCGGCGGCTCCAATGGTCCTGATATTTGCTACAGCGGCGGTATATTCAATGAAGTTGATTTGCACCAGGAAACCCGGAAAATCTCTTTCCGTTACCGGGCCCAGCCAGACTGCCGGAGGGTCGATGTGGACTGCATCCTGGGTGAATGGATGGATTTTCAGCAGGAGATATATTGGACCAACAATAGTGACGGTTATTTCAAACTATGGATGAATGGCCATCTGATACAGGAAGAGCAGAACATCAAGACATTGTTCGACAATTTTGACCAGGGGGGGTGTGATATTTATTGGGCAATAGGCGCATATACAAGCTGGAATGGTACCAAAGATTTCATTGGCCTGTATATTGATGATATGGAAATTTGGGACACCTCGGGAGTGGTCGGAATTATAGGGGAAGATGATTATCCGGTTTCCATAATCTCTCCCGGCAAATCTTCGGGAAAACAAGCTGTTCTAACCGGATATCAGTTGAGTTACCGTCCGGATTTGTGGTGGGAAAACCTTCGTTTTATCGACGTATCCGGACGCCGGGTACAAATTCCCCAGGCGCAGGAAAAAACCCCTTTCAGGCTTCCTGGCGGAGTATATATAAAACAGAAAGATACCGGCATGGACAAAAAAAATAACCCGGAAGAATCTGAAGGAAATCAGGAATATTGAGGGATATTTATAGGGTGTTTGCGGCCGCTATCTTTTTTTTGGAAAATTTGCAGTAGCTTTCCATACTGTTTGGGTAAAAAAATATATCGTCCTCAGTATTTTTTATTAGCATCAGAGCATTTTTCATTTTTTTTCAGGAAAATTGCTATGCAGAAAATGTAATTCCGCAATATTATATAAGTAATAGTTTTCGTAGTTATCGGGGGGGGTCCAAATTATGGGGGGACCATTGCTAAAAAGAATCGTTGCTTATCGTCCAGTTTGGGGATAAAATATTAGTTAGCGTTGTCTTCATTTAATTAATCAACTTTGCCTTCCGGCAGGGAATGAAAGGAGTAATAATATGAGAGGGATATCATTAACGTCTGCATTTGTTCTGGTCGGGGCCTTGTGCATGACACAGGCAGAGTTGATTTACCATGCTGATTTTGAAGACGGCTCTCGCCAGGCAAACGTCGGCGGCATCAGCATAGAAATATGGAATTCCGTAATTGAAAATCAGGAAAATCCCGACAAGAGCGGACGTAATACTTCGGATAGGGTCGCCTTCTGCGGCGTAGGCTCTCCCGGCAACCGGGCCGAAATCAGCAGCCAGCGCGTGGAAACCTGGAATAAAACGTATGTCTATCAATGGTCCTATTACATACCCGAAGATTATTTCACTGGTAGAGACATATCCTGGAACCTGATCTCCCAGTGGAAGACCTGGCCGTGCGAAGATAATTGCGGACAGGGGAGTCATCAGAGCGAGGTCTGCTACAGTTGCGGAATATTCAACGAGATTGATATCAGCGAAAGTGAACTCACTTTCGCCTGGCGGGCAGAACCCGACTGCCGAAGGCACAACATTACGGGAGTCCCCCAGGGTGAATGGTTCGATTTTCAACAGGAGATTCATTGGACTAATGGAAATGACGGGTATTACAAGCTCTGGATGAATGGAGAGTTGATATCCGAAGATGAAGGAATAAAGACGTTATTGGACAATTTTGATCAGGGACGGTGTGATATCTACTGGGCAGTGGGAGTCTATGGAGAATGGTGGGGCCCCGGAGACTGGCTGGGCCTGTGGGTTGATAATCTGCACATCTATGACACCTCGGGAGTGACCGGAATAATAGGCGAACCGGGGCCCACAGTTATCGATGCCAGCAGAGCCAGCAGCAAATCTTATGCGGCGAAGTATAAACTGGATTACCGTCCGGATCTGCAGTGGAACGAAAATGTGATGGATATAATGAGTATATCAGGGCGCCGGATAGGATCTCCGGCCACAAAGGGAAGAGTTCCTTTTAAACTTCCCGCCGGAATATATGTGAATAAGCCGAATCCGGACATTAACCATGAAAAAGCCAGAAAGGAGCCTAATTAGAAGGAAAGTAGTAATCACTGAGTAAGGTAGGATAAAACACATCTCAGTATAAACCAACCAATTTCAGAGGGGTACACACCTAAGTCACACCTAATCAGGTAACCACCTGATTAGGTCTTTATTCTTGTCCGCATGGGGAAAGAAGTTGGACAGTTTTTCTCCAGTGGGAAAGTTTTCCGTACTGTCTGAGTAATAAAATATATCGTCTTAAACATATTCGCTCCCATTTAAGCCCTTTTTTGCGTTTTTTTAATTAAAGATGCTCTGCAAAAAACCGAGCTTCACGATAATTTATTACAAAGGATTCTCGTTCGCGAAATCTTCAAGGAGATGTAATAAGGCCGAAACAAAGGAGCTGGAAGCATGAAAAGACTGCCCTTAGTGATTTTATTTGTATTTGCCGTGAATCTGAGCCTGACTCATGCAGAATTGATTTACAAAGCTGATTTCGAGGACGGTGCCGTCCAGCCCGACATTGGACGCGCCAGCATAGAAACCCAGGGTACCGAGATTTCCAACGAGGAAAACCCCCTCCGGAATGGACGAAATCCTTCCGAAAGAGCTGGTTACTGCTACTTCCCGCAATCAGGCCGCCGGTGCGAATACAGCAGCCAGCGCGTGGAAACTGATGAAAAAACCTATGTCTATAAGTGGCAATATTACGCCCCCGCGGATTATTTTGACGGCACAGATGTTGGCTGGATGCTGATATCCCAGTGGAAGACCTGGCCCTGTGAGGTAGGCGGTTCCAACAGGGATGACATCTGCTATGGCGGCGGGATATTCAATGAAATTACTGTGGGCCAGGATCCTCCCAGACTTTCTTTCAACTACCGGGCCGAGCCCGATTGCAACAGGGTGCCCACTGAATTCATCCTCGGCGAATGGTTCGAATTCCAGCAGGAAATATATTGGACCAACACTAACAACGGATATTACAAACTCTGGAAAAACGGGGAATTAATCGCCGACGTATCAAACGTTAAAACCCTCTTTGATAATTTTGATGAGGGCGGATGCGATATTTACTGGGCAGTGGGAGTATATTCCAGCTGGAGCGGATCCAAGGATTTTATAGGCATGTATTTCGATAACGTGGAGATCTGGGACACCTCAGGAGTTAACGGGATAATTGGGGAAGACCGTCCCACCATAATTCTTGGTGAAGAAAGCCCCGTTCTAAAGCAGACATGGGATAAAAACTACCAGCTGCAGTTTCGCCCGGACCTGGTCTGGAAGGAAGGCGTGCGGCATGTGATGGATGTTTCCGGACGCAGGATTGGGATTCCAAACCCGAAAGAGAAGACATCCTTCAGGCTTCCAGCGGGGGTTTACCTACAGCCGAAGAATGCCCGGGTGGGCCATGGAAAGATTGTGAAAGAACCAGAAGAACAGAATAAGGATTAAGGAAAATAAGTTTTCGGTCATCAATAACAGAAACATCATTGCCGGCAGGCGCAGAAAGGAGAGAGCAATATGAAAAGATTACCCTCAATGTTTTTATATGTCCTGGCCATTAACCTGTGTCTTACCCAGGCAGAGTTGGTGTACCAGGTCGATTTCGAGGATGGGTCCCGTAGCGCCAACATCGGCCGCGTCAGTCTGGAAATACAGGGCACATCGATTACCAATGAGGAAAATCCCGACAAGAGCGGGCGCAATACTTCGGACAGGTGCGGATATTCCCAGGTACCATCTTCCGGACGCCGCGCTGAATTCAGCAGCCAGCGCGTGGAAACCAATGAAAAAACCTATGTCTACAAATGGTCGTATTTCATACCCGACAATTTTTTCTCCGGCAGCATCTCCTGGATGCTGATTTCCCAGTGGAAGACTTGGCCCTGTGAGGATAACTGCGGGGGCGGCAGCCACAGCAGTGAGGTATGCTACAGCTGCGGGATATTCAATGAGATCGGTTTAAGCAGCAGTAATTTCTCTTTTGCCTGGAGGGCAGAACCAGACTGCAGGAGGTTCTCCACAGACGTTATCCAGGGTGAATGGGTCGACTTTCAACAGGAGATATACTGGACTAACACCAGTAACGGATATTACAAGCTCTGGAAAAATGGAGAATTGGTATCCGAAGATGAGAACATAGTTACCCTTTTTGATAACTTCGATGAGGGAAGGTGCGATATTTACTGGGCGGTCGGGGTGTATACCAGCTGGAGCGGCAACCAGGGCCTGTATTACGATAACCTGGAGATTTGGGACACTTCGGGGGTAGACGGAATCATAGGCGAAGACCGGCCCACTATCGTATTTGGTGAAGAAAAATCCATGGTCAGCCCATGGGATAAGAGTTACCAACTGCAGTTCCGTCCGGACCTGGTTTGGAAGGAAAGCATGCAGCATCTGACAGATGTTTCCGGACGCCGCGCCGGGGTTCCAAATGCCAAGAACAAAAACTTCAGGCTTCCCGCCGGAATTTACGTACAGCAGAAAAACATTGACGGAAATAATGAAAAAGCCAGGAAGGAGTCTGAAGAGCAGAAGAATTGAGGGGATACCGGTAAGCACAACCTGTCTTCCATTGAAGACAGTAGAGCCCGGGATTAACTCAACCGGGCTTTTTTCTTTGGACCAGGCATCGCCTTAGGCTGTTCGCTTAAAGTTTTATTAAACAGCCCGCTTAACCGGCAGGGGTTAAAAAGACTGCTGTCAATCCATTACATTCATAAAGATAGCTATAATCCTAACCAGTTAAATGGGTTAAAGGCACGCTAGCACCCCATGCCGGGAACAGATGCAGTGAAAACACAGCCTCTCCCAGCAGAATACCATCAGACATATTAAAAAGTTTCCTGTTTTGGCCCGGGGGCATAGACGGAGAAGCTTTTCATTTTATCATCACCGGATTGATAAGCCTAAGCCGGGGGGCGGGCAAGGCAAAGAGAACGAACCTCTTTTGGCTTTTATGCTTCCTACCATCTTGACCACGTCGGCCTGTATCGGACTATATAAGGATATTCAAATAAATTGCCCGGATACCGGTACGTTTCCGATACCCGCTGCAATCTAAGCGCGTTGAGCTCGCTGCTGCCGGCAAACCAGATGAAAAAAGCTATCAGTATCAGGAAGGGATTGTAAAACACGCCCAGGATGGCCATGCCTATGGTAACGACTTTACCGATATTTACCGCAATCTCAGTGGCCCTCAATCTGTCCATGCGGAGCCACATCACGGCCCTCAATACCCTGCCTCCATCCATGGGAAAGGCCGGCAAAAGGTTAAAGACGGCCAGTGCGATGTTTATGTACACCAGCTGCCCCAGAACGGTCGATGCCGAAAAAACTCCGTCTGTAGGGGCGGCACTGCTCACAAGCCAGAAGAGAACGAAGAGAACTGCCAGTGCCAGGTTCACCGCGGGACCGGCCAGGGCAATGAGTATCTCATGGCCGGGACGCCGGACCTCTCCGACCAGGTTTGCCACTCCCCCGATGGGAAGCAGGGTGATGTCCCGGGTATAAATGCCGAAATGCCGTGCTGTAAGCGCGTGGCCGAGTTCATGCAACACCACAAGAGAAAATATCAATGCCAGAAATACAAGGCCAGCCAGTGCCACAGCCAGGCCCTGTCCGGTAATAAGTGTCGTTATGAATATCAGACCGGCCAGAAGGAGAAAGGTAAAATGTACCTGGATTCCCACCCCGGCCAGCGAACCTATTTTCCATGAACCTTTCATTCTAGAACTCCTTTTTAAGTTATACACTTAAAAGAAAGCGCAAGGAACATGCCATAGTTATTAATTATCGTTATTAATCGGAATCGCGGATTTTTTCAGCAGTTTGTAATGTCAGGAATTATCCAGCCGATTTCGTTTGGAGTCAAGCGTTTTAAATTGGAATAAGAAAAGGGATTCCAAGTTTCATATTGAATCCCCCGCTAACAATCATCTATCGGAAACTCCAGCACGGAGGCAATGTCGCTATCCCCCATGCCGAGCATAACAAGCCTGTCCAATCCCAATGCCGCCCCCGAACAGGGGGGAAGTCCTTTCCTGATGTCCTTGAGAAACTTTTCATCCAGGGGCAGTTCCCGCTTGCCGGCCTTTCTTCGTTTTACGTTCTCGGCCAGGAAACGTTCCTTATATTCTTCCGCTCCGGTGATCTCTTCAAAACCGTTGCACAATTCAACACCGTTATAAAAGGCCTCAAATCGGTTGGCTGCTAAAGGTTCCTCGGGGTCCTGCCTGGCCAGGTTGGCCAGCTCCATGGGATAATTAAAAATTAAACTCAAGGTTTCCGGTGGAAGAGCCGGTTCGATAAAGGATGCGGTGATGTAATTCAACAGGTCTGCCTTCTGTGAGAAGGGAGGCTCCTCCCCCGCCCTCTCTTTTATAAAACCCGTCAGGTCCTGTTCTGAAGATACATACGGATCCAGACCGGTTATGCCTGTGAAAACATCCCGGTAGCTTTTTTCCAAAACAGGACATGGCCCCAGTACCAGCCGGCATAATTCCGCGGTCTCTCTCATCAGCCTGCGGTAATTATAATCTAACCTGTACCATTCCAGCATGGTGAATTCCGGGTTGTGCAGCCGGCCATGTTCGTGGTCCCGGAATACCCGACATATCTGAAAAATCGAAGGGTATCCTCTGCATAACATTCTCTTCATATACAATTCAGGCGATGTCTGCAGGTACAGCCGTTGGCTGTCAGGGCTTCCCGCTTTGTATAAAGTGGAAAAAACATCGATACAGGCGTCAGTTGCCGAACCGCGCGACATCAGGGGCGTCTCGACTTCCAGCACGCCCCGCTCCCTGAAATAATCCCGGATTTTACAGAAAGTGTCCGCCCGGTATTCTGCTGCCTGAAGGCTCATGGATTCAAATAGTTTCGAGTTGTGAGTGTAAAAAGTGGGAACTGAGGAGTGGGAAAAAAAATATCCAGATCACCATCACCCTTCGACAGGCTCAGGGTGACGTATCTGTCCTCTGACCCCTGACTCCTGACACCTGATTCCTTTTTTCTCTACTCCCTACTCCTATCTCCCTACTCCTTGGCCCTTTCCACATACTCACCCGTACGCGTATCTATTTTGACCTTCATTCCCTGGTCGATAAAAAGCGGCACCTTCACCTGCGCGCCCGTTTCCAGGGTGGCGTCCTTCATGACGTTGGTGGAGGTGTTGCCTTTCACCGCCGGTTCGGTGTAAGTGACTTCCAGGTTCATGAAAATAGGAGGGGTAACGGAAATGGGTTTACTTTCCCAGAAAGCCAGTTCACAATCGGTGTTGTCCAACAGCCATTGGCCTACCCCTTCCATGACATCCTTGGAAACTTCAATCTGGTCATAGGTCTTGGGATCCATAAAGGTCCAGAGCGATCCGTCGTTAAACAGGTACTGCATGCTCTTAAAGGTCATGTCCGCCTCTTCCACGGTTGTGCCTGACTTGTAGGTTCTGTCAATCACCTTGCCGGTCAGCAGGTTTTTTATTTTAACCCGGTTAAAGGCCTGTCCCTTTCCGGGTTTTACGAACTCATTATCAACTATGACATAGGGCTCGCCGTCTATCATAATCCGCAGCCGCTTTCTGAACTCATTTGTCGCTACTGTTCCCATATATCTCCCGCTTTTAACTGAAAGGGTAAAAAGTAATTAGATTCTGTGGTAAATGAAAATAGAAGGTTGGATTTTGTGGGGTGATGGAACCGTCATTGCGGGCAAAGGCTCTGTAATAGAGTCTCTGCGAAGCAATCTCCCTGCAGAACAAGCTTCCAAAGGGAGATTGCTTCACCCACCTTCTCTGAGAGGCCACCTACGGCTGAAGCATTTCCAAAAGCCTTGCCTTTTTGTTGATGGAGGGTGGGTTCGCAATGACGGTACTGGTTCCTCACTCTCAATCCTGATAAAAGCATTACTCCACAATTTCCATTTGGCCTAGTTATATCGCCAAGGAATCCTCTATGACTGAAAACCAACAATCCGAAACTCCCTCATGGAAAACAGAATTAAAAAAATCCTTTACTGACATACATACTCTGCTCGATTTTTTGGAACTGGATCCGTCCCGATCCCCCTGGCCATTTCTGGAAAAATCAGAATTTCCCATGCTGGTGACCCGCAGTTTTGCGAAACGGATGAAGAAGAAAGACTGGAATGATCCCCTGTTACTGCAGGTCCTCCCGCTTGCCGAAGAACATAAACCTGTTCCGGGATATGAAACAGACGCTGTGGGTGATCTTCAATCAACTGTCGCGCGCGGCCTTATCAGAAAATACCGGAACCGTGCCCTGCTCATCTGCCATCCAACCTGCGCCGTGCACTGCCGGTACTGTTTCCGCAGGCAGTACCCCTATCAGGGCCTTCCCCGGAATCCGGAACAATGGACACCGGCCTGGAACTATTTGCATCAGCATCCGGACATTGAGGAAATCATCCTGAGCGGAGGCGAGCCTCTGATGCTCGATAACCAGGCGCTGGAACAGGTTCTGCATCAACTGTCGGGAATACCGCACATCAAAACCGTTCGTATCCATACCCGCATGCCGGTGGCCCTGCCTTCCAGGATAGAGAGCGGTCTGCTTTCCGTATTGAATAAGGCCACGAATGAACACCAGGAAATAATAACCATCATTCAGGCCAACCACCCGGCGGAACTGAAGGACGAATGCCTTGGAGCCATTAAAGAACTGTTGTTAACCGGCATGCTTGTCTTCAACCAGTCTGTTCTGTTAAAAGACATCAATGACAGCATGGAGATCCAATCTGTACTGTCCCGCAGGTTGATCAGCACCGGTATCGTCCCCTATTATCTGCACCAGCTCGATAAAACCAGGGGAACCCATCACTTTGAAGTAAGTGAGAGGTCAGCCGGAGAGTTATGGGAAGAGATGAAACAGAAACTGCCCGGCTACGCCCTGCCCAGGTTTGTGAGAGAAGTCCCCGGGATGAAGTATAAGGTGGCTTTTGATAGCAGGAACTAAGCGACTGTGTGTAATCGGTAACCGGTAATAGGTAATCAGTTCGTTTCTTGGGCCCTAGGAATACGTTTCGTCTGCTTTAGACTCATACCGATTACTGATAACCTATTACCGGTTACGGATTATAAAAAATACCCAGGGTTCCAGCACAACTCACGCCCTCACAAACCCAGCCTTGTTCCAAGCCCGATATGTCCGGGAATCCATCCGGCCGTTAAAAGGACCTTTATAGACACCGCGCCCTTTCAACATCCTTTGCAGTTTCCTTACCGCTTTTCCTTCAGATCCGTAACACAGCAGGGGCTTTGATGCTGTATGCTCCAGGGCCTGTTTCAATTTCGCGGCTTCCAGCAGCAAAATGGGAAATTTCCTCTGGGTTGTCTGGTAGATGATCTGATGGAACACCCTCCAATGTCCCTGATTTGGCACAGGCCGTTCTTGACGCCTGCAGTGCGGCATCCCGGCCACCACCAGGCAGCCGCCGCTGGAAAATCCCAGTTTCTTTGGGTCGCGATTCCAGGCGCAGTGAAGGTTGTCATAGGGATTGCCAAAATACATGCGATCCGTTTTCCGGTAAGGCGCACCCCTGACCGTGCGGCGCACAAAGCGCAATCCGGACTGCCGCAGGGCCTGATGGCCCCTTACCATGCCCTCGAGATGTTCACCTTTACTATAATCGGCATAGTAACCCGGTTCCATCTGGTTGGCGCCCCGGCCTTCCCTGAGGGCCGCCTTTTTAACATAATCTATATAAGGCACAGTGGACCCGGGCGCCAGGAAAATTTTCTTCGAAATCGGGTCCCATATCCCCAGAGTGCATCTCATATGCTTATAATCAACAGAGACCTTTTTCAGGTCCCAGGAAAGTTTCGGAGATAGGCCAGGTCTTACCGGCAGCATGCCACGGAAACCAAGTATAACCAGTTTGTTCAGCGGAGGAGCTATGTGCCACCTCGAAAAAACCCTTATCAGCGCTTTATGGTTAATGGTAATTGTCATTTTATAAATCAGTTTTAATTTCTTCCCCATTAAAAATATCTTTTTATCGCTAAAGAAGCAGAAAGGAGAACAAGTTATGAGCGCGGTAAAGATTATGCCATGCCTGGACATGAAGGAAGGGCGGGTCGTCAAGGGAATACATTTCGTCAATATAAGAGATGCCGGTGATCCGGTTGAAAACGCTGTTTTTTACCAAAAAGAAGGCGCGGATGAACTGGCCATGCTGGACATAGCAGCGACCGTGGAAAACCGGAAGACCAGGCTTGAATGGGTGAAAAACGTCTCTTCAGTAATCGAGATACCCTTAACCATGGGCGGCGGTATTTCCAGCCTGGAAGATATTGAAATGGTCCTGGAGGCCGGCGCTACGAAAATCTCTATGAACAGCGCGGCCGTCAAAAATCCGGACCTGGTAAAAAAGGCGGCGGCTCGGTTTGGTTCCGAAATAGTGACCGTGGCCATCGACGCCAGAAGAAACAGGGAAATGCCTTCGGGATTTGAACTGGTTGTGTCCGGAGGCACCAAACCGGTCGGCAAAGACGCCGTAGCCTGGGCAAAGCAATGTCAGGAGCTTGGTGCGGGCGCTGTCCTTCCGACCAGTATGGACGGGGACGGCACGCTGGATGGCTATGACCTGGAATTTACCCGGGGCATTTCTGACGCTGTTGATGTTCCTGTCATAGCTTCCGGCGGAGCGGGAACCCTGGAGCATTTCTATGAGGGAGTAGCTCAAGGAGGCGCCCAGGTCCTGTTGGCCGCTTCTGTCTTTCATTTCCGCACCTTCAGCATCAGGCAGGTGAAGGAATATTTAAGGGATAAGGGGCTGGAGGTTAATTTGTAGGGGTAGAGTATGTGGCCTCCCTGGCAAGTGGGAAGCGGGAAACTTTAAACAATCGAACATTCAAACAATCAAAAAATCGAATGACGAAGTTTCGCACAGTATTCCGCATAATTATCCTTTGCCTATCTTCCTTCGAATGTTTGAATGATCGCATGTTCGAATGATCGATTGTTTAAGTCCTCGCATGCCAATATAAGGAGGTCCTCCATTCACACCTCATACCCTTGGCCCGCCAAAATACCGCCGAAGGCGGGACGGCGGCGGCTCATACCTCATACCTATTAGAGCCCAACACCCCAATACTCCATTACTCCATTACTCCATTACTCCATTACTCCAAAGGTTAATTACCTATAACTATAACCAAAGAACCTTTAGAAATTATTCACCACCTTCACGTGCACCAGGCCCTCTTCGAATTTCCTTTCGGTGCTCAGGGCATAGCTGATGCCGAATATCCAGTCCCGGCTTCCCAGGTCCGCTCCTACTCCATAACCCAGTACCCGGTTCCAGTAGACGTCCCCCTGGTTTTTATTGATTAAGCCGGGATCCACCAGGAGATAGATCCGGTTCCGGTCCGACAGCAGGTACTGCAGTTCCACATTGGCATAGAGGTATAAATTGGTCAGGAACTCATTTTCCCGATAACCCCTGATGGTTTGAGCGCCCCCCACCTGAAACAAATTTCCTCTGTTTCCCAGGCTTTTTTCCAGGGGCCAGACACCTGCGCCCGCCAGCTTATGATGAAGCACCGATCTTTTGGAAATCGGAAGCCAGTACTTGATAATGTTCCTGTTCTGGACCAGATAATCTATGGAATCAGAGGTGTTTCTTCGGATTCCATTCAGGCCTATGCTGACCGTCCCGCCCGAAAGCGTATGGGGAGCCGCGTTCCTCCAGTCAAACACGGTTTCTATCCCGGTGATGATGGCTGTGGATCTGACCGAGGTTATCCGGCCGTCAGGACCTTCGGAAAAGGTCTCGTTTTCCTGCCCCGTATAGGAGAGAAGGTATCTGGAAAAGAAATCAATGTCCTGAAACAGGGTGACTCCCAGGGACCTCTCATTGTACACACTGTCCTCGAGCAGAAGCGACAGGTCCAGGCCCGCGCCCAGCGGCAGGGTCCAGAGAAAAGGCTCCTTATAATTCATATGGACCTGTTTCTGCTCAGGCCGGCCTGAGAAGGTGAAGGCAAAGTCCCTGGCTGTTCCCGCCAGGTTGAACAGGTTGATATCCAGAAAACCCTCCAGGCCCCCGCCCCTCTCTCCGGCTTCGGAAGCGTAGCCGAACACTCCGCTGATACTGTTGCCTTTTACATCAGACATATACATGGCGGGATAAAGCAGGTTTCTCAGAGAATCGCGGGAAAGAGGCCCCTCTTCCACAAAATGAAAATAGCCTGTCCTGGCCAGCTTTTTCCTGGCCTGTCCGACCCGGTGGTGTTCATAGGTGTCGCCCCTGGTAAGCAGGCTGAGCCGGGAAAGGACAGTGGGTTTCGTTTTGGTCCCGGAAAACTGGATGTCCCCCAGTTTATATTCGCTTCCGGACGCAATAGTCACCATCAGCCTCACCTGGCCTCTTCCTTCCCTCTTCCCGCTTTTCCCCGCAGGCGGTGGCGGACGGACCTCTTCCAAATCAAAAGACAGGCTGAAAAACAGATATCCGTTTTCCAGCAAGTATGCGCTCACCCGTTCCCTTATTCTATCCATGGTCAGGGCCGTGGCGCTCTGGCCGGGATATCCCGCCAGCCTCAGCTCTCTGAGGGAAAACTCTTGGGGACTGGAAACGACAATTTCCCTTATCTTAAACATGGGTCCCGCGATCACTTTTCCTGCTTTTATGTCCGCTCCCAGAAATCCATCACGCATGAGCTGGTACCGGACCCGGGCCAGGGAATCGGATCCGGGAATTCCCTCATCCGCGGGCAGCGCCGAACCGGCGGGCGGAGAGGCGCAGAGGCCCGGGCGCCAAACGGCCATAACACACATCAACATAACCGTGAGCAGTTTTACCATCAGAACACAGCCTGTATCTCAGCGGTTAGTTTCTGGAAAAGCCTGTCGGACTGCGGCTCTTTCCTCAACAGATAGTTGCCATTTCCATACACATACTGACCTACCTGAAAATCCATTCCGGCCTGGACCCGGTGGGTCAGCCCCTTGTCAAAACCGTTATACTTGAAAATTTCATTCCTCTGTCCCTCTCCCCAGATATAATTCAATCCATATTCAACATAGACGCGTCCCCTGCGGAAAACCCCCTTCTCCAGCCACAGCTTGGGATACAGCGATTGGAGGACGAAAGCGCTTTCCGTGGTCCCGCCGCTTATCGCTTCCGTTCCCTCAGACCTGGAATAATCCGTGATGGGACGGACCAGCCAGTCGCCGCGTAGCTTTTTTTCCACCTCGCCTCCGAAGCCAGAGGCGAGAACATTTGAATTCAGCTGTTCCTCACCGGATGTTCTCCTGCGGTCAGAGACGTTCTGGCGAAGGGTATAATTCAGGGTTGCGGTAATTTCATGCCTGAAGGTTGATCGTTCTCCCACCAGGAGGTGTTTATACACAGGGAAACTGTAGGTTTTTTGAAACTCCCTTTCATAAATAACATGCCAGGTCTTATCGCCACCGGCATTGGTCCAGCGGACAGACGGCTGGTAGCGGGCGCGGCCTCCCAGGACCTGCTCAATCTGATTATCGGTGAACAGAGGGCCCATGCCGGGATTTCTCGAGTCATCCTGATGGGCCAGGATAAATTCCAGGTATATTTTGATGTCATTGAGAAGGCCTTGTTGCTTTAAGGGAAGCTTGCCCGGTGAAAGCGACAGGTTTCCGTTCAAATTCACATCCTGCAGGCCAATCCCAATGCTATCCCTTCTTTGTCCCAGGAATTCACGATCGCCCTTCTCATCTTCCACGCACCAGTCCCTCTGCCTGCCGGCCTGGTCTGTGAGAGTGTCGCAGGAATGGGTCCCCGTTCCTTCCGGCACCTTCTGGTAATAATCAATCAAGGGGTAATCCACCTTCTGATTGATCCGGTAGCTGGAGATAAGCGAGAAGCTCCCCTTGCGGTCATGCAGCCGGTTGTTCCACTCTGCCAGCTTAAACGTATTTTCCCCCAGTTCAGACCGCAGGGAATCCCTTTGTTTGACTTCCTGGTAAGAAAGGAACAGGTCTGTTTGCCAGGGCCCTATATCAAACAGTTCTGTCTTCTGGGATACTTCCCAGGAGTGCAGGGAGTCGGTGTAAACCGCAGCATCACCAGTGAAATTAGAGTTCCACCTCAGCACCTGGGCGCTTGCGGTGAGCAGCATTTTTTTAAACAGGGGCCTGGTCTCAAAACCCGCATTTCCCTCCCTCTTCATGCTCCTGGCCAGCGGCGCTCCGGGTCTCCTGTCTATCCACTCATCCTGCATAAAGGAGGCCCGGGGCAGAAACTTCCCCAACATCCAGGCGCCGGTAAGCCCGCTTTTGTAATTGTCCCGCACCTGATGCCTGCCATCCCTGGTGATATTGGCGTGCTTGGATTCGGTAAACGCGTCCAGGCCGCGATCCACCCGGCCTATACTAGAAAAACCCTTTACACGTTCGGAATTCGCGCCGTCTCCTCCAATGCCGTTTCCATTTCCCTGAAAATAACCGTATTCCGACCCGAAGGTCACTCCCCTGAACAGTTCTTCCTCGAGAATGAACCGGTTGGATGTATAATCCTTCTCACCGTACCCGGCGGTAATATTCCAGATTTCCCTGAATTGATAGGGCTCAACCAGCTGCCGGAAAGACCGGTAATCCCTGCTTTTCATATCATTCAGGAATTTCAATCCTACCCTGCCCCATCCGCCTTCATCCACGGGCCGGCCCAATCGCTGTGATCCGGCATATTTCAGTCCATACCCGTCGTTATCACTGTCTTCCAAATCTGAAAACAGGTTCTTATCCAGCGCTGAACCCATCAACACCAGGGAAGAAGCGTGCCCCGTTTCCTTACCGGTGGTATCCTGATACCGGATCCCCAGAGCGTAGTGAGCTCTTGAGGCCGGCAGGGTTATGTCCGTTCCCGGAGAAAAGCCGCCTGAATCAGGGGATGCGGTATAACGGTACCGGCTGCCGGGCGCAACCTCCGCGTACGTTCCCGTGTCCGAAGGAAAAAAATTTACTGAATACATGGGGACCGCGGTTGCCCGCAGGGAGTCGAAAACCGCTGAATCAACATAAGCGAACCTGTCCTGATCCCAGGCATACAAACCCGCTATCCATAATGAGTCCTGGTAGGGATGTGAGAATCCCCTGGTCCTGGCTTCAGATTCATTGTCCCCTATCCCGGACAGGTATTCCCTGTCCACATCCGAGAGCATGAAGGCGTCTGGATTGTCTCTGCTGTCCCTTTCTGTTATGGCGCGCAAAGACCAGGTGAACCTTCCCAGCGTGTCTGCTAATCCGCCGGAATACAGGAAGCTGGGATAGTCCTGACGCGTATACTGAAATTCTACGGTATACTGTTCGTCCCCTGATACCACCACCGGGGTCAGGAAATCAATCCGGCCTTCGCCGTATTCAATCTGGTAATGCTTCCCTCTCCTCAGGCGTTCCCCGTTTCTCCAGACCCGTTCAGTGCCCGCCAGGACCGTGATAAACTGCTCGCCGTTTTTTCCGCGCAGGAAATAATCCGTCTGTTTCCCGAATTCCCCAAAAAAAGTGTAGGTATGATACTGGCCGCGTGTGCGCGAAAGGGATACTTTTCCACCATATTGCCCCCTGGCATAATGGGCCATCATTCCCTGCACATTGGCCACATAATTATCAACACCCGGCTCTCCGAAACTAAACAGGTAATCTCCCAGAGTATATGAATATTCCCTGCCGTACACCTTCATATAAATCTGATCAACCTCCCTTAAGGTCGCTGTATTGCCTTCCGGCTGTATCGGTATCTCCTGATCAGACAAATGGCCCATGATAAACACATTCTCAGAAAGCCTTCCCTTGATATCCAGTTGCAACGACTGCTCTAGGTTAACGCCTCCTTCGCCCCCCACCGTAACCAGCAGGGACTTGTTACCGCCATAATCCAGTCTGTAGGCGGGTACCCTGCCTTCACCCGCACCGGCCTGAGACGCGACCTGAACCTCCTTCCTTTCCGGAAGGCCTCCTTTTTTAAATACCGGAACATCCTCCAGCCGGTAAAGCCGATAGGTTGGGGCGGAGATGATGGGGGAATTGAAAAGTTCAAGACATAAACTGTCCCCAGGATTCAGGCTGAACGCCAGTTTGAAGGATTGGTCCGGATCGGAAAATTCATAATCCCGGTTTTCCAGCAGAAGCTTCTGGTTAAGCCGTATCCTCAATCTTTGCTTAAAGGCCATGCGCCCGGAAATGCCGGCCGGCACCGGCCGACCCCGGGAATAGCATTCCAAATTGCTGATAAATCCGGCTTCAGCCAGAGCATGGGAAGGTAATAGCAGCAGAAGGCCAAAGGCCTGTATCAGCCTTGTTACTCTCCCGGACAATAAGAAAACTCTCTGGTTTCGCTGTTAAAACAAAAAGTCAAATCTGATACCTGATACTCAAGCACAGGATTCCGGGACTCTTCAAGGAGAAGGACCGGCGCATCAGTAGAACGTTCCTTCATGACGACGGATCCTGCCGGCGCATTAAAGGGAACCTCTTTACTGCCGGTAAAATACATGTCAAATACTATATAAGCATCAGCGGTGATACAGACAAAAGGATATTCTCTCCGGCTGTATGCGCCGGTTTTTACTTTCGCCTGAAAACAGCTCTTACAGGAAAGCGGAATTTTTTGCTTGCGCAAAAGAGACAATGTTCCGGATGACTCCAGGTACTGATACGCCAGTCCCTCCGACACATTGACGAAAGTAAGCCTGTGGCCTTCAGTCCAGAAAACCCTGAACTCAGCCAGCTTGGTTTCAAGTTCTCCCGGCAACCGCAGGCTGGAGAGGATCTGCATTCCCGAATCCAACTGCCAGATTCGTTTCGCGATGGTTTCCACCACCAGGAAGTTCCGGGCCTGCCCAAAAAGGATCTGCTGAGGAGAGAACTGAAGGGTGGGTTTGACCAGGGAAACCCAGTCACCCGGTTCTCTTTTTCCTTTGACCCAGCCTTCAAGGTCTTTCGAATTCCAGCACTGGTACGACCATGGGGAATAGCTGACCAGCACGACTTTATCTTCTTTGTGCAGCACCTCATCGACATCAGTTATGACTGGTCCGGCCAACAGTCCTGTGGCCAGCACGAAGAGAGAACAAAAGGCAGAACGTCGTGCCATCGGCACGCCGCTACAAGGCAGTTTTGGAATTTTTCTGGATGGATGAAGGGAGATGGCGTGCCTGCGCAGCACTCCTGCGACTGCAGGCAGGCACGCCATCTCCCTTCCCCCCGGCAACCTTTTTATAAAAGACAAATCAAAACCTCTGCAGCGGCGTGCCGATGGCACGCTTTAATGGGAAACAAATATAGTTGACGAATAAGGAACCATATCATCACAATCTCAAAATAAAATTGAACTGCAATAAAAAACAAATTACAAAAGTTTGCCGCTACGCCGCGCCCAGCTTGGCCATTATCCCGTCTACGCTCTTTCTGAACGAATCGTCCCGGTTCATAATTTTTTCAATGGTTTTAATGGCGTGCACTACCGTGCTGTGGTCTCGGTCCCCGAATCTTTTCCCTATGGTTTTTAAGGAAGCTGAAGTAAGTTCTTTCATTAAAAACATGGCTACTTGCCTGGCCTGGGCCACTTCTTTTGTTCCCCGTCCCCTTTCCAGGATCTTATTTACCTCTACCGTAAAATAATCACCCACAATATCAGTGATATCATCCATGCTGATGGTTTTGGTTTTTCGGTGGTAATCCATCCGGTTTACAATTTCCCTGGCCAGATCCAGAGTGATATCTTCCCGTTTGAGGGAAGCGTGAAGCAGCAGCTGCCGGACAGATCCTTCCAGGGTTCTCACATTATCCTCTATGGATTCGGCCAAATAAGAGATAATCTCATTGGAAATCTCCAGCCTGTGGGAAGCCGCTTTCTTTTTAAGAATAGCCTCCCGGGTTTCGCGGTCTGGGGGTTGCACATCCACAAACAATCCCCATTGAAACCGGCTGATCAAACGGTCTTCCAGTCCCTTCAGCTGGCTGGGCGGGTTATCGCTGGTAAGAACTATCTGTTTGGAAACCTGATGCAGAGAATTGAAAATATGAAAGAATTCTTCCTGGGTTCGGTCTTTTCCGCTTAAAAATTGAACATCATCCATCAACAGGAAGTCAACTTCATTTCTATAGTAATTAGACAATTCCGTGATCCGGTTATGCTGTATCGAATCCACAAACTCCCGGTAGAAAGTCTCTGAGGTGACATAACGGACCTTTTTACTCTGACCGCTGGAGAGCACGTAATTGCCTATGGCCTGCAGCAGGTGCGTCTTTCCCAGGCCAACTCCTCCGTAAATCAAAAGTGGATTGAATTTCATTCCTCCTGCGTCTTTGGCAACTGCCATGGCCGCCGAATAGGCGAACTGGGTATTATTGCCCACCACGAATTCTTCAAATGTGTAAGCATGATTCAATTCAATCTGAGGGACGGAACTGAAGGGGACCGGGGGCGTATGCGTCCCCTGGTGTTCTACGGGACTGTGGAATTTGACCTGAACCTCACGTCCATTGGATTCATTATAAGACGTTTCTATCAAGCCCTGGAAGGCCCTGGAGAACTGCTCAAGATCAACATCCGGAGGCACTGAAAGAGTGAGCTGTGAATCACTACTATCCAGGACCTGAAGAGGTTCTATGGACCTCTCGAACACTTCAGAGGAGAGCTTGTACCTCAGGGAGGAAAGACACGCCAACCAATCGGACTGAACAGCTTTTAAATCCATGTATAAAAATGAGAGTAAAGAGGAAAAATATAATTATTATGGTACTGAAAAAATATCGCAAAAAAAAGATAAACCTTTCTCACACTGTTTTTTTCCTTTAAACTCAAAAAACTCTTATAGGTAAAAAAAAAGGAAAAAAGTAAATTTGAAAATGAGAAACTGTTATTTTTTTCCAAACGAGCATCTTTTCAGGGAGTCAATCACTTTTCCGGGCAAAAATCAACCATCGTTAACGTAACCGATAAAAGCCACCGTTATCATCTATGAGCAACAAAGAAATCCTGGCGCTGATATTTTCCATTTTCCTCATCATTCACTGGTATTGGTGTTTATATATTGCCTACCCTCTGGTCCTGGATAAATACATTAGAAAGGGACAATACTGGCTCCATCTTCCTTTAAAATGGAAAGGTCTGCATAAATCCTTTACCGCTTTTTTTACTCCTTTGCTGCTTGCCGCAGTGTTATTGTCAGGGACCATTATGTTGTGGTTATATGTGGAACATGCACCCCTTTATATTTTTATCGCATCCTGGGGCGCCCTTATTTCTGCAGTCCTTTCTTTCCATGCTTTCTGCCTGAGACACCGGTTACGCCAGCAGGAAGACTCGTATTTTTTTATCAGGGCCCAACTGAATAAAAAAATGGAGGCAAGCGGGAAAAAACTTTCTGAAACTGAAATGAATAATTTAGCTTCCTTCCAACACCAGAACATGTTACGGACGGCTGATTTAGAGGGTAAGTTGATAAAAGCCCTGGCCGATCAAAGTTCCCAGGCCAGAAAAAGCCGCAAACAGAAACGCACCTAAACCAATGTCTTTTTTCAGAACCAGGCAAGAATCTACCCGCCGGGATGGCCAAGCTGCTTCAAGGGAAGAAGGCTGGAGGACCAAATTGACAAACGGGGAAATAATCCAGTTGGAGGACTATGCCCGGTTCATGCTGCAGAAGGTATCGCGCACTTTTGCCATAAACATCCAGGTGCTGCCCGGCAGGCTCCAGCTGCAGGTGCTGCTGGCCTATCTGTTCTGCCGCATGGCCGATACGGTTGAAGATGACGCCACCCTCCCTCCCGCTGAAAAAATTCCTTTGCTCAACCAGTTCAGAAGCCTCTTTCCCTGCAAGATCGGATGGGAACAAGAGGTAAAGGAATGGGCCGGCCGGCTTCCCGGATCATGGAAGGAATCCTCCAGCTGGGAACAGCTGCTGGCATACCACAGCAAATGGATATTCACTCTTTATCATGACCTCCCGGAGAAACCTGCTCTGAGTATCGCCAATTGGGTTCGGGAGATGTGCAAGGGGATGGCGGAATTCACCCAACGCCAGGTGAGCGGCCGGGAGCAAAAATTCCTTATCCAGACCATGAACGATTTGGACCGGTATTGCTACTACGTGGCCGGGACTGTGGGAAATATGCTGTGCGAATTGTTCTATCACCACTCCCTGTTAATAAACCAGCGCTCTCACGGCCGGTTGAAACGGTTTTCTGTGTCTTTTGGTCTGGGCCTGCAGCTTATTAATATTTTAAAAGACGTGTACCAGGACCTGGAACGAAACATCCTATACATTCCCCGTTCCCTCATGCAGGATAATAACCTGTCCCCGGAGTCGTTCTCTCTGCCGGAAAGCCGCGGCCGGGCCGAGAACATCACGCGCCGGCTTATTGAAAAAGCAAGGGGTCACTTGAGTGACGCCATAGAATACACCTGCCGGCTGCCCCGCCTGGAACCCAGATTAAGGCTTTTTTGCCTGTGGCCGCTGTTCATGGCGGTGGAAACCCTGATTCTGATATGTGAAAAGGGAAGCATTTTTCACCCCGGGGAAAAAATCAAAATTTCCAGGGACCAGGTTAAAAAAATCCTTAGACATACCAGTCTGATCTGCTTGTCAAATTTGTTTATCAGGAGGACTTTTAAAGCAAAAATGGTAGCGATCGACAGCCTGATGAGCCGGTCAGCATGACCAGGGAGACGACCCTTGCCGGATAACAACCTCAGATCAAAAAACTGGAAGGCCCATATCATCATCATCTTCCTGGGGCTGCTGTCAGACCAGATCACCAAGATTTGGGCGGTGAAGGAATTTTCTTTTCCCACGGGAAGAATTAATTACCAGCACACTATCCAGGTTATCGGGGAATGGGTTCAGTTCAGGCTGGTGTATAACAGCGGAGCCGCCTTTGGCCTTCAGCCACAGAAGCTCATAGCCTTTTTGCATCCCACCCTGTTTTACGGCATCATATCCCTTATTGCCATCACTATCCTGTTTTTTTTCTACAGGAACCTGCCCGCCCGGGAAACCTGGACCCAAATCGGCGTCTGCCTTATCATCGCCGGGGCCTTTGGAAACATCATTGACAGGTTCAGGCTTCATAAGGTTGTGGACTTTATCGACGCCGGCATACCCGGTTTTGATCCGCGATGGCCCACTTTCAATGTGGCAGATTCCATGGTATGTATCGGCGTGGGGATCATCCTCATCACTCCCTTGTTCCAGAGGAAAAAAACATCATGAGCATATTTTTTATCAGGATTTACAGACCAGTCCCCTCCCGCAGGCGGAATTCATGAATTCCGCCTGCGGGAGGAGACTGGAAGAACCTTTATAACAAAAACAAGCATGCTCACTCTATCCGACTCCTGGACCTGCGCCGAAGAATCGGATGGGCAACGGCTGGACAAGTTCCTGGCCGCAGTGCTGGAAAACACCTCCCGAACCAGGATCCAGGACTGGCTTGACCTTGGATGTTTCCTGCTCAATGATAAACAGGCGAAAAAAAACACAGTGCTCAAAACAGGAGATACGATAACCGTACGTTCATTGCCTGAGCTGGAGCCGGATCACCTGCTGCCCCAGGACATACCCCTGGATATTCAGTACGAAGACGACAGCCTGCTGGTAGTCAACAAGCCCAAAGGCCTGGTGGTCCATCCCGGCAGCGGAAACAGGTCGGGTACACTGGCAAACGCCCTGGCATACCGGTACCAGACGCTCTCTTCCGTCAATGACGAGTTCAGGCCAGGCATAGTCCACCGGCTGGACAAAAATACTTCCGGGCTGATGCTGGTAGCAAAGACCAACCAGGCCCATATAAGTTTAGCCAGGCAGCTCGAATCCCGCTTGGTAAAGAGGACCTACCGGGCCCTGGTCTGGCGGCAGTTGGAAGACAGGGAAGGGACCATTGACAAGCCCATCGGGAGGCACCCCACAGTGCCGGTAAAAATGTCCGTGGTTAAAAGCGGCAGGGAAGCCGTCACCCGCTTCCGGGTTGTGGACTACTACGGCCCCGCCACCCTGCTCAAACTGAATTTGGAGTCCGGCAGGACCCACCAAATCCGGGTCCACTTATCCTCCATCGGCCACCCAGTGATCGGAGATCCCCTCTATGGGGGATTGCCATATAAGCTGAGCCAGGTGCCAAATCAGTATCATGCCGCCGCCTCCAGGCTACAGAAAATCTTATCCTCACAGGCCCTGCACGCTGAATCCATTTCCTTCACACACCCGCGGACCAACGATTCCCACTCGTATTCCATACCCCTGCCTGAGGATTTCCGGCAGGCGCTTGAGGTACTGGAACCGTACAGAATAATCCAGTAGAGCGGATAACAAACATCAACGGGACCGGCGGCCTCTTCCTCCCCGATATATATACCCGGCAGGAAAAAGCCCATTAAAATTGGGCATGGAATATATTTGCCACCTGTATATCTTTCTTATCCATGCCTGACTTTAGAGCAAAAGGTTTATTTCACCGTAATTATGGCTATGGATCAACCGCCCATGGCGCCATATACGAGAGGCCGGGCGACTCAAATCAGCACAATTCAATTCGAGGCCGTCATGATGTACTATAAGAAATGCACAAACAGATTTTTTCATTTGAGTATTTTATATGTACACAACAATCATTTTTAAATAAACATGAACCAATTGGAGGGAAGAAACATGAAAACTTATTGCCATGGCGGTTCTGAGACCAGTGTGTGAGAAAAAGATGCGGGAAGCCATTAAACCAAAGCAGCTCTGAAAATGGTTTTTCTTTACCCATAGCTATTGGATTAATCCAACCAATCAACGGTATTCAGGCCGCGTGAACGCAAACGTTAAGCTGTATAAATTCAAATACTGGACTGTATAAATAATGTAATCGGTGGTATATTTCCATTTTCAGATTTACGATTTTCATATGCATGAATTATCCATAGCTCATGACATGCTGGAACTTATAACGGACCGGTTGGGTGGTAAAAAAGACCTGAAAACAGTCACCGTCACCGTCGGTCCGCTTTCCGGAATTTCCCCCGAGGCTCTTCACTTCTGTTTCACGGAATCCGCGGGACAACAGGGATTCGGCACGCCTGAGCTGAAGATACAGATCATTAAAGCGAAAGCCAGGTGCGGCAACTGCGGAGCCCTCTACCAGCTTAAGGACTTTTACAGCGCTTGTCCGGAATGTGATTCATTTGACCGGGAAGTTCTTTCCGGCGACCGTTTTACCCTGGATACGGTTGAAATCAACCGGGACAGCCCAGGCCCAGACACCCAGGTATGAGACACACCCTGTTTCGGAGAAAGATATGATGAGGAACCAGAAATCCGGCGCCGCAGGCCCCATTAAACTGGGCGCCGATGTCATGAGTAAAAACGACAACTGGGCATTAAAGAACCGCGCCCTTTTTAATGGTAAAAAAGTCTTCTGTATTAATCTGCTCAGTTCCCCGGGCAGCGGCAAGACCACATTGCTGGAAACCATGGCCGGCCGCTTCGGCCGGGAAATGGCGGTGGTGGCCGGAGACCTGCAGACCCCGCGGGACTCGGAAAGGATTACCAGGGCCGGATCACCGGCTGTCCAGATAGAGACCGGGGGCGCCTGCCATCTGGACGCACAGAGCGTGGCAGAGGCGTTGACACGGCTGGATCTTGAAACTGTGAAACTGGCGGTGATTGAGAACGTTGGCAACCTGGTATGTCCCGCCGCTTATAACCTGGGCGAGGACATAAAAGTTGGCATGTTATCGACTGCTGAAGGCGACGACAAAGTATTGAAGTATCCTTCAATATTTTCCAGGATTGACGTTCTTTTAATCAACAAAATTGATTTGCTGCCCCACCTTACATTCAATCCAAATAAAGCTGTCAAAGAGTGCCGGAGCCTGAATGCCTCCGTGAAGGCATTCCAAATCTCAGCTTTGACCGGAGAGGGAGTGGAGGCGTTTTTCACCTACCTCTCTGGACAGCTGGACAGTATTTAAGAGTATCGATTAACATCATTCCCCATAACAGCTCAAGCGCACGACTGTGAGGGCCATTTTTTCAGCAGATCCTGGGAAGCGGATCAGAATTCAACATCCCCAGGGTCCGCCGGGTGCCGAAGGCGGTATGCAAAATCACTTTTTCTGAATAAGCATCTGTTACATCTCCAATAATGGCGGATTTTTTTCCCAGGGTGTCGGTTTTTAACCTTGCCAACACTTCTTCGGCGCGGCGGCCGTCCACTACCATCAGGACTTTTCCCTCATTGGCGCTGTAGAGCGGATCCAGGCCCAGCAGTTCCGCCATTTCCTCCACCGCGGGATGATGGGGAAGGCTGTTTTCCTGGAGTTCGACACACCAGTCCCGCCCCTCTACCAGCTCAGTCAATGCCGTGGCAACGCCACCCCGGGTAGGGTCCCGCATCCATTTCACCGCGCCTGTAGAGACCGCCTTGTGTATCAGGCGGTTCAGCGGCGCGCAGTCACTGGTTAATGCGCTTTGCAGGGGAAAGCCCTTGCGCAGAGTAAGCAGGGTCATGCCGTGATCACCTATAGTGCCGTTTATCAGGACTTTGTCGCCTGAATGGATACTGCCGAAATCCAGCTCGTGTTCCAGCCTGCCGATACCGGAGGTATTAAAAAAGATTTTATCCCCCTTCCCCCTTTCAACTACCTTGGTGTCCCCGCACATTATTCTCACATCCGCCATCTCTGCCGTCCTGGCTATGGAAGCGACCATTTTTTTCAGCAGGCCGATTTCCAGGCCCTCCTCCAGTACGGCGCCCAGAGAAAGGTAAAGGGGACGGGCCCCCATCACCGCCAGATCATTGACCGTACCGGAAACGGCCAGACTCCCAATGTCCCCGCCGGGAAACTCCAGGGGACTGACCACATAAGAATCGGTAGTGTATACTAATTTATCTCCGCAGGCTGGCAGCACTGCCCCATCATCAAGGCCGCCCGTTGCCCTGTCTCCCAGGGTCCGGATAAACACTTCATTGACCAGTTCCCGCGTCAGCCGGCCGCCGGAGCCGTGACCTATCAGGATTTTATCTGTTTCTTTCATTCATTTGTCCAGGTTAATTTCAGTTTGGAGTATTGGAGTATTGGAGTATTGGAGTACTGGGCTCTGCAGGCCAGGTCTCCGTCATTGCGAACACACATTAAAGAATGAATTCCTACGTGAAGCAATCTCTCTATGGCATCTTGTCCTGAAGGGAGATTGCTTCGCAGAGTCCCTGTTACAGGGCATTTGCCCGCAATGACGTTTCTACTCCTTACTCCCTACTCCTCACTTACAATTCCTCATACCCAAATTACTACCCATCATACAGATACGCCGCGCTGCAGCAGCCCTCGCTTGAGACCATGCAGGCGCCCACCGGGGAGCCCGGGGTACACTGCTTCCTGAACAGGGGACAGTCAACCGGCTCCTTGACTCCGGCCAGGATTTCCCCGCATATACATCCCTTCGCTTCCCGGCCCTCAACCTTAACATCAAACTTCCTTTCCGCGTCATAATCCCGATATACGGAGTTGAAGGCATACCCGGCCCCGGGTATCACGCCAATGCCCCGCAGTTCCTCATCCGCGGGCTCAAATACCTGCTCAATAACCTGTTGCGCCTTTATATTACCGTCCCTTCCCGCAACACGGGTGTAGGCATTAATATTATCATGCCTTTTCTCAAGTACCAATCGGCACAGGTCCCGCACCGCCATTAAAATGTCCAATGGCTCAAATCCGCCGCATGCCATAGGCACCCTGTGCCTCTCACAAACCGCATCGTATGCCCGGGTACCGATAACGGCCGTCACATGACCGGGAGTGATAAACCCGTTGATCTCCACCTTTTCCGACATAAGTAAAGCATCAAGCACAGGGGGGACCTGTTTGGCCGACAGCAGCATGGAAAAGTTATCCAGCCCCAGTTCCTCTGCTTTCAGGATAGAAAGCGCCAGGGAGGGAACCGTGGTTTCAAAACCAATGCCCAGAAATACAGTCTGCCTGTCCGGCTGCCGCCTGGCCGCCTCCACCGCCTGCAGGGCCGAATACACGGTCTGGATGTCGCCCCCCTCTGCCGCGGCCTGTTCCAGGGACAGTTCCGATCCCGGTACCCGTATCAAATCCCCGAAGGTGAAGATACTTACGTCCCTGTCCAAGGCAAGGCGGACAGCCTTGTCTATGTACGAGACCGGGGTCACGCATACCGGACAGCCCGGCCCCGAGACCAGCTTCAGACCGGGCGGAAGCAGGTCCTTTAAACGGTATTTATAGATAGTATGGGTCTGACCGCCGCAGACCTCCATTATCTTAACGGCCTTTTGCCCCACCAATTGATGAATTTCATTGGAGAGATTATCTGCGGCTTCGGGATTTCGAAATGCTTTAATCAGTTCCACCGGCGGCGGCTTCCTTTATCAAAGCGATGGTTTTAAGGGCATCTTCCTCGTCCAGTCTTTCTATGGCAACACCAGCGTGCACCATCACATACTCCCCCACTCTGGGATCCTCCAGCAGCTGTACGGAAAACTCGATTTCAACAGCCTGCAGTCCGCCCACCGCCATGTTATCATCTTTCAGCTCTTTAATCTTTACCGGTACTGCCAGGCACATCTTTACCTCATTCCCCGCTCATCCCGGCCAGTCCAATCACGGCCTGCCCCAGCGCAATCCCGCTGTCATTGGGCAGGGAGGAAAAATAAAGCCGGTGACGGCGGAAAGCGGGATGCCTGTGTATTTTTTCCCTCAGGAGCCTGTTTTGAAATACCCCGCCGGCCAGCACCCAGGCCTTGTCGCCGTACACATCCGCCAGCCGTTCTCCGCAGGCATATATCATATCCGCCACCGTATTGTGGAACCTCCCGCCCAACTCAGCGGCCGAAACATTTTTCTTATTTAAAGTAAGTAAATTCTCAAACAGCTCCCCGCAATCTATCACACCCTTTTCCGCAGACCAGGGAAGGACCTCCGATACGGTCCTGTCTGAAATTGCTTCCAGGCGCATGGCCGCTTCACCGTCATAGCTCTGGTATTGACAAACTCCCAACAGCGAGGCGACCGCGTCAAAGAGCCGTCCCATGCTGGAAGTCAGGGGGCAATTGATATCAGCATCTAACACAGCAAGGATTTTCTCCTCTTCCTCAGCGATTATCCCCTGCTCCCGGGCCCTTGCCAGCAGGGCGGCCTGAGCAAGGTAAGATACCAGCATGCGCCGGGGATGTTGTACCGCCTTTTCCCCGCCCGGCAGGGGGACGGGTTTGAGATGGGACCTGCGCTCAAAGGAGCACCTGTCAAACAGCAGGAGTTCACCGCCCCACACAGTGCCGTCGGAATGGTATCCGGTGCCGTCAAAGGCAAACCCGAACGCCTGTCCCTTCAGTCCGTGCTCAAAATGCGCGGCGGCCAGGTGGGCGTGGTGGTGCTGGGCCTTAACCAGGGGGACATTTTTTTCACGGGAAAATTTTTCCGCCATGCGGGTCGAGTAATAATCCGGGTGAGCGTCACATACCAGCAGTTCCGGCCGTATCCGGAAACACTCCAGCTGCTGCTGAATGCTGCGATCCAGTATTTCCTGGGTTTCGGGATGGGCCAGGTCCCCGATGTAGGGACTGAGCACCAGGTTTCCATGATGTGAGACCGCGAAGGTATTTTTCATGTCCGCCCCAAAGGCAAGCACAATCTCTTCACCGGAATGGGCAAACGACCGTGGCGCCATGCTCCTTCCGGGCCTCGTCACATGAGTGTCTCCCTCACCGGCCTGGCATACCGAGTCCTCGCAGCGGTTGACTATGTCCCTGTCGTGCATCAGAAACAGGTCCGCCAGTCCCTTCAGTTTTTCCCGAGCGGCTTCGTTGGTGTGTATCATGGGTTCACTGCTGCAGTTGGCGCTGGTCATCACCAGCGGTTTATTCACCCTGTCCAGCAGGAGTTCATGCAGGGGGGAATAAGGAAGCATCACTCCCAGGGAATCGAGTCCTGGTGCGATATGGGACAGGCCCGGAAACCGTTTCCGAATCCTTAAAACCACAATAGGCCTTTCCAGGGACATAAGCAGGACCTCTTCACCTTCTGACAGAAAACAGAACTTCTTCACCCATTGACGGTCCGGACACATTAACGCGAAAGGTTTGGCCTCACGATGTTTGCGCTTTCGCAAAAGCCTTACGGCGACCTCATCCAGCGCGCTGCATGTCAGGTGGAACCCGCCGATACCCTTTACCGCAGCAATGCCGGATGAATTGATGATGTCTTCCCAGGCCTCCGGCCAGTCTCTGTCCAGTCTTTTTCCCGATGCACTTTCCGCCCACACGGACGGACCGCAATCCGGGCACGCCACCGGCTGGGCGTGATAACGCCGGTCGGCCGGGTTATTATACTCTGCCTCGCACCTGCCGCACATGATAAATGACGACATGCTGGTAAGGGGCCTGTCATAGGGAAGCCCCCTGATAATGGAATACCGGGGGCCGCAGTTGGTGCAGTTTATAAAAGGATAACCATAGCGGCGGTCTCCCTTGTCAAAGAGCTCGCGTCGGCAGTCTTCACACAGGGAAATATCGCGTCCCAGTTGAGCGGAAAAGGCGCCGTGGGTTCCGCTGTTTACAATGCGGAAATCCTTCAGAGAGTTTTTCTCCGCCTTGCAGTACTGGATTTCCGAGATGTTTGTGAGGGGCGGCGCCTTCAGCGGCAGTTGTTCCATGAAAGAGAGGCCGTTTTCCTCACGGCCCTCTATATGTATCTGCACCCCCGAGGGAACATTGCGGACCCGGCCGGACAGCCCAAGGTCCGTGGCCAGCTTCCAGATAAAGGGGCGGAACCCCACTCCCTGCACCAGCCCGGTGACACGGACATCAAAAGCACAATCGTTTTTATTAATCATGATAATGGCCGATCGGAAACAGGACTGACCTGCCTCTCAGTGCCCGGTAATCAGTCCTGCTTCAAGCCCTACAATTGAACCGTGGCCACATTAAATCCACCCTGGTCCACAATGCTGACCAGCACTTTTCCGGAATCACTGCACCACTTGGTGATATCATCCGGGAATGAGGGACAGTCGGCATGTACCTCCAGCGTAGTCCCGGCCGGGAGCGTATTGGATTTAATGGCGGTTTTTAAAACCGGCTGGGGACATTTTAACCCTCTGCAATCTAATACCTCTGCCATGATAGCCTCCTTTCAACAATAAACCTGGTCAATATAACCTTTCTATTTTTGAAACTATTATATCCCAATGAATAACCTTGATCAGCCTTATTTGCTTTTTACATAATCTTTTGTTCCCCGTTTGCGTCACGAATAACAGTACACAATTTATCCCCCTGTTTGTTTTTCAGCCGCACCTCCAGCGGCATCTTTCCCGGCAGGCTGTGGGTGGCGCAGGAAAGGCAGGGATCATAGGCCCTGAAGGCCATTTCCACCTTGTTTAAAAGCCCGTCATCCACGTTCCCCCCGGTTATCAACTTTCTGGCAGCCCTCTCAATGGACATGTTGATGGCCGCCGAGTTTCCCAGCGTGGCCACGATGAGGTTCGCGCCTGTGATAATGCCGTTGTCGTCTGTCTCGTAATGGTGGATCAGGGTGCCCCGGGGGGCCTCCACAATCCCCACTCCTTCCCGGGGTGTCTGCAGGTCCATGTTGCGGACGTCCGGAGAGCTGAGTTCCTCGCAGGAGGCGAGTTCCACCAGCCGTTCGGCTGCATACATCACTTCAATCAGGCGCGCCCAGTGGATGGCCAGCGTATTGTGCACGGGTTTTGCCTTCACGGTGTCATACATCCTCTCGTACTCCGACTGGGCCTGGGGAGTGGCCATGCCCTCAGCGGCGTTCAGCCTGGCTATGGGCGCCACCCGATATATGCCGCTGTCACTGCCGTCGGTAAAGCCCTGCCATCCGATTTTCCTCAGATAGGGAAACTTGATATAGGTCCAGGGTTCCACATGTTCGGCAATCACTGAGGCGTAATCGGCGCTTTTGAACTTCTCAATCTCGCCGCCTCCCGGATCTACAACCCGGATATCACCGTCATATAAATTCACTTTATTGTCGCTGTCCACCATCCCCATGTAATGAGTTTCCAGATAGTAAACATCGGAAAGGATCAGGTCCACATAAGCCTGGTTGCCCAGTACAATATCATTAAAGGCCTGAATGGTGAACTTGGCGAATTCGACCGCATCCGAAGCGAAGGTTTTTAATCCCGCCCGGACTTCCTCCGTAACCTGCTTTGCCACCCCGCCCGGAAGGCCGAGCACCGGGTGGATGGGCTTTCCTCCTATCTCAGCCATGAATTCCCTGGTGCGCTTGCGGATCTCAATGACTTTTTTACCTGTTTCCACACCCACTTTGTCAATGACACCGAGAATATTGCGGGAACCGGCCGGAGCATCGGGACCCACGATAAAATCGGGTCCTCCCAAAAAGAAAAAGTGGAGCAGATGGTCCTCAAACATGAAGAGATTGTAAAAGAGCTCCCTGACAGCTCTGGCCGCCGGCGTGGGTTCCACTCCGAACAGGGCGTCCAGGGCCTTTACCGAGGCCATGTGATGGGCCGAGGGACAGACACCGCATATGCGGGAAGTAATCTGGGGCATTTCCTCTGCCGGGCGGCCCTCGGCGAATTTTTCAAAACCCCTCAGCTCAGGCACCTGGAAAAAGGCGTTCTCCACGTTGCCCGCGTCGTCCAGGTATATGTCAATCTTGCCGTGGCCCTCCAGCCGCGTAATCGGATCAATGGTATATCGTTTCCCCATGTCAGTCCTCCTTTTTCCTGCTGCCTAAAAGTGATGAGGACAGGGAATAGCGGTAAAAGGCCCCGGCCGGATCGGGAATTCCCGATACCGCCTTATCTATCTCAGCCTCCTTTTCTCCCTCCAGGATTCCGCCCAGCGCAGCTATCATCCTGGCGCCCTGGTCCGCGCCGGACACAGGTCCAAAGCACCCGGTGCAGGGCATGTTACCCTTGACACAAGGGTATTCACAACCGTCCCGGGTAGCAGGGCCCATGCAGAGGACTCCCTGGGTTAAAAAGCATTTTTCCGGATCGGCTATAACCTGATGAATCCTTTTTACTTCAGGTATGGTGAGG